>JADFYM010000100.1 GCA_015233035.1 Magnetococcales bacterium
TGCCGCAGCGGCACGTTGGATTCTCTACCCACGGGGTTTTGTTTTTCCGGGGCTTCGCCCCGGACCCCACCAGGGGCTTCGCCCCTGGACCCCACCGGGGGAGATAATCTCCCCCGGACCCCCATTGAATAATAACAGATTTTTGCGATGTGTATAACGGGATGCGCTATAAGTTCCCCCCACCGGGGGGGGACAATCCCCCCCGGTCCCCCTTGATAAACAGAACCAGTCCCCGCAGCCCTTCTCAACCGGGGTAAAGCAAATGCTCAATCTTGCTGAGCAACACCTGCGGTTCAACCGGTTTTTCGATAAAGGCCTCGACCGGCAAAAAGTCTGTGCTGATATCGCTCTCTGAAAAGCCAAAAGCAAGATTGCTGCGCTGGTTGACGGCAGAGAGGATGAGCACGGGAATGCTGCCGACCTCTGCATCCTTGTTCAGGGCGCGAGCCGCCTTGAATCCCGCCTGTGAATCCTCCGGCAACATGATATCCAGGACGATCAGATCTGGACGCGATGCCTTGACATCGTTAAGGAGGTTGTCCGTATCCTGCTTGGTTATCACGGTATGCCCGCTGTTCTCCAGGATCATGGTCAGGGTATCGATAATGTCCTGGTCGTCATCGATAATCAAGATTTTTGCCATGCTCATCTCCCGTTTTCGGTTGTTATTACTGCAATTGTGCAAAGGTCACGGTAAAACACGACCCCTCACCCAGTTGGCTGGAAACGCGGATATCGCCGTTATGCAGCCGAACGATTTCCCTGACCAGTGCCAATCCCATGCCGCTGCTGTTGGGGTTAAAGCGAACAGCATTGTTGGAGCGAAAATGCTCCTCGAAGATTTTGCTCTGGTGCTCGGCGGGGATACCGATGCCATGGTCCCGCACATGCAACAGCACCTTGCCCTCTGCGGCTTCCAGAGAAACCTCCACGACGCCGCCATCCTTGGAATAGTTTACGGCATTACGCAACAAGTTGGAAATCATGGTGGAAAGATGATCCCTGGATGCCAGGATCGGACAAGCCATCTTGTCCGACCGGAATTGCACCTCGATACCCCGATGTTTCCCGATCAACCTGGCATCTTCCAGTTCCTTGGGTATTATGACCATCAGATCGGTCTCCGTCAACCCAACATTCGCCTGCGTCGCCGTCCGCAAATTGCTCAGATGAATGATGTCGCTGATTTTCTCCATCAACATGTCGCACCGCTCACCGATCCGCACCACAACCTGTTGGGCCTTGTCCGGCAAGACACCACAATAGCCATCGCGCAAGGTGTACACATAACTTTTGATGGCCGCAAAGGGAGCCTTCAATTCATGGGTCGCCCGGAGCGTGATCTGGGATTTTTCCTGATCCAACAGTTTCAAGCGATTGAAGGCCCGGCCCAGTTGCCGTTCGCGCAACAGCAAAACAGAAGCGATATCGCTGACCAGATACCAGCAGACGAGAAAGGCCGCCGCAATGCCCAGGATATAACCAGAGGTGATAATCCCGTTGGAACTGATGACGGATACCTTGTGCGCCTCATCAAAGATGGACAGGGTGGAGACCAGCCGCAGATATTCCAACACCATGGGCAAGGCCGCAAAAAAAATCCCAAACCAGGTGATGATAAAACTGTCAGACCGCGAAAAAAAGAGCGCGGACAGAATAATATGCGGCAAAAACAAAATCAAAATAGGGGTCTCAACCCCGCCCAGCCCATAGGTGAGCAGTGACAGGGCCATAAAATCGGTCAACATCTGGATGCCGAGAAAACGGCACATCTGCTCTTTGGAGGGTTGGCAAACCGTCACCGCCCGTTCCACCCGCACATAAATCAGGTTGCTGACGGCCAGCAAAATGGCCACGGCGAGAAAATAGCGATAATCAATGGTGCATTTATGCAACCGGTTCAGGGATGGCAGCGCGGCCCACAGCGAACCCAGAAAACAGAGCCCCGTCGCATACCATCGGGTCTGGGTAAACCACCGGCTGCGCTCGGACATCTCTGTGGTGCGCAACCCCTCCTCGTAGACATCCGCTTTTTCGTCGAGCAACGCCTTGCTGTCTTTCGGGAAAAGACCAGTCATTTCATTGCCCCATCTGCTCCAGAAACCGGATCCACGCATCCATGCCCGCCCCACTCACCGCACTCACTTCAAAAATTTGCGCATCGGGACGCACTTGCCGAATATTGCTCCAGCACCGCTCCCGATCCCAGGCCAGATACGGCACCAGATCCACCTTGGTGATCAACACCACCGGGGCATGATGGAACAGGGTGGGATATTTCAAGGGCTTGTCTTCTCCCTCGGTGACCGAGAGCAAAGCAATTTTCATCTGCTCGCCCAGGTCAAAGGCCGCCGGACAGACCAGATTGCCCACATTTTCGATAATCAACAGACGTGTCTTGCTCCCCGCCGGGAGCACCTGGGGCAACAGTCGGCCCACCTGCCCCGCATCCAGATGGCAGGAATGGACCGTTTCAATCTGGTGCACCACCGCCCCCTTGCCTTGCAGACGGCGAGCATCATTATCGGTTTGCAGATCGCCCACAATGACGGCACAGGGAAGACGCTCGTGCAAACGCTCCAAAGTGCGCTCCAACAGCAAGGTCTTGCCCGCGCCCGGCGACGAGATCAGGTTGATGGCCTGAATGTTGCGTTGCGCCAACCAGCGGCGGTTTTCCTCGGCCAGGGCATCATTTTTGGCCAGCACCTTGGTTTCCAGATGAATGGTCCGCTCCCCGCTGGCCTCCTCGCCAACCGGGGAGGCCGGATGTTCCACAGGCGGGTGAACAGGGGGATGGGGATGGGGATGGACATGGTCGTGACCATCGTGGGGATGGAGATGGTCATGGTCATCGTGGGAATGGAGATGATCATGCCCATCGTGGGGATGGAGATGATCCTGCTCACCATGGTGATGGTCATGGTCGCCATGGGTATGATCATGCGGTCTTGCCTGGCTCCGCATGGCCCGCGCCAATCCCGCCGCACATCCACACTCCTGGCACATTATCTCACCTCCAGCGACCGAAGCACCAAATCGCGGCCATCCACGATCTCCACGAGACCGGAGCCGCACGTCATGCACTGTATGAGAAACACCTCGTCGGGTTGCGATTCTGCCCCACACTCCCGGCAACTCAGTCGCAAGGGCACCTCTTCAATGTGCAATTGCGCCCCGTGCAACGGCGTCCCTTCCACAACCAACGGAAAACAGAATTCAAAAGCATCCCGGTCCACCCCGCTCAAGGCACCCATGGCCACGGTGAGGGAGACCAACTGGCAGCCATTCTCCCGCGCCAGAACCTCCTGGATCTGCTCCACCAGGGCCGTGACCACGCTCAATTCGTGCATCAGCAGATCCTGGGCAGGAGTTCGCCACTGGGCACATCCACCACCCGTTGCCCACCGATGGCGGTCTCCAGAATGACCCGACCGGCCTGATCGGTGACCCGGCCAATGGCCCTGGCATCAACCCCTTCCGGCAGAGCCTGCCAGCGCGCCAGAATCGCCGCAGCCACCGATTCCGCACACAGCAGCACCAGACATCCCTCCGAGGCCACATGCAACAGATCCAGACCCAGCATTTCCGCCAGGGCATTGGTACCGGGGGAAAAAGGCAGATCACGCGCCCGAATGCGGATGCCATAGGATTGGCCAGCGGTCATTTCATTGAGGACAGTCGCCAGTCCACCACGGGTCGGATCGCGCATGAAGCGGATGTCGGCGGCCAAATCGGCCACCGACTGCACCAGACGATGCACCGGGCGAGAATCGCTGAGCGGACCGTTTTGCATCTGAAACCCTTCCCGAGCCGAAAGCACCGCCGCCCCATGGTCGCCCAGCGGACCGCTCACCAGAATGCAATCGCCCAAACCGACGCGGCTTAAGCTCAGGGCAAAACCGGGAATGGCCTCGCCGATGCCAGACGTATTGATATACAGGCCGTCACACTGCCCGCGACGCACCACTTTGGTATCCCCGGTCACCACGGCGACCTCACACTGCTCTGCTGCCCGTTGCACCGAGTCCAGCACCCGGCGCAAGGTCGCCAGCGGCAACCCCTCTTCCAGGATCAGACCCAGGGAGAGCCAGCGGGGCCTGGCACCGGAGACGGCCAGGTCATTGACCGTGCCGTGAACCGCCAGATCGCCGATATTGCCACCGGGAAATTCCAGAGGGTGCACGACAAAACTGTCGGTCGTAAAGCAAATCCGCCGACTGTCCAGTTCCAGCGTGGCCGCATCGGGCAGCGTTTGCAGCGGACCTTGGCCAAACCGGGCCACAATCTCCTGTTCAATCAGTTGGTGCGACAGGCGACCACCCCCGCCATGACCGAGCAGGACACAATCGTTCATCATGCACCTCCACGGGCATATTTAAAATCAGCGGCACAACTGCCCTCGGAGCTGACCATGCACGGTCCCAACGGCTTGTCCGGGTGACAGGCCACCCCGAACAGGGGACACTGGGCCGGGCGAATCTTGCCCTTGAGCACCTCGCCACACTGGCAACGGGGATTGATCCGCCCCGGTGTCGGGAGGATGCCATGGCGATGGACCGCATCAAACCGGGCAAACTCGGGACGCAACACCAGACCACTGGCCGGAATGGTCCCCAGACCACGCCAGGAGGCATCCGCCGGGAGCAGATAGTGCTCCATAAGCCGTTGCGCCTGGCGATTGCCCTCAGCCTTGACGACACGGCCATATTGATTGTCAACGTGCGGGCGATTCTCCAGCAATTGCTGCGTCAGCCCCTGTAGACCGTACAAAATATCCAGGGGTTCAAACCCGGCCACCACACAGGCCACCCCGTATTGCTCGGCATAGGGACGATAGGCATCGGCCCCAATAATGGCACTGACATGGGCCGGACAGAGCAAACCATCAATCTGAATTTCGGGATCGGCAATCAAGGCGGAAAGGGCGGGCGGGACCCGCTTGAAAGCCGTCAACAGCGAGACATTGTCGATGGCTTGCCGGATCACTGCATCCAGCATGGCCACGACCGGGGCGATGGTGGTCTCAAACCCGACCGCCAGAAAAACCACCTCCGTTTCGGGATGGTTGCGGGCCAGTTCGATGGCCGTCAGCGGCGAATAGCACACTTCCACCCGCCCCCCAGCGGCCCTGGCCTCGGCCAGACTGGTCCGGGAACCGGGAACACGCAACATGTCGCCAAACGTGGCGATAATCTTGCCCTGGCCAGCCAGGGTGATGGCGGCGTCAATATAGCCTGGATCGGTCACACAGACCGGACAGCCCGGACCACTCACCAGCGAGATGGCAGCCGGGAGAAAATCACGAATGCCAAAGCGGGCAATGGCCATGGTGTGGCTGCCACACACCTCCATCAGGTGGATGGACCGCCCCTGTTCGGCCAATTGCCGACCCTGCTCGGCCAAGGTCGTGCGAAAATGGCTGGCGGCGTCCATTTTGCGGAAACCCTCGATATAGCGTGTCATACCGCCTCGCGTTGCCGGGGAGGAGCCGCCAAAGTGACCGGCAAACCAGTCTCCTGCCGGTAAATCTCGGCCAGAGACTCAAACAGGGCCAACCGGGCATCCGCTTCGGCGATATCCAGTTTTTCAATGGCATAGCCCGCATGGATGAGGACATAGTCGCCGATTTGGGGATCCTCGATCAGCATCAATTCCACCGGGTAGCGGGTACCGTCCAGATCCACCGTCCCGGTACCGTTTTCGGCGATGGCCACAATTTGCATGGGAACTGCTAGACACATGTTACGGTACCCCGTTGGCAATCCAGTGGGGGCTTCGCCCCCAACCCCACCAGGGGCTTTGCCCCTGGACCCCACCGGGGGGGATAATCCCCCCCGGACCCCCTTGCAAATTATTATTAAAAAAAAAGGGTGGGGGGGTCTGGGGGGGCGGTTCACCGCCCTCCCCAGTGGAGGTTCCTCAAGACCGCACCAGCCGATCAACCGCCGCCACCAACGCTTCTTGCAGCACAGGCAAACATTCCTGCATCTCCGGCGTCAAATCCGGGCAGGGAGAAAGATCAAACGGTTGCACACCAAACAGATGCACCGGGTGACCAAACCCCAGTGCCTGGGCGATGGCCAACGCCTCCGCCATACCCACACCATGGGTGGAAACGGTACTCTGGTGCGGATGCAACGACACATCCTGCATGGCAAAAAAACGCCACGCGCCGCCCGCCAACCCCATATCCGCACAATCGACGATCAACACCGGCCCCGGCAATTCGAGCAGATCATGGGCCAAAGTCAAGGCATCGGCATTTTCCCACAACAACGTCACCACAGCACACCCAGAAAAAACGGTCGGCAAGGCTTCCACCAACGCCAAACCGACCGCATCATCCCGGGCATACCGACTGCCGATACCAACCACCGTCAAACCCATGCAGTGCTTCCCCGTGCGCCCGCCACCCTCAATCGGTGAACTCGACGTCCAACATATGCACCGAACAGGAGATGCAGGGATCGTAGGCCCGCAGCAACATTTCCATGTGCAGCGTCAACTCCTCCTTGGACATGTTCGGCAACATCTGGGGCACAAAGGCCTTCATATCCTGCTCGATATTGTTGATGTTCTGACTGGTGGGAATGATGGAGTTGGCGTCAGAACACCGGCCTGTTTCATCGAAGGCATATTCATGGAAGAGGATGCCACGCGGCACTTCGACGGCTCCGAAACCGCGTCCCGCGACGGGGGTATGGGAAATATCCTCTGCCTGCAAGCCCCCGTTGAGTACCGTCTCCATCATGGCCAGGCTGTTGTAGGCGCAATGGACAATTTCCACCACCTGGGCCACATTGTTCATGTAGGGATTATAACAGGGCACCTTGAGACCAAGCGTCTCGGCCACCCCCTGCGCCTCGGGACGCAGTTGCGCAAAATTGTTGTTCACCCGCGCCAAGGCACCCACCGCATACGAATCCCGATGCCAACGCGACCATTTGGTCGTGGAATGGGGAACCGTAAATTCGTTGGTGACCCACCGATAATTGCGCACCGGCACCGCTTTCTGGGTATCGGAACTGAACACATCGCCGTCATACAAGGCATATTCATCGGGATGTTTCAGGGAGACATACTCGGTTTCCCGCTCATACTGGGGAATTTTCAAGGTCTTGACAATGGCAATGGTCTCCAGCACATCCGGCACCGCCGCCAGCAGACGGTCGCGGATCTGCTCGATCTGTGCCAGATCAGGCAGCTTGCGCCAGCCCTTCAAGGTGTTGCTCATGGGATGGATGACCCGCCCGCCCATGACCGCCGTATAGTCGTTGGCCAATTTTTTCAGACGCAAGGCCCGCTTGACCACCTCCGGGTGGGAACTGGCCAGCGGCAGCACACTGGGCGCGCCGACAAAATCGGGTACGGCCAGAAAATAGACATGCAGGACATGACTTTGCAAAAACTGGGACTCGTTGAACATTTTTCTCAACAGGACCGTCTGCGGCGAGACGGTGATCCCCTGGGAATCCTCGACGGCCTTGGTGGCGGCCAACTGATGACCGACACAGCAAATGCCGCAAATGCGCCCCACGACCCAGGGAATCTCCTGGGGCAACATGCCCCGCGTAAAGCTCTCAAAAAAACGGTTGGCTTCGACGATGCAGAGTTTGACCTCTTCCACCACCCCGGCCCGCGTATTGATGCGAATGTTGCCATGTCCCTCAATGC
Source organism: Magnetococcales bacterium (assembly GCA_015233035.1). Classification (GTDB taxonomy): domain Bacteria; phylum Pseudomonadota; class Magnetococcia; order Magnetococcales; family Magnetaquicoccaceae; genus Magnetaquicoccus. Next base: position 7,675 of record JADFYM010000100.1, read on the forward strand.
GGGTGACATGGTGGACATCAATGTTGTAGGTTTTGGTATCGTTTTTCATCTCCGGATCTCCTGTCCCAGGGGCTCCGCGCTGCAAAACAGACGGTAGCGATTTTGGATGAGGGCATCGGACAAACCTTTTTCCCGCAGCAACTGCCGGTGTGCCGCCAGATTGGCATGTGGCAACACGCCCCGACAACCGTCACACCGATAACCATTGGTCACGCAAATGGCACCACACCCCCCATAAGTGATCTGTCCCATACAGGTTTCCCCCCGGTCGAAGGCGCACTCGTTCTCGTTCGCCTTGCACTCGACACAAACGGCATTGGCGGGAAAATGGGGAATGGAGCCGCTGACCAGTGCCTTGACGAGGTGGACAAACTCGGCCGGCACCATGGGACAGCCCCGCAGTTCAAAATCAACCGGCACAATCTCTTTCACGGCCCGGACCCGGGTGTGGGCCCACAAGGGCCAAAACTCGGGGTCGGTCTGCGCCTGATTGCGGTCGACCTCGCCATAAACCCGCTTGAAATTTTCGGCTGGGGCAATAAAGTTGGAACGGGCCTGGACATTGCCGATACAGGCACAAGCCCCCAAAGCCACCAGGTAGGTGCTGCGGGCACGGATGCCCCGCAACCGCTCGACATCCTCCTCCCGGTGGATGCTGCCCTCGATAAAGGCTACGTCGAAGCGGGGAGCTGTTTCCGAGATGGCTTCACGGAATTCGACAATATCGACCAGTCCGAGGATATCCAACAATACATCCTCACAGTTGAGCACGGCAAGTTGGCAACCCTCGCAACCAGCAAAATCAAAAAACGCCACTTTTGGTTTCATTGTAATGCCTCGGGGAGATGCTCGATGTGGTCAAACCGGTAAACCGGACCCTCCTGGCAGCAGTAGACATGGTTGATTTGGCAGTGGCCACACTTGCCTACGCCACACTTCATGCGTCGTTCCAGATCGACAAAGATCTGGGAATGGGGAATGCGTCGGGCGTCCAGTTCCATGAGGACAAACTTGTACATGACCGGTGGTCCGCAGAGGGCGACCACGGTCCGGCCCGGATCCAGGTCCAACTGGGCAATGGGCGCAGTGACCAACCCCACCTGGCCATCCCAGGGCAGGTTGGCGGTCTTGTCCACCAGACGGATCACCTTGACCTTGTGCGACCAGGACTGGAGATCCGCCCGGTACAATTCCTCAGCCGGGGTGCGACAACCGCTGATGATCGTCACGGTCCCAAACCGGTCCGGTTGTGCCAGGACCGGTTGGATCAGGGAACGCAGCGGAGCCAAACCCAGCCCCCCCGCGATAAACACAATATCCTTGTCATAAAGATCGGCCAGGTCAAATCCAGAGCCAAACGGGCCACGCACACCCACCTTTTGGCCCGGTTGCAGACCATGGAAGACCTGGGTCAGACTGCCCGCATTGCGGACCACCATTTCCAGAATGGTGTCGTCCCGTGGCCCGCAGGAGACGGAGATCGGAGCCTCGCCAATACCCAGGCGCGAGAGCATCACAAACTGCCCCGGCCGATGCCCCAAAGGTTGGGAGAGTTCGACACGGAAAAATTTTTCCCGGGCGGTCATCTCCTCTACCGCCAGGATGGTGGCCATGCGGGGCAGATAGAGATTTTTGTCGAGCGTCGTATCCGACGCGCTGGCTGTCACGTTCATGAGGTCGCCTCCGTGTTGTCCACCAGATCGTTGACGATGTCAAAAATATCTATACCCGCCGTACACTGCCGACCACAACGTCCACAACCGGTGCAAAAGCTGCCTTCCTCGAACCGTTTGGTCAAATATTCAAACTTGCGCTTGACCCGGTGTCGTTGGCGGTCGGCGGGATGGGAACGAAAATTATGGCCTCCGGCCACTTCCGCAAAATTGGGCAACATGCAGCCATCCCAGGTGCGGGAACGCTGCCCGGCACTGGTGTTCGTCAGATCAAAGTCATCCTGCACATTGAAACAATAACAGGTGGGACAGACCAGATTGCAACTGCCGCAGGAAAAACACTGCTGGACATGCTTTTCCCATACCGGAGAGTGCCACTGTTTGGCCACGATGCCCGGAATCTGTTGCAGCGGAGCCTTGAACTGGCGACCGAACGGTTTGGCCCGCCCCCCCTCCGCCTTGGCCTTGCGCGCCTCGACATTGCCGCAAATCGGAAAATTGGCCCCGGCCAGCAAGGCCAGACCACGCTCCGACAGGGGCTCCACCAGGACATCCTCGTCCACCGGGGTCAGGAAAATATCCGCCCCCTTGCGACAACGCAGAGAACCGGTGGCATCACAAAAGCAGGCCTTGTCACACGGGGTCAGACAGTCATAGGCGATAATGGCGGTGTTGGCCCGTCGCGTCAGGTAGTGGGGATCGGCACAACCCTCCCGATTGGCCTGATCCATCAGGTCAATCCCCTTCAGATCGCACGGACGCACCCCGGCCAGAATGCGGAACGAGGCATCCACAACCGGCTCCACCACCGCATCTTCGCCCTCCCGGCGATATTGAAACAGCACCTCGCCCGCAGGGGCCAGCTTTTTGCCCGGCGGCACAATGGTTGGATGGTACTGTTCAAACTGAATCTCCGAACCTTCCTGTACTGGCTCGAACCGGAAGCCGGATTGCCCGGCACGCTGCGGAAAATAAACGGCGTTCTCCCGCGCCAAGCGTTGTATCCAGTCCGGTACGGCATCCTTTCGGATAAGAAACGTACTCATACTTTTACCTCCCATGCAGACACATGAACATCACGCCGGTGTCGTGGCTACAGACAAGTCGAAACCCTTTTCTGTATCCCGTTTTTTGTTTTTTGAGGAATGTCAAAACATGTAACAGATAGACCGCCCTGCGAAACCTGCGACCCTGGTGTGGGCCGTGGATCACCCCATGCGAAAATATTGATGTGGAATGTCACCATGTGTCACCAAAAAAAGCAAGGGAAAATTTGGCCCCTGGAAAAAAACAGGTGTTAAACCGCACCCACCACGGGAAACGTAGTTTTTTAAAACGTCATTCCCGCGCAGGCGGGAATCCAGGTTGCATACGAGAAGCGTACAGGTGGTACCGCTCGTCATTCCCGCGCAGGCGGGAATCCAGGTGGAGGCGGTCTTTTTTTTGCCGTCCGGGGGACGTCATTCCCGCGCAGGCGGGAATCCAGGTGGTACATGCGAGACCTGGATCCCCGCTTTCGCGGGGATGACGGACTACACATTCCGAAACAGGTGCGGTTTAACGACCAGCCGGTTCCAATGGTCCATTGTGTACCAACAACCGGGTAAATGCTTCCACCGGCAGCGGGCGGCTGTAATAGTAGCCCTGGATGTCATCACAGTCGTTTGCCCGCAAAAATGCGAGCTGTTCCGCCGTCTCCACCCCTTCCGCCACCACGGCCAGGTTCATCTTGTGCGCCATGGAAATGGTGGCCGAGACGATGGCCGCATCTTCCGCATCCGTGGGCAGATCGGTGACAAAAGAACGGTCTATCTTCAAGGAATGCAAGGGAAACCGTTTCAAGGCCGCCAGGGAGGAATAGCCTGTCCCGAAATCGTCCAGAGAGATGTGTACCCCCATGCGCCGCAACTCCTGCATGGTGAGGATGGCCTGTTCCACATTGCCCATGACCATGCTTTCGGTAATTTCCAGTTCCAGCCATTCCGGGGGCAGACCCGTCTGGGCCAGGGTAGCGGTAACGGTCTCCAGCAACTCTTGTCCCTGCTGAAATTGGCGGGCCGACAGGTTGACGGCCACCCGCACGGTGTGGCCGTTGGCGTCGAGCCACGCCTTGTTTTGTTGACAGGCACTCTGGAGAATCCAGACCCCCAGCGGCACGATCAGCCCGGACTCTTCCGCCGTTTGGATAAACGCCCCCGGTGCCACCAGACCTTGCCCTGGTTTGTTCCACCGCACCAACGCCTCCATGCCCGTGAGACGCCCGGTCCGGCCACACACCTTGGGCTGGTAGTACAATAAAAATTCTTCCCTGTCCAAGGCCTGCCGCAACTCTTTTTCCATCTGAATGCGCTGCATGGCCTGGTCTTGCATGGTCTGGGTAAAAAACCGGAAGGTGGCACGGCCCTCCTTCTTGGCCTGATACATGGCACTGTCGGCATTTTTCAGGAGTGTTTCCGCATCGGTGGCATCATGGGGGAAAAAGGTGATCCCCATACTGCCGGACACCGAAAACTCCTCCCCGAACAACACAAAGGGGATGGCCAGTTGTTCCAGAATTTTGCGTGCCACCAGTTCGACATAAAAAGGGCTGGTCAGTTGGTTGAGAATGACGGTAAATTCATCTCCACCCAGGCGGGCCACCGTATCGGACGCCCGGAGACAGGAGGTGATCCGTTGACTCGCGGCGCACAGCAGACGATCCCCGGCCTCGTGACCCATGGTATCGTTCACCAGCTTGAAATGGTCCAGATCGATAAAAATCAAGACCACATCCTGGCGGTTCCGAATGCCCAGACTCAGGGCCTGATTCAGGCGATCATGAAACAGAGCCCGATTGGGCAACCCGGTCAAATGGTCAAAGTTGGCCTGCAAGTCCAGTTGTTCCTCCAGACTGCGACGGTTGATCAGACCGGTGATCGTGTTGGCAACCGTGATCAGGAACGCCTCCTCTTCCGCACGGGGCACATGGTTGGTGGGCACAGTGAGGTCGAGTATCCCCAAACACCGATCACGGTCCACAAGAGGCACACAATAATGACCATGGGGTGTCATGCCATCCCAGTGGATCTCATGTCCAGACGCGACACAGGGTGAAAATAAAATTTTTCTGGCCGAGATGGTTTTCCCGCACAAACATTGGTCTGGTTGGATGCGCGCGCAGGCGGCAATATGCGCCGCGTCAAACCCCCGCTGTGCCGTCAGGACGAGTTCCCCGGACGCCTCCTCCAACAGAAAAATGGCACCCTTGGGGGTCAAGTCGAACCAGGAGAGGGAAAAAATAATATCCAGCGCAAGTTCCAACTGTTGCTGGATGGGGGCGCGTTCAAAGATGGTCTCATGCAGCTTGTTGATAATGAGTCGCGCCTCATTCCGGCGTTCCAGTATCTGGTAGGCCGAACGCAAGCCCTCTTCCGCCTGTTTGCGTTCGGTCATTTCCGACTGCCAACTTTCGGCCAACAGATTGATCTGTTGGCCCGTCTGACTGATTTCGTCCTGACCGTGGGCCTGGATATCCAGTCGTTGGGTCAAATCACCCGCCGTAATCCGGGTAATATGTTCGGAAACCTGTTGGATGGGCAGCGTGATGGAACGAGCCAAAAAGTAGGCCAGGGCCAGCATCAGGGCGATGATCGACACGGATACACTCAAAATTTTGCGTGCCTCGTCCCAGAACAGGGTGTTCAGATCATCCATGTACAACCCGGTACCAATATTCCAACCCCAGGGGGGAAATTCCTTGACAAAAGAGAGCTTGGGAATCGGTTTATCCATGCCGGGCTTGGGCCACATATAGCCCACAAAGCCCTGCCCATTGGCCTTGATCTGCTCCGTCATGGCGACAAAAAGTTTTTTCCCGGTGGGATCCGCAAAATGGGAGAGATCTTTGCCGTCCAGTTCCGGCTTGAACGGGTGCATGATCATGACGGGCTGTGCATCAAAGAGCCAAAAATAGTCACTTTCATGATAACGCAAAATTTTGATCGCCTGGATGACCGCCTGCTGGGCCGCCGCACGGGTCATGTGGCCCTGGATTTCCTGCTGGTGAAAATGGTTCAGGATGCTGAGAGCCACATCCACCAGTTGGTGGATCTTGGACTTGCGGCTGGCCATGATCTCTTGATCCAGCGTATAGAGAACCAAAACCTCCCGTCCCATCATGCAGGCAATCGCCAACCAGATTACCAACCAGATTCTGGTTTTGACACGCAAACTGGAAAGAATGGGCATGTCCATGGGACACTCCTCAAGAGGGCGAAATGGTTCGGTTTACCCTTTCTGCAATCATTATCACGGGGAGTTGGGGGAATGATTTCCCCAACGGGATCCCTACACTAGGCACACAACGGCCTTGATCATCGTTTCGTCCACGAACTCTCCTGGATGCCCGCCTTCGCGGGCATGACGGGAATGGGTATGACACGAAATTCGCTCGTCATTCCCGCGAAGGCGGGAATCCAGGGTTGGACTGAACGGCTGCGCCGTAGCTGTGGTTTAACTCTGGCTCCTCCATCTACTCCTATCGTCTCGCTGGCCGATGGGTTACTTTGCTTTCCCCCCTTGATCCCTGTCTGAGCTATACTCCCT
>JADFYM010000101.1 GCA_015233035.1 Magnetococcales bacterium
TTCCTGCATGGTCCGTGGGTAGTCAACCCCTGGGATTGGGTGTCTGGTGGTCTCCATGCAGGGATGGTACAAGCATCACTGACTTGAGTCAAGTGGATAGCACTTAAACGAAGTGGATACCTAGTTTACCCGATTGAACGCAAATTGGTATTATTCCGTCATTCCCGCGCAGGCGGGAATCCAGCCAGCCCCGCAGAACTCCTGGATTCCCGCTTTCGCGGGAATGACGATAACGGGTGTCCGTGCCTGTCGCATTATTCCCCGTTCGATTGCAATTTGGTAACAATGGCAATATGTTCGTGTCTCCAATTCCAGGGGCTTGTTTTTCCGGGGCTTTGCCCCGGACCCCACCAGGGGCTTTGCTCCTGGACCCCACCGGGGGGGATAATCCCCCCCGGACCCCCTTGATCATGATGGATCTGGGGGGGACTTATACGGTGGGACTGTACAAGGGCAACCGGATCAAAAAATGAATGCCATACCCCGGACTGCTTTCGCAGAGGATCGTCCCGCCCAAAATCCGTGTGACCAAATGATAGGTAGTGTGCATCCCCAAACCATGACTGCCATGGTCCAACCAGGTGGTATAGAATGGATCAAAGAGGCGACGACGTGCCTCTTCCTGAATGCCATGCCCATCATCCCGATAACTGATTTGCAGAATCTCGCCCTCATCCACCACCTCCAGGGTGATGTGCCCTGCCGCAGACGGTGAAAAACTGTGCCGCCGGGAATGGTCCAGCAGATTGGCCACCACCTGGGACAGAACGCCCGGATAGCCTTGCATGGTCAATGATTCCGGGCAAGAGAGCGTGACCGTCAACGGCACCTCTGTCCGTTCACGCTGCACCCGCATGATGGTTGACGACAGACACTCTTTGATATGAAATGGTTGTGATTTTTCCGTGGACTGGTCCATCATCACCGACTTGAAACTGTGCACCAGCTCCGAGACCCGTTCCAGACTGCGGCCAATCAGCCTGGCCAGCCGTGCTGTGGAAGCGAGATGGTCCAGCAATTCCTCCTCGCTGATGCCGCTGCCCTGCACCAGGGCGATAAAGTCACGGGTGCGGTCCTCCAACTCGGAGGCCGCCGTGATGCCCGTGCCCACTGGAGTATTCATCTCATGGGCAACGCCAGCCACCAGTTGCCCCAACGCCGCCTGTTTTTCCGCTTCCACCAACTGCGCCCGGACGCGCAGCAAACCCAGATGCGTCTTGACCCTGGCCCGGACCACCGACGGCACCACCGGTTTGGAGATGAAATCCACCGCCCCGAGTTCCAACGCATGGGTCTCATCCGTGGCATCGCTGTTGGAAGTCACAAAAATGATGGGAATATTGCAAGTCTTCAGACTGGCTTTGAGCTGTCTGCACACCGCATGACCATCCATCCCCGGCATGACGACATCCAGCAGAATCAGGTCGGGCAGTTCAGCGACCGCCAGTTCCAACGCCTTTTCCCCACTGGTTGCCACGGAAATTTCATAATCGGCGCGGAGAATGTGTGCCAAGGTTTTTATGTTGGCCCGTATATCGTCCACAATCAGGATTCGCGCCGGGGGCATGGGCTGGCTCATCTCTTTTCCTCCAGGGCAAGCTGGAGGTTTTGGGCCATGGCCGCCAGGGTGATGCGCGCACCGTCAAAATCAAAATCACCAATCTGTCTGGTCAGTGGCCCCAACGCTTCCTGCACGGGGCTGCCCCGCAACAGGGTGGCCAGTGCCTGCACGCGCTCTTCGGCCTTGATGTCGCCCTTTTTCAGCAGAGCCAATATTTCTGTCAGCAGATTCGTGACCGCCTCGACGGGCCAGGGTGCGTCCGTCAGGCCTGTCCCGCTCGCCTCGGACGGCACCTGCTCTGCCTCTGTCAACCGGTGGATGGATGCCGACACCACGGCCATGGCCTGTGCCAGACGGGCCACCAACTCCGGCCAGGCCGCCCGGTCGTCCATCTTGATCCCCTGTTCCAACTCGTGTGCCGCCAGATGCACATCCCGGGCCCCGAGATTGCCCGCTACCCCTTTGATGGCATGGGCCAGGCGTCCCGCAGAGGCGACATCATCCTGCCGTCTGCCCGCCAGCAATCTTTGCAACTGGGCTGCCGCGTGCTGATAATCCTGCTGAAATTCCCGCAACAGCGCACGGTATATCTGGTGTTCCCCATCCAGGCGGTCCAAACCGGAGGCGACATCAATACCCGCCAGGTGTGCGGGCATGGTGAACGGTGCGTCGACGACACGGTTGACCCAGACCGGTTCCCCGCTTGGTCCAGGCCGCGCACCCGTCGGGATCCAGCGCAACAGGGCGGCGTACAGATCGCGTTTGGCAATGGGTTTGGTCACATAATCATTCATGCCGGCGGCCAGACAGGCCTCACGATCACCGGACAAGGCATGGGCGGTCATGGCGATGATGGGCAGACTCTGCCACCGTTCCTGGCTGCGCAGGGCGCGGGCGGCGGCGTAACCGTCCAGCACCGGCATCTGGATATCCATGAAAACAGCCTCATAATCCGCCCGTGCCACCGACTCGACGGCTTCCTGTCCATTACCGGCCACGTCCACGAGCAGGCCAATCTTGCGCAACATCTCGCCAGCCACCTGCTGATTGATGGGATTGTCTTCCACCAACAAAATCCGCGCCCCGCCGATGGCAGTCTGCATTTCCTGCGCGGTCGGGATGCTGATCCCGGTCTCGACAGGGGTGGTCGCGCTCTCCTGGTCCAGGGGGGCTTGGCCAAACGGCAACGTACAATGAAAGAGGGAGCCTTCACCCAAGACACTGTGTACCCCGATCTCCCCCCCCATCAAGGTCGCCAGCCGTTTGCTGATCGTCAAACCGAGACCCGTACCGCCAAACTGGCGGGTGGTGCTGGCATCCGCCTGGACAAAGGGTTGAAACAGTGCGGCCACCTGTTCCGGCGTCATGCCAATACCCGTGTCGATGACCGAAAATTGCACGCGCACCTGCTGTGGATCCTGTTCCACCACCGCCAGTTCCAGGGTCACGCTGCCCTGCTTGGTAAACTTGATGGCATTGCCGATTAAATTCATGAGCACCTGTTGCAACCGCGTCGGGTCGCCAATCAACCGGCCCGGCACCGGACAATGCTGTGGCATCACCAGATCAATCCCTTTGGCCGCCACGGTCCGCTCAAACAGGGCGCGCACGGTGTGCAGAACGCCATCCAGCGCAAACGGAACCTGTTCCACCAGCAGCTTGCCAGACTCAATCTTGGCAAAATCAAGAATATCGTTGATGACCGCCGTCAGAATATGGCTCGACTCTTTGGCGGTGCGCAAACAGGCCTCCTGTTTCTGCTGGTCCGCCTCCTCCAAGGCCAGGTCGATCATGCCAATGATGCCATTGAGGGGGGTGCGGATTTCGTGACTCATATTGGCCAGAAAGATGCTCTTGGCCTGATTGGCCCATTCGGCCCGTTCCCTGGCGATGGCCAGTTCGTGGGTCCGCTCGGCCACTTTGCCCTCCAGTTGTTCGTTGCTCTCCGCCAAGGCGTTGAATGACAGGCGCAGGCGTTGTGCCATGCCGTTGAACGCCTCTGCCAGGATGCACAACTCCTTGCCCCAGCCCGTGCCCAAAACCTGCTCAAAATGGCCCGCCGAGATGGATTGGGCCGCCGCACTCATCTTTTGCAGGGGGCGAGCCACCCTGCGGGCAATCCCGATACCAGCCAGGACAGAAAGCACCAATGACGTTAAAACCATTATGAATGTTGTTTGTGCGCTGACGGTCAAATGGGCCGTAAAATCCTCCTGGGGAATGATCACGCCGACGATCCAGTCCAGACCCCATTGGTCCCGCACGGGGGTGAACTGCACGTGGATCTCTTTATCCTCGTTTTTGAACAGGAACTGGTGGGATTGCACCAGGGTCATATGCGGACCGAAATGGTGTTGGGCCTGTTCCACCGCGCCCCGGAGCAGTGCATTGTTGCTGTCATGCGCCTGGATGCGGCGCAGCTCCCCCCCCTGGGTATCTTTGATCGACAACGGTTCTCCTTTGGAACTGGCCACCAGCCAGCCGTCCGGTTCCATGATGAAGGCCTGTCCAGAGGGGCTGACATTCATGTTGCGCAAAAAATCGCTTATAAAACCGAGGTCCAGATCCACGCCCACCACGCCGCCCAGCTTGCCGGTCTGGTCGAGAAAGGCCTGGGAGGCCGTGACGCCCAACACGCCATCGGTGAAGGTGTAGACTTGGCTCCAGACGGTTTCGTTGCGCGCCTTGGCCCCGGTATACCAGGGGCGCACGCGGGGATCCCAATCGGTTTCCTGGCTCAAGGCCAGGCGATTGCCTTGGCCATCCAGGGAAAAAAACTGGCGTACCGGTGGATGGGCAATGATCCTGGCCTCGAACAGGCCATTGTTCAACCGGAACACCGCCACCCCTTTTCCCTGTTCATCGCCAAAATAAATGCTGCGGACCTGATGGTGCCGCAGATGGTCCAGAAAACTGAGTTCGATCTCCGGCAGATTGTCGGCGGTAAAATGTCCCCGGTGGAACATGTCGGCATGAATCTGGGTGATGACGGGCGGGGTGTTCAGAAAACCGAGCAGATGGGCCTGAATATATTGGCTCACTTCGTCCAGCAGACGCAAAGTGAGTTCATGGGCCCCGACCTGGCCATTGCGGTAGGAGAGATATCCGGCCAGGCCCCCGCCAGTCACAATGAGGAAAGTGAAGGGTATCACAATCAACATGTACAGGGACCAACGCTGAAAATTTTTAAAGAATGAGATCAAATCGCTCACCTTTGGCCAGCACGACCGATTGCACGAATCTGTCGGGCAGATTGTCACGAACCATACCATACAGCGAACAAATTTCCTCACTGTACCAGAGGGCCTTGATCATCGTTTCGTCCGCGAACTCTCCTGGATGCCCGCCTTCGCGGGCATGACGGGAATGGGTATGACACGAAATTCGCTCGTCATTCCCGCGAAGGCGGGAATCCAGGGTTCTGACTGGAATGGCCGAAACGATGATCAAGGCCTACCAGAGGGACATCAATCTGGACCGACATGCCGCAACCGGGGGCACTCTGACACGAGATGGTGCCGCCCAGGGTTCGCGTCACCAGATTGTAGATAATGTGCATTCCCAAACCGCTGCCCCCCAGATCCCGGCGGGTGGTAAAAAACGGTTCAAAGATGCGGGTGCGGGTCTCTTCCGTCATGCCCCGGCCGTTGTCACGATAGGTGAAACGCAAGCGATCGCCCTCGACATGAAATTCCATGACCACTTGCCCTGCTGCATCGGCATCGAAGGCATGAATCTTGGAATTGGTGAGCAGATTGATCACAATCTGCGCGAAGGCACCCGGATGGCTGCGAATCTGCAAATGATCCGCGCAGACCACCATCACCGCCAGTTTGGTATGCTTGAGTTCGTGATGCAAGGTCAACACGGCGGATTCCACATAGGCGCGGACATTGAAGGTCCGCAATTGGTCGCTGGACTGATCCACCGCCACAAACTTGAAACTGCGCACCAATTCTGCTGCCCGCTCCAGATTGTTCAGGATCAGGTCGGTCAGTCGTTGCGTCGAAGAGATATATTCCTCCAGTTCTTCCTCGCTGATGCCATCGGCATGCATCATGGCGGCAAAATCGCGTGCCCGTTCGCGCAATTCCGAAGCGGCGGTGACGCCAATGCCCACTGGCGTATTGATTTCATGGGCCACCCCGGCCACCATGCCACCCAGACCGGCCATCTTTTCCGACTGAATCAGGTCAATGAGCAGGCGTTTTTCTTCGGTAATGTCAGCGATCATGCTCACCAGGGCAGGACGTTCGTCCAGGATCATCTTGTTGACGGCTATGCGGATGGGAAAGAGGGAGCCATCCTTGCGCAAGGCCTCGGCTTCAAAGGAGACCATCCCTGACGCAGGATGTTTTTCCAGTTGAAAATAATCCTGAAATTTGCCCTCATGGCGTCCATGCAAGGCGGGGGGCATGAGGGCCGTCACCGGTTTGCCGATCACTTCATCGCCCTGGTAGCCGAACAGATGGGCAGCTTTCGGGTTGAAGAGACGAATGACCCCTTGTTCATCCACCACAATGATACCGAAGGGGGCCTTTTCAATAATCTCGTGCAACTGCTCTTTCAGCTTGGTCTCTTCGGTGATATCGCGGAGCAAGGCGACAGAACCCACCGTGCGCTCCCCCTCCTTGAAGGTCGAAGCATAAAAATGGAGTACCTTGTCCTTGTAGGGCAGCGTGTAGGACAGCGCATGGTCCGCTTGCGCAAGACAGGTTTGGACAAAGGGGGGATCGTCCACCAGGTTCAAAAATCCAGCCGCTTCAATGTGCCGCGTATCTTTTTGCAGAAGGTGTTCGGTGGCCGGGTTGACCATCACGATCTCCCCCTGGGCGTTGGTGACCACGATGCCTTCCCGAATACTGTGAATAATAATACTCAGTTTGTTGCGTTCCTGTTGCAGGCTTTCATAACTGCACTGGAGACGTTGATGGGCATCTTCGGCACTGAGTTTGGCCGCCAGCAGGGCCTTTTCCGTCCGTTGGCGGATGCGGATATAGGCCAGGCCACTGATGACCAGCACCAACAACAGCGTACCCACGACGGCAAACAACAGAAATTGCTCCGTTCTGGTCTGCTCATATGCCGTGATCTGGGGCAGATAGCGGTAGGTATACACGTAAATGCCATTTTCTGTCAGAAAGCGGCTGGCGAGCAGCACCGGTTGTCCATTGTATGGGAATTGATACAGGACAGGATGGGCCAGGGGATCCCAGGGTTTGAACGCCAGCACGGGCAAGTCGGTCCGCTGGTAGATGTTCATTTTCTCGGGATCGGTCAATTGGGTGACTTCGGCATTGGTCATGGCCTGCATTTCCAACCGTTTGTCGCTGGCAAGAATGATGACGCCATGTTTGTCGGCAATAAAAGCGTTTGCCTGGTTGACCCAGTGATCCAGCCGGGAAAGATTGATCTTGACGACCACGACGCCGATAATCTGCTCCTGGTGGATGACGGGTACACTGAAAAAGAGACCAGGAATATTTGTCTTTCTGCCCACGGCATACTGTTGGGCACTCTGACCTTGCATGGCGATCTGGAAATAGTCACGGTCGGCATAATGGGTGCCGACAAAACTGTCCGGCTGATCCATATTGCTGGCCGCGATGCAATCGCCTGCGCTGTTCGTGATCCAGACCATGTCGGCTCCCAGCGAGGTTGCCGTCGTCGCCAGATCCTGGCTGATTGCCTTGAGCGATGGATCTGCTGACCAGATCTGCCGGCGTTGTGCATCGGGCAGCGTGGAGGGGGTGGCCGCCGGTCCAAACCGGGAGAGGGCTTGCAGCACGAGCGCATCCTTGGCAACCATCAAGGGTATACCATGCAGATAGGCCAGGTTGAGATTAATATTGTTCTCGATCGTGCCGATCATGCTCTCTTGTGCGGTCTGCTCTCTTTTGATATACCCGTCCACGTTTTCATGCAGCAGGCCATCCGCAACGGCCCACGACAGGACCAGCCAGAATAATGACAAAAGCATAAAAAATATATTATTCTCAGGTGTCTTGTCCGTGATGGTCAATGTGTCACTCCAAAAAACGGGCGGATTTGCTTATAAAAGTCGTGCGGGTCCAGGGGGATCATCCCCCTGGTGGGGTCCAGGGGCAAAGCCCCTGGTGGGGTTGGGGGCAAAGCCCCCACTGGCAACGTCTACCGGACCAATCCGCTCGGTCGTTCCAGTCGCGGGCCTTGAGCATCGTTTCGGCCATTCCAGTCAGAACCCTGGATTCCCGCCTGCGCGGGAATGACGAGCGAATTTCGTGTCATACCCATTCCCGTCATGCCCGCGAAGGCGGGCATCCAGGAGAGTTCGTGGACGAAACGATGATCAAGGCTCAGTCGCGCATCCCAGTATAATGCCAACGGGATACAAAAAAAAGCTGTTATCGCAAATTCTGCATAACTGGATGGTGGTTCAACCGGGCTGATTTTCTTTGTGGGTCTGTTGTTGGGGGCTTTGCCCCCAAACCCCACCAGGGGCTTTGCCCCTGGACCCCACCAGGGGGATAATCCCCCTGGACCCCTTAAAATTATTATAAAAACATGGGAATCGCATTGGAAAGTTCTGGACGCTCATCCTGGGATCGCGGGCGTTCCGCCCGCAGTGGCAGGGAAAACGCCACTCCTGCGGGCGCAAATTTGCCCTGTGATTGCCGCGCACGACTGGATGTCAAGTGATACACCACCGCACCCTGCATCACTGGACGCGCGGTTCTTTCCATTTTCCGCTTTCCATCCGCCCCTCAGGTGCGTTATCGTTACCAATGTGGACCAACATTTCGGCCAATGGGGGCCTGGTCCCCGGAACCGCCAAGGTGCCCCCCTCCAGGAGTGGCCAAAACGGTGATCAAGACCCATTTGCCCACGGGGGGGGAGTGATGCGCATTTTGATTGTGGATGATGAACAGAACAACAGAGATCTGTTACAGTATATGCTCAAGTCAATCGGCTCATGCGATATGGCCGAAGATGGTTCAGAGGCCGTGGAAGCGTTCCTCCTCGCTCTCGAAGGACGAGATCCATACCATCTTATATTGTTGGATATAATGATGCCGGGCATGGACGGGCAGAATGCCCTGAAAAGCATTCGGGCGCATGAACGGGAACGGGGGGTGGCCGGTACGGACGAGGTCGTCGTCTTCATGGTCACGGCCCTGGATACGGAACAACAGGTGGTTGAAGCCTTTTTTAAAGGTTGTTGCACGGAATATCTGACCAAACCTGTCAAGCAGAAAGTGCTGTTCGATAAATTAAGAGAATATCACCTCATGGAAGATTAAGCGGAATCGATATTTTTTGGCGTGGCGCGGATGGTGTTTTTATGGAGGGATTGAATAACTCAAGTGTTTTTATGTGCGCGGCCCGTTTGAGAGGTGAAACGCCTGGCGGGCGATTCTCCTGGTGTCTGTTCACTCGGCCTTGATCATCGTTTCGGCCATTCCAGTCAGAACCCTGGATTCCCGCCTTCGCGGGAATGACGAGCGAATTTCGTGTCATGCCCATTCCCGTCATGCCCGCGAAGGCGGGCATCCAGGAGAGTTCGTGGACGAAACGATGATCAAGGCCGTTCACTCCACCAGGCTGGTCCAATCCTCCGACGACTGTTCGGATAACCGTTCTATGATAATGACCGGTTCTCGATTGTCCAGTGCGCGCTCCCGTTCTGCCAGGCCACGCTCCCGCATTTCCAGGGACATCAAGCGTTCCATGATACTGCCAAATTCATCCTGACTTTTTTTGGCATAGAGATCTCCGATCAATACTTGATCAGCCATACTCTTGGACCAGGCATGACAGGCATTGCGTGCCAGTTGGAGTATCTCGTCATGCGTGAGCGGTTTTTGCGCCAGAATGACATCGTGTTTGAGTAAAGCCTGCACCTCATCCACATAGTGATCGCTGCAAGAGGTCACAATAACGATGTGGATCCGATCATCCAGCTCCCGGATGCGTTTGGCCGTTTCAATACCATTGATGCCCGGCGGCATCCGTACATCCACGAAGGCGACGGCATAAGGATGGCCATCGATCAGACTGCGTGCGACCGCCTCCACACCGTCCAGCCCTTGATTCACCTCGGTCAGGGCAAAAGTTTCTCCGGCATGGCCGGGTCGATAACTCCCATTCTGGAGCAGGATGGCATGTGCAGCCGGATCGCCACTGTTTTCAATATTGCCCAGTATGTGACGATATATTGCCAGCATGTTGGCATCATCATCAACAAGCAGAATACGCAGGTTTATCATCCGATGTTTTCCTCCAGGCAATCATTGTCCATCCTGCGGCACGGGCCTTGATCATCGTTTTGGCCATTCCAGTCAGAACCATGGATTCCCGCCTTCGCGGGAATGACGAGCTAATTTCGTGTTATACCCATTCCTGTCATGCCCGCGAAGGCGGGCATCCAGGAGAGTTTGTGGACGAAACGATGATCAAGGCCGCAGCACGGGATCTGGACCTTATTGGTAAGCGGTCAGATCAATCTCATAATAATACAACGCATCTTCAACATGTCTGAGCAGTGGCAGATCAATTTTTTCTATGACTTTCTGCATGGCGATATTTTTGACACAGACCAAGGCGGTAAAATGTGCAATACCGTTATGCTTGGCCAATACGGCCAGTGTTTTGAACAAGAAGGAACCAATTGTCTTTCTCTGCCAGATGTCGCCCACGACGATGGCAACCTCTGCCTTTCGGTTGCTGTCTTCTGGATAATAGGCACCCATGGCGATGGTTTCTTTGCCCTGCCGGGTATCCATGATACTCCCGATCAGGCTGATCGCATTGTGCTGCTTCATTTCAGACAGGTCTGTGGCGATCATCTCTTTGATTTTTGGGACCGTAAATTTATTGTGCGAGATGAATCTGTAATAAATGCTCTGTTGCGACAAGCCGAACAGAAAATTACTGATCGAAGCTTCATCTTCTTCCCGCAGTTTCTGGAAGGTGATGCGGATATTTTCATTCAGATCCATGATTGTGCTGCCATTGTCGACATCTTCTGAGGGTTGCATGGCCTTTCCTGTACGGCAATGTCGCTTGAACAGAATAATCTGGAAAACGGCGCGTGGGCTGTGAGCAAGTGTGCGTTCAGCCCAGCACCGCCTTGGGGCGGCAGGTCAGGTCTTCTCCCCCTGGCCTGTCGGGATGCGCATCAGGTCTTGTGTGCCGAGGTTGAAGGGATCGGGAAAGATCAACTCCTTGGTACGGGCATCATCGCCAGCATATTTTTTGGCATTGTGTTTCTTGTCTTTCGGATGGCCGTTCTTTTTCAACTTTTTTGCGACCGGATTGGACATGATTGTCTCCATATTTGGTCAGGGTGATCTCTGGAATCTCCAGCGTGGGTAACGCAATGGGCCGCCAGGTCAATGGACCGGTACCTCGATGACCGGTGGTTTTGTCCCTGCCCGTTTGGGTAAACGGATTGCCAGGACACCATTCTTGCAGGATGCCTGAATCTGGTCAGGATTCGCGTTGCCGCCCAATTGAAACGTGCGGCTGAAAGAACCGTAAGCCCGTTCGATGCGATGGTAGGTGTCGGGTTTTTGCCCGTCCGCCCACTTCCGTTCCCCGGAAATGGTCAGTTGGTTGTTCTCGATATGGATTTTGATATCCTTCGGGTCCACACCAGGAATGTCGGCTTGCAACAGGATCTGCTCGGCTTCTTCACGGATATCCACCCGCAGCGACCACTGCGTCATTGTGCCATGGGATTCTTCCACATCCCGGCTGAAAAGCCGGTTGATCTCCTGCTGGAGCGACCGGGCATGGCGCAGCGGGACATGGTTGACAGGCGTGTGCATGGAGAGTCTCCTGGCTGAATGTTTTATTGAAGGGACGGTTCCTGTTGGCCTTGATCACTGTTTTGTCCACGAACTCTCCTGGATGCCCGCCTTCGCGGGCATGACGGGAATGGGTATGACACGAAATTCGCTCGTCATTCCCGCGAAGGCGGGAATCCAGGGTTCTGACTGGAATGGCTGAAACGATGATCAAGGCCTTCCTGTTTCTCTGCACTACTTGTTTTTATGTTTGACCTCTTCGTACTCGGCATCGACAAAATCGCCTGTTTGCCCTGCTGGTCCCGAATTGGCCCCGCCAGCCTCGCCACCCGCCGGTCCCCCCGCATTCTGGTAGACCGCCTCGCCCAACTTCATGGCCACTTCCATCAGGGTCTGGGTTTTGGTGGCAAGCTGTTCGGCATTGTCCTGGTCCAGGACACCCTTCAGATCGGCGATGGCCGACTCAATCTGCCCCCTGAGTGGGGCATCCACCTTGTTGCCATACTCCTGCAACGATTTTTCGGTGGTATAGATCAGCGAATCGGCCCGGTTGCGGGCATCAATCAATTCCCGCCTCTTTTTGTCTTCCTGGGCATGTTGCTCCGCCTCCTGCACCATTTTTTTGATCTCGCTCTCATTCAACCCGCCCGAGGCTTGAATGCTGATGGATTGTTCCTTGCCGGTCCCCTTGTCCTGGGCGGAAACATGCACCAGACCGTTGGCATCAATATCAAACGTCACCTCAATCTGCGGTATCCCACGCGGTGCAGGCGGAATGCCGACCAGATCAAATTGACCCAGCAGCTTGTTGTCGCCAAACAGTTCCCGTTCCCCCTGGGCCACCCGGATGGTGACCGCCGCCTGCTGGTCTGCCGCCGTCGAAAAAATCTGCGATTTTTTACTGGGGATGGTCGTGTTTTTGTCGATCAGGCGGGTGTAGACACCACCCAATGTTTCGATACCCAAAGAGAGTGGCGTCACATCCAACAGCACCACATCCTGGACTTCACCCTTCAAAATGCCACCCTGGATGGCGGCTCCAATGGCCACCACCTCGTCAGGATTGACCCCCTTGTGCGGCTCCCGGCCAAAAAATTCGGTCACCACCGCCTGCACTTTGGGCATCCGGGTCATGCCACCGACCAGAATCACCTCCTGAATGTCCCGCGTCGTAATCCCCGCATCCTGCAACGCCGTGCGACACGGTCCCAGGGTTCGCTGCACCAGATGGTCCACCAGCGTCTCCAGCTTGGCCCGGCTCAGGGTAATGTTCAAATGTTTGGGACCACTGGCATCGGCGGTGATGAAGGGCAGATTGATGTCGGTCTGGGTGCTGTTGGACAGTTCAATCTTGGCCTTTTCGCCCGCCTCTTTCAGACGTTGCAAGGCCATGCTGTCCTTGCGCAGATCGATGCCCGCTTCTTTCAAAAACTCGGTGGCCAGATAGTCAATGATGGCCTTGTCAAAATCCTCTCCACCCAGGAAGGTATCCCCATTGGTGGATTTGACCTCAAACACCCCGCCGCCAATCTCCAGGACGGAAATATCAAAGGTGCCCCCCCCCAGGTCGTAGACCACAATGGTCTCCCCGCCCTTCTTGTCCAACCCGTAGGCCAAGGCCGCTGCCGTCGGCTCATTGATGATGCGCAAGACGTTCAAACCGGCAATCCGACCGGCGTCTTTGGTGGCCTGCCGCTGGGCATCGTTGAAATAGGCCGGGACGGTGACAATCGCATCGGTCACCTTTTCGCCCAGATAATCCTCTGCCGTCTGTTTCATCTTTTGCAGAATAAAGGCAGAGACCTCGGAGGGGCTGATCCGCTTGCCGCCCGCATTCACCCAGGCATCGCCATTGTCCGCCTGGACAATCTGGAAGGCCACCTGTTTCTTGTCTTCTGTCGTCAGCGGATCATCATAACGACGACCGATCAACCGCTTGATGGCCGAAAGGGTGTTTTTCGGGTTGGTGACCGCCTGTCGCTTGGCCGCCTGACCCACCAGTCGCTCATTGTTGGCGGTAAAGGCCACCATGGAGGGTGTCGTCCGGCTCCCCTCACTGTTCTCAATTACTTTCGGATCCCCACCTTCCATAATCGCCACACACGAATTGGTGGTGCCCAAATCAATACCAATCACCTTGCCCATCTTTGCTATCCCTTGCCGTGCAGAATTGGTCTGTTCCGTTGTGACCACAACGGAATCATCTGGTGGAGTTATCGAGACTAAGCGCAAATTCAATGCCATTGCGCGGTGGATCGGTTTGCTTTGTCCGGCATCCATTGGCCAGAATGTGCTGATCTGATTGATATGCCATTTGATTTAATAGGCGATACAGTCAAACAGGCCAGGCCTTTTGCTGTCCGCCTGGCACAGCTTTCATCTCTCTCGGTTTGGCACATGGGGCAGTATGACCGCATATCGTTCAAACCGGGTTTGAAACATTCATATCGGTTTAACTAGGTATCCACTTCGTTTAAGTGCTATCCACTTGACTCAAGTCAGTGATGCTTGTACCATCCCTGCATGGAGACCACCAGACACCCAATCCCAGGGGTTGACTACCCACGGACCATGCAGGAAT
>JADFYM010000102.1 GCA_015233035.1 Magnetococcales bacterium
CAAGCTGTAGTCACGAAACCAGCACCGTATCGATCACTTGTTGCGAACCCAAGAGGGAAGATTCACAAGACAAAGACGCTTGATCGAAGTGGATAGGGCTTAACCGAAGTGGATACCTAGTTTTTAAAAATATGTTCTGGCGATGATGTCGTGGAGTTTGTTTAATTCCAATTGAAGTTCATCCATGAACGCGCTGGGCCCCTGTGCCAGCACATCCCTGCTATCCACCCACTGTTCCAGACGCTTCAGCAACTGGAAGCACAGCGCGTTGTTGTTCAGGACATGAATGCACCGTTCCATCTCATGCAGGCAGTAATTGAAAGAGCGGGGAAAACGACGATCCCGGAGGAGAAAGGCAACCACATCCGGGGCGTTGATGCGTGGATTGATATAACGACGATAGACAAATTCACCGGAGACTGAGCGCAACAGGTTGATCCATAAAGCGTCCTGGGCCAATTCAAGCTGCCACAAGGCAGGTTCCACATCCAGGATGCGTGTACACATGTCAGCCCGTTCTATGTGTTGGCCCATACGAAAAAAATCGAAGGCTGGACCACGCGAGAGCGTGCCAATGAGGATCCCAACCAGGGTTTGACAATGCTCAATCAGATCCTCCAGAAAAAAATGACGGCGGGCCGCATCACATCCGGTTTCCTTTTGTTTTTTAAGAAAGAGAGATAAAGTATTGATCTTTTCCCAGCATTCCTGCGGGAGAACATTGCGCATGGTGCGCAAGGTGGCCCGGGCACAACTGATGGAGGAAAAGAGCGAGGCCGGGTTGTCCGTTGCACCCACCAGAAATCGTACCATCTCGCCTTCCTCTGCCGGACGCCCGGATTCGGTAAACAAGGCATCACAACCGGTAATGGTAACCAGTCGTTTCCACCCGTATTGCCTCCCCAACTCGGGCTGATCCAACAGCAGACAACTTGTCACATTGATCAGGCGGGCCGTATTTTCCGCCCGTTCCAGGTAACGCCCCATCCAGTAAATATTTTCAGCGACGCGGGAAAGCATTTCAATCCTCCATTGCCACGACCCAAGTATCCTTGCTGCCCCCACCCTGCGAGGAGTTGACCACCAGGGAACCTTTGCGCAGAGCCACCCGCGTCAGACCACCCGCCGTGACATAACTGTCGCGCCCCTGCAAGATGAAAGGTCGTAAATCGACATGACGGGGTTCCAACGCACCCTGCTCTGTCAAGGTTGGTACCGTGGAGAGGTCAATGACGGGCTGGGCGATATAATTCCTGGGGTCGGCCTGGATCCGTTTGCTCATTTCCTCGCGTTCCGCCACGGTGGCGGTGGGCCCCATCAACATGCCATATCCACCGGATTCATTGGCTGGCTTGACGACCACTTCATCCAGATGTTCCAGCACATAACGCAGATCATCTGCCTCCAGACATTTCCAGGTGGGGACATTGGGCAAAAGGGGTTCTTCTCCCAGATAAAAACGGATCATTTCCGGGACATAGGCATAGACCACCTTGTCGTCCGCCACCCCTGCACCAGGGGCATTCACCAGTACCACCTTGCCCCGCGCCCAGGCCCGCATCAAACCGGGTACACCCAGCATGGAATCGGCACTGAATACTTCCGGATCCAGGAACAGGTCATCCAGCCGGCGATAGATCACATCCACGGGTTGCAAACCGAAAATAGTCTTCATGAAGACCACATCATCGTCTCCTACCAGCAAATCGCGTCCTTCCACCAATTCCAGGCCCATGTGCCGGGCCAGATAGACATGCTCAAAATAGGCCGAGTTGTAGATGCCGGGCGTCAGCAGTACCACGCGCGGTTGATCCCGGTGTGGTGAAGCCAGCACGGCCAGGGTGTCATACAACCTGGCAGGATAGTTATCCACCGGCAGGATACGTTGGGTGCCAAACAGCTCAGGAAAGACTCGTTTGGTGATCACCCGATTTTCCAGCATATAAGAGACCCCGGAAGGAACCCGCAGATTGTCTTCCAGAACCAGGAACTGACCGTGCCGATCCCGGACCAGATCGCTGCCACAAATATGGGCCCATACCCCAAAGGCGGGCGTGATCCCCACACACTGGGGCCGGAAGTTGCGGGAATGGGACAACACCTCCGCCGGGAAAACCCGGCTCTTGATAATGCGCTGCGCCCCATAGAGATCGCTGATAAACAAATTCAAGGCCGTCAAGCGTTGGATCAACCCCTGTTCGACGCGCTGCCACTCCTTACAAGAGATCAGTCTGGGAATAATATCGAACGGCCATGCGCGATCAATATTATCCCCCTGGGAATAAATGGTAAATGTGATACCCATATTGACGATAGTCGACTCGGCTGTGCGTTGCCGCGCCAGCAGTTCCTCCTCGCCCAACCCGGACAGATAGCGGTACAAACCCTCCGCTCCCGCGCGTGGCAAGAGGTCTGGAGTTAACAATTCGTCATAACTTTTGGTGAATGGATAGTGTTCCCAGGCGATGGACATCGTGTACCTTCTCCTTAAGTGTGGTCCTCCCCGCATGGACCCCCGCATACAGCTCAAAATAACGCAACATGCAGGCCAATCGCATATCGGATTGTTTTGATTTATAAAGATTCCATAAAATGCCGGGGCATACCGGTCGTTCAAGAGGGGACGCACAATGACTGCATAAATTTTAGGCAGTTTGTGCACACATTTTAAGCAGTCGGCGCACCAGTCAAGGCAGTTTGTGCATATGTTTTAGGCACAAACCGCGCAAACAATGGACAAATCAAGGATAAAATACTGATATTTATAAGTTTTTTGTGACTGATTGATTCATTCCCATTGCAATGCCTGGTGTGGTGCAGTTCTTGCTGAACCCATTGCACTCTATTTATTCTATCCACATTTCTAAATCGACTCTGTCATGACTATTCGCGTCGCCATTCATCATCGCACCCGCTACCGGTATGATCGTCCGATCACCTTGTCGCCCCACGTTTTCCGTCTGCGTCCGGCGGTTCATACCCGTACCCCCATCCGCTCCTACAGTCTGAAAATTCTGCCCGCCAACCATTTCATCAATTGGCAGCAGGATCCTTTCGGCAACCATTTGGCCAGGGTGGTTTTTTTGGACAAGTGCGCCACCTTGCAATTTGAGGTGGAGTTGATCGCCGACTTGACGGTCATCAATCCCTTTGATTTTTTTATCGAGGAATCGGCAGAAACCTTCCCGTTCGTCTATGAGCCTCTGCTGGCCCAGGAACTGACCCCCTACCGGCAGACCGAGGCGGCTGGCCCCCTGTTGCAGGCCTGGTTGGATACTGTGGAGGTCGGGGATGCCAAGACCGTGCTGTTTCTCGTCGCGCTCAATCGACGGCTCTGGCAAGAGATTGGCTATACCATTCGCTTGGAGCCGGGGGTGCAGAGTTGTGAGGAAACCTTGCGCCTCAAGACGGGCTCCTGCCGGGATAGTGCCTGGTTGCTGGTTGAAATCCTGCGTCACCTGGGCCTGGCCGCCCGCTTTGTCTCCGGGTACCTGGTACAACTCACGCCAGACCAACCGGCTGTGGATGGTCCATCCGGCCCGGAACGGGATTTTACCGACTTGCATGCCTGGGCCGAGGTGTATCTGCCGGGGGCCGGTTGGGTGGGGCTGGATCCCACCTCCGGCCTCTTTGCCGGGGAAGGACATATCCCCCTGGCCTGCACCCCCCATCCCGCCAGTGCCGCCCCGGTGACCGGGTTGATGGATCCCTGTCATGCCACGCTCGAGTATGAAAACCAGGTCACGCGCATCCTGGAGCAGCCACGGGTCACCAAGCCGTACACGGAGGAGGCGTGGGCCGCCATCCAGGCCCTGGGCGGTCAGGTCGATGCCCTGCTGACGGCGGGCGATGTGCGCCTTACGATGGGTGGTGAGCCCACCTTCATCGCCATGGAGGGAACAGACAACCCGGAATGGAATTTTGCCGCTGATGGACCACACAAACGCCGTTTGGCCACAGACCTCATGCGCCGCCTGCAAACGCGCTTCGCACCAGGGGGGGTGTTGCAACTCGGTCAGGGCAAGTGGTATCCCGGCGAACCCTTGCCCCGCTGGCGGTATTCCTGTTTCTGGCGTCGCGATGGCGCACCGGTGTGGCACAATCCGGCGTTGATGGCCTGGGGAGAACCGGTCCAAACATACGGCGCACCAGAAGCCCAACTGTTTTTGACAAAACTGGCTGTGGATCTGGGCATCCATCCCGATTGGGTGCTCCCCGGCTATGAAGATCCCTTCCACCATTTATGGCAGGAGATGCAAATCCCGGTAGACCAGGATCCGGCGCAGGCTGGCGAGGATGAACCTCTGGACCGACAACGTCTGGCCGCCTTGCTGCAACGGGGCATGGCGCAGCCCGTTGGCTACCTGCTCCCCCTCGCCCGTGACGAAGAAGGCTGGCACTCTTCTCCCTGGCCCATGCGCCGAGGACAACTTTTTCTGGTACCCGGTGACTCCCCCATGGGGTGGCGTCTCCCCCTGGATTCCCTGCCAGCGAGCAGCCTGAGGGCCCAGGAAATGTTGGCGGAACGTTCCCTGTTTGACGCCCCGCCCCCACTGCCCCCCTCTTTTGCCACGACCTGTCCACCGGCGGCACCGGCGGCACCACCGGATAATCGCCCAGTGGTGCGCAGTGCGTTGTGTGTGGAACCACGCCAGGGACGGTTGCACATTTTTTTGCCTCCCCTGGCCCTGTTGGAACACTATCTGGCACTGGTCGCCGCCGTGGAACGCATTGCGACCAGTCTGCACATGCCCGTGCTGTTGGAAGGTTACGAACCGCCAGCCGATCTGCGGTTGCGACGGCTGCTGGTCACCCCGGATCCCGGTGTCATTGAGGTCAACATACACCCGGCGGACTCTTGGCAGGCGTTGGAAGAGACCACGCTTGCCCTCTACCAGGAGGCCCGTCTGTCCAAACTGGCAACAGAAAAATTTATGCTGGACGGGCGGCACACGGGAACGGGTGGCGGCAACCATGTGGTGATCGGCGGGATTACCCCGGCGGACAGCCCCTTGTTGCGCCGTCCCGATTTGTTGCGCAGTTTGATCACCTGCTGGCAGCACCATCCTGGGCTGTCCTACCTCTTTTCCGGCCTGTTCATTGGCCCCACCAGCCAGGCTCCACGGGTGGATGAAGCGCGCATGGAGGCTCTGTACGAACTGGAGATCGCCCTGCAACACATTCCAGAGGGGGAGGTGGCAACACCTTGGCTGGTAGACCGACTGTTGCGCCATCTGCTGGTGGATCTCACCGGCAATACCCACCGGGCAGAATTTTGTATCGATAAGCTCTATGCCCCGGAAGGTCCGTCGGGACGGCAAGGCTTGTTGGAACTGCGCGCCTTTGAAATGCCACCCCATGCCCAAATGAGTCTGGTGCAAGTGCTGCTGCTGCGGGGTCTCATTGCCCAATTCTGGCATACACCCTACAAAGGACGCCTGGTACGCTGGGGCACCGAACTCCATGACCGTTTCATGTTGCCCCACTTTGTGCGTCAGGATGTGTTGGAGGTCACGGCCGGTCTGCGTCGTGCCGGGATTCCCTTCCAGGACGATTGGATTGAGCCATTCGTGGCGTTTCGCTTCCCGCGCTACGGCTCCGTCACCCTGGGGGATATGCAACTGGAACTGCGTATGGCCATCGAGCCTTGGCATGTATTGGGCGAAGAACTCACCCGAGTGGGCACTGCCCGCTTTGTCGACTCTTCCCTGGAACGGATCCAGGTGCGGATCAGTGGCATGACGGGGGAACGGCATGTGCTGACCTGCAACGGACGCCGGGTGCCATTGCGGGAGACCGGGGTACAGGGAGAACGGGTGGCCGGGGTGCGTTTCCGCGCCTGGCAACCACCCTCTGCTCTGCATCCCACCATTGGCGTCCATACCCCTCTGGTCTTTGATCTGATCGACACCTGGAATGGCCGCTCCCTGGGGGGGTGTACCTATCATACCGCCCATCCGGGTGGTCGCCATCATGAAGAATTGCCAGTCAACAGCTATGAG
Source organism: Magnetococcales bacterium (assembly GCA_015233035.1). Classification (GTDB taxonomy): domain Bacteria; phylum Pseudomonadota; class Magnetococcia; order Magnetococcales; family Magnetaquicoccaceae; genus Magnetaquicoccus. The sequence continues at coordinate 6,003 of JADFYM010000102.1, forward strand.
GCCGAAGCCCGACGATGGATCCGTTTTCAGGAGTTCGGTCATACACCAGGGCCATTGCGCCCACCTCCCGAATGGCCAGCCCTGGCGATTTTTCATCCCCATGGAGCCTTGCCCAATCCGCGCATTCCCCCACAGGAGGATCCCCCGGACGAATATCCCCACACCCTTGACATGCGACGTCCTGCCAAGTTTTAATCCGCGCATGGAACCCATCTCAAACTCTTCTTTGCCTGACAATCTGCTCCGGGAATACGCGCCTCCGCCGGGTTACGACGAAGCCTTCCATCCCGACGGACGGTTACGTCCAGGATGGCAATCGCTCATCACCCATATGAATCTCCTGGGCAATGCGCGCCTGGAGGTTTTGCGCCAACATGCCAGACAGCTGCTGCGGGAAAATGGCATTACCTACAATCTGTTCCAGAGTGACCCCGACACGGTGCGCTCCTGGGAACTGGATCTGCTCCCCCTCATTATTACCGAGGCGGATTGGCTGCATCTGGAAAAAGGCTTGAAACAACGCCATCAGGTGCTGGAAAGGCTGCTGGAGGATCTCTACGGTGCCCAGGAGGTGTTGCGCAATGGGATTTTGCCCCCGGCATTGATCTTCGCCCACCCTGGCTATCTGCGTTCCTGTTGCGGTCTGCCCTATCCACCGGGGGGATTGCTGCCCTGGTGGGCGGCGGATCTGGTCCGCACGGATCAAGGGACTTTCCAGATATTGGGCGACCACCTCCAGTCGCCGACCGGCTCTGGCTATGCCCTGGAAAATCGCCAGATCATGTTTCGTCTGCTGCGCCACCCGCTCAACAACAACCATGTACGGTTGCTCATGCCTTTTTTTTCGGCCTTGCGCAACCACTTGAACGAGTCCACACCGTGGCCCAGAGGAGATCCCCAAGTCGTCCTGCTGACACCGGGCCCCAGAGACAAACTGTATTTTGAACACGCCTTTCTGGCCAACTACCTGGGATTGACGCTGGTGCAGGGTGAAGATCTGACCGTGCGGGGCGGGCGGGTTTATCTCAAAACTCTGGATGGTCTGCACGCCGTCGATGTCGTGTTACGCCTGTTGAACGATAATTTGTGCGATCCTTTGGAACTGGGGGAAGAGGCATCGTTCGGCGTGGCGGGCTTGTTGCAGGCGGTACTGAGCAAACAGGTAGCGGTGGTCAACCATCCGGGGGCTGCCATACTGGAAAACCAGGCCCTGTTGGGCTATTTTGCCAGTCTTTGCCGCCACTACCTGGAGGAAGATCCCCTCATTCCGGTGATACCCACCTGGTGGTGCGGGGATCCGGCCTCCCTGGAACGGGTATTGGACGAGTTGGACAAACTCGTTATCCAGGAGCACGCCAAACCTCTCCGCCATGGCGGAGAACTCTCCGGTCTGGATCGGCAAAAAATGATCCAGAAGCTGGTGGCTCGTCCGCAAGATTTTATTGCCCAAACACCGATTACCCCTTCGACCGTGCCGGTGATGACGGCAGCGGGGATACGACCTGGACATGTCATTTTGCGCACCTTTGCCACCGCCAACAAACAGGAGGTGGAGGTCATGGCGGGTGGACTGGCCCGGGTGCTGATTGGATCCCGCCAAGCTCCCGCGTTCAGCGATCCGGCAGGAATCACCAAGGATGTCTGGGTATTGTCAGGAAATCCCATCGCGATCCGCCCCAACCGTTTGCCACTGGAGCGACTCTCCGAGCCCTCTTTCTTTACCGGCGAGATTTCCAGCCGGACAGCGGAAAATCTGTTCTGGGTCGGACGATATGCGGAACGGACTGAGAATACCTTGCGGTTGTTGAAGGTGCTCCTGCTGCTACCCAGGCCGGAGGGCATGGATGTGTGGGAAGGAGAGGAACAAGAGGCCTTGCGTCTGCTTTACCAGGCTCTCACCCTGGTCACGGCAACACAACCGGGCTTTGTGGGCGAAGGAGCGGCGGCACGGTTCCTGAATCCAGAGCGGGAACTGCTCGTTTTGATCCGCTCCCCGGATTGTTCCGGCGGGGTTCATGCCGCCGTACATGCGTTGGCTCTGGCAGCTCATCGGGTACGGGAACGCCTGTCCAATGATACGTGGCGGGTACTCAACCAGGTATTGGAGCTTTATCAACGACTGTGCAGTCAAAAAAGCACGGCAGACATGGTGGGAGAGGTGGAAGGGTTGATTACCACCTTTGCCGCCTTGGCCGGTCTGGCGGGCGAAAACATGACCCGAGGGTTGGGATGGCGATTTTTCGATTTGGGGCGACGGGTTGAGCGGGCCATCTTCGTGCTGGAATTGTTGCGTGCCACCCTTGTTCCTGCCCTGGCCCCGGAGGGAGAACGCCTGTTGCTGGACGCTTTGCTCAACGTCAGTGACAGTGGCATCACCTACCGCCGTCGTTACCGCACCAACTTGGCCATCAAGCCTTTTTTTGAACTCATTCTGCTGGATGAGTCCAATCCCCGCAGTCTGGCCAGCCAGCTTGCCATCATTGAGCAGCATGTGGCGGCCTTGCCCCGGCGCAGTGCCATCCCCCCCCATCGGACACCCAGCGGACGCATTATTCTGGAGACAATCGGCACACTCCGCCTCTCAGAGACAGAACTGCTGAGTGCCGTTGGTGACAATGGGGAACGGACCAATCTGGCGAACCTGTTGGAACGGTGTCATGTCCTCTTGCCCCTGTTCTCCATGGAGTTGGCAAACGCTTTTTTCCAGCACGCCTCTTCGCGCACTCTGAGAGGGGGAGCGAGATAAGAGATGGCATACCAGATCAGCCATCTCTCCCGTTATGCGTTTAGCGAACCGGTCACCATCAGCCATAACCTGGCTTGGCTCCATCCCAGAAACACCTCCCACCAGACTGTGCTGCACGCACAGTGGGCCATCCAGCCCACGCCAGCCATGATTTTGGAACGTCGTGATGTGTACGACAACCGGGTCCACTATTTCGAGGTGCTGGAACCACACCGCACCCTGTCGGTGGAATATGTCAGTCAGGTGGAGGTGACACCCCCTCCTCCGCTCCCCGCCACCTGTTCCCCATCCTGGGAGGAAGTGCGAACCTTGCTCAACACGGCGCAAGATACGGAAAAACTATGGGCACAACAATTTTTGTTGGATTCCCCCCTGGTACGGCGCACACCAGCACTGGCCCGTTATGCCGCACCTTCCTTTCCGGCCCGCCGTCCTTTTTTTGCTGGGGTGCTTGATCTGATGGGTCGCATTCACGATGATTTTGAATATATGCCCAACATCACGACCGTTTCAACACCCCTGGAGGAGATTCTGAAAAAACGGCAAGGTGTCTGCCAGGATTTTGCCCACATTGCCATCGGGGCACTGCGTTCCCTGGGATTGGCGGCGCGCTATGTCAGCGGTTATCTGGAAACCCTGCCACCACCCGGCGAACCACGCATGATTGGGGCGGATGCATCCCATGCCTGGTTTGCCACCCTGTTCCCCGGTGTTGGTTGGATCGATCTGGATCCGACCAATAATGTTCTGCCCCGTGACCAACATATCACCCTGGCCTGGGGACGCGACTACACGGATGTGCCCCCCTTGAAGGGGGTGGTTTTTGGGGGAGGACGGCAACCTCTGCTGGAAGTACAGGTCGATGTGATGCGACTGGGTCAGCACTAAAATTATTATTGCGCATACATGACTTGTATACCAATCAGGCGCAATTTCTCAGACCGGTGCCGGACGACTGTGCCAACACCCCGACCCCTGCCCGAACCACGTGATCACCCTTGCGTCAAACGGGGCTTCGCCCCGAACCCCACCAGGGGGATGATCCCCCTGACAGGTATAGTGGTTCAACCAACCTGATTTGACGGGTAGAGTTTTATGGGGTCCAGGGGAGATTATCTCCATTCCATTACACACATCTCAACAAGTCGTTGATATTGGCAGGGGTCCAGGGGGATTATCCCCCTGGTGGGGTCCAGGGGCAAAGCCCCTGGCGGGGCTCGGGGCGGAGCCCCGCCAGAGACATCAAGGGTCTGTAGATCAAAAAACGACACAGTAGCAACACGTTGGTGGTTCCAACTCCAGGGTCTTGTTTTTCCGGGGCTTCGCCCCGGACCCCACCAGGGGCGTTGCCCCTGGACCCCACCGGGGGAGATAATCTCCCCCGGACCCCCATGAATAATAACAAGTTTTTGCGATGTGTATAACGGGATGGATTATCTCCCCTGGCGGGGTGCAGGGGCAGAGCCCTTGCAAGGCATGCACCCCTTCCAGGGCTTCGCCCCGCACCACACCAGAGGGCTCTGCCCTCTGGACTCCTGCCGGGGACCGTGACGGTCCCCGTACCCCTGCGAAAGTTTTTACAACCATTTGATATAATTGACATACGAACAACCTGCACCCGCAAGGAATGAGCCCCCCTGGCCCCGCCATTTTGCTCTCTTCAGGTTGGCGAACGTAACGGAGAAAGGCATCCCCTCCTCCACCATGTAAACCAAACAGACTGGCATAAACCTGGCAAATTCAGACAGATGGCCTGCTGGACTCCTGGGGCGCGTTGCCACCGTCATCTGGGAACCATTGGCCAAGATGAAACCATTCAATCGGGACGACTGGCACACAAAAAAGACTCTTTGTCGAGTATTCACTCTATATTAATCATTGCCAATTTCCGTTATTTTTACTTGCAAGCAAGGAAATTATCTTTAACTGTTTTCGGATTGCCTCTTCCAAGAACTGGCTGAAACAAAGATCAAAGCCATACAGGACAAAGCAGGGAAATTACGTTAACTACATAAAATATCTATATTTTATTTTATAGAGGCAGATACCCAGCATTGAATATATTATATTTACTGTGGAAGAACAATGAACAAAACCTACAAATCGATATGGAACAAGAAGACTGGCATTTCTATTGCCGTCTCCGAACATATTGCAAGCAATGGTAAAAGAAGCTCTTCTCGCACCTCCGCCCTGGGCATTTTTACCCACTCCGCTCCCAAAGCCCTGGCTTCTCTCCTGATGATGGCGTTTGCAACAAACAGTTATGCATTGCCCCTGAATGGCGTCGTATCGGCGGGCAGTGCCAGCATTCGCAGTGGCTTTGGCAGCATGACCATCACCCAGTCAACCCCGAACGCGGCGATCAACTGGCAGAGCTTTAATATTGGACAGCAAGAGGCCGTCCAGTTTGTGCAACCCAACAGCTATTCGGTAGTGCTCAACCGGGTATTGGGTGCTGATCCTTCGAGCATCCTGGGCAGCTTGTCGGCCAACGGCAATGTGTTTATGGTCAATCCGAACGGCATCCTGTTTGGCAAAGGCGCGCAAGTGAATGTGGCCGGACTGGTGGCGTCCACCCGCAATATCACGAACAGTGACCTCTTGGCAGGCAACAACAGATTCGCTGGCACAAGCGATGGCACGGTCCTCAATCAGGGCACGATCCGTACCAACGCAAACGGTGGTTTTGTGGCACTGTTGGGAGCCAAAGTCAATAACGAGGGTGTCATCCTGGCCAAACTCGGCACGGTGGCACTGGCCGCAGGCAATGCCGTTACCCTTGATGTCGCCGGGGATGGTATGCTCCATGTGACGGTGAACCAGGGAGCGGTGGCCGCGCTGGTCCAGAATGGCGGACTGATTCAGGTTGACGGTGGCCACGTGCTGCTGACTGCGGCCGCAGCAGGAAATCTCCTGGCAAGTGCGGTGAATAACACCGGTGTGATCCAGGCACAGAGCATCGAGAACCACCATGGCACGATCCGGCTGCTGGGGACAGGACAGAAAAGCGTGGTGAACGTGGGCGGCACGCTGGATGTTTCCGGCCGGGAGGCGGGACAAACGGGCGGGCATCTCTCTCTTTCGGGCCAGACAGTGACTCTCGACGGGGCGATCATCAACGCCTCGGGCGATGTTGGCGGCGGTCTGGTGCTGGTTGGTGACAGTTTTCATGGCCAGGGTTCTGGGCAGAAGGCACAGAACACCACACTGCAGGATAACGTCCAGATCAACGCCGATGCCATCCGTTCTGGAAAGGGTGGTCACATCTCTGTGTGGTCTGCCGGCAACACCGTGATTGGCGGCACACTGACCGCACGTGGCGGCGCGAATGCGGGCGATGGCGGTTTTATCGAGACTTCCGGCCAACATGTCTCGCTGGCCAACAATACCCATGTCAACACCCTGGCACCCAAAGGCAAGACGGGGTTATGGCTGCTGGACCCGACTGATTACACCATCGCCACCGCCGGGGACGAAAGTCCCGCCAGCGTGATCGCCAGCCTGACCCTTTCCGACCGGACCATCGCGACAGATGGGGACATCAAGGTCAACGGTGCCGTTGCCTGGGCTACCCCACAAACCCTGACACTGCAAGCAGGCAATGACATCTGGATCAACTCTGCGGTGACGGCCAGCGCGACCGGGTCCGGGTTTATCCTGAAGGCTGGCAATGATGTCAACATCAGTGCTCCAGTCACCTTAAGCAATATCAATTCCTTGCTTCAGGTGACGGCTGGGCGGGATGTGACCGCCACCGGTGCCCTCACTGCCAGCGCGAATGGGGCCCGCATCAATGTGAATGCCACACGGGACTTGAGCGTCATCACAGTTACTGCTGACAGCGGTGGTTCAATCAATCTGGGTGCTGGCCATAACGTCCTCATCAATGGCGCAATCAGTGCCAATGGGGGGCCTGTGCATTTGCTGGCCGACACGGACGGCACCGGTCCCGGTGTCGCTGGGGGAACGGTCATTTTCCTTGGTGGCGGGATCACATCCCCCACTACAACCATTCGCTTCAATCCTGCTGGTTACGCCAATACAACAAACGAAATTGCGGCCTACATCACAAAGCTGATAGCCGCCACCACCGTGGACGTGAAAGCGTGGGTATTCGGACAGGGTGACAACAAGGTTTACGACGCCACGATGCCGGCAACCCTCTCCTTCAAGGGTACCCCGACCCTGGGTGGTGATGTCACGCTGGTTCCCGGTACGGCCATTTTCGACTCCAAAAACGTCGGAACGAGTAAGGCTGTTACCTTTAACGGCTATGCCCTGGGTGGCGTGGATGCTGTGCGGTTTGATCTCTTCGCCACGTCCGGGACAACATCTGCGGATGTGACGCAACGGGCTCTGACGGTGACGGCGACGGGCAGCAACAAGATCTATGACGGACTCACCACAGACACGGTGACTCTGGCGGACAACCGCATTGCGGGTGATCTATTGACCGTCTCCAACTCCGCTGCCAACTTTGTCGACAATAATTTGGGAAACGGCAAGAGTGTGAGCGTGACCGGGATCAACCTGACGGGTGCCGATGCTGCCAACTACAGTTTCAACGCGACGACTGCGGCGGCAGCCAACATTACCCCGGCACCCCTGACGGTGACGGCGAGTGACTTGACTAAAGTTTTTGGCCAGACCGCTTCCCCTTCGGCCTTCACCCCGGTGGGTCTGGTGAACGGAGAAACCATCGGCAGCGTCACCGCCACCAGCCCCGGCTCTGTGGCCACCGCCGCCGTGGCGGGTTATGCGATCACGCCCAGCAATGCCACCGGTGGCAGCTTCGCCGCCGCCAACTATACCATCGCCTATGTCGACGGCCATTTGACCGTAACCCCGGCACCCCTGATAGTGACGGCGAGTGACGTGACGAAGATCTTCGGCCAGACCGCCACGCCAGCGGCCTTCACCCCGGTAGGTCTGCTGAATGGGGACACCATCGGCAGCATCACTGCCACCAGCCCCGGTTCCGTGGCCACCGCCACCGTGGCGGGTTATGCGATCACGCCCAGCAATGCCACCGGTGGCAGCTTCGCCGCCGCCAACTATACCATCGCCTATGTCGACGGCCATT
>JADFYM010000103.1 GCA_015233035.1 Magnetococcales bacterium
TTTTAATCATTTTAAAAGATTGCGGGAGTCCGGGGGGGATCATCCCCCCCGGTGGGGTCCAGGGGCAAAGCCCCTGGTGGGGTTGGGGGCGAAGCCCCCAAAAACGACACCCCCGTCCCAGTCAACCCCGGTCAGGGAATTGTGCGCGCCAAACGGAACCCCAGATCGTTGTACCGACGGTCCGGGCGACTGTCGTTGCGATACGAGGGGCGCAAGAGGGCTGGTTCATATTCCCAACTGCCGCCCCGGAACACCCGGTAAGAGCCTTTCTCGGGACCGGTCGGATCGTTCCCTGGGGTATTCTCGTAATACCGTCCGTCATGCCAATCCTGCACCCATTCCCACACATTTCCTTCCATGTCATACAGGCCCCAGGCATTCGGCTGCTTCTGCCCAACCGGATGGGTCTGTTTCCCGGAATTGGCATCATACCAGGCAAACAACTCGGCCCCGCATTCGCTCTCGCCCCAGGGAAACCGTGTGGTGGTCCCGGCCCGCGCGGCATACTCCCACTCTGCTTCGGTCGGCAGGCGATAGACCTCCGTCCCTTCCTTCTCGTTCAAACGCTTGACAAACTGCTGTACATCCACAAAGTTGACCTTCTCCACGGGACGATCCGCTCCCTTGAACTCACTGGGGTTGTTCCCCATGATCGATTCCCATTGCGCCTGCGTCACCTCATATTTTCCCAGGTAAAACGCCTTGCTGATCGCTACCGGGTGTTGCGGTACCTCGTCATAGTTCAAATTTTTGGCATCCGGTCCAGACGGTGCCCCCATGGTGAACGACCCGGAGGGAATCAAGACGAACGCCATGCCAATGCTGTTGGTATAGGTCTCGGCGGCACCGGACCATACCATTCCCGAGAACATCATGGCCACCAGAAAAACCATGCCAGAAATCAATCGGTTTACTCTCATCGTGTGCATCCTCCCATTTTTTTTGGTAAGACCAGTTTATCTAATCAGTAATAAAGAACGAACCATACTGTCATTATCCATCTGTAGAACAAATTTGTCCAGAGCGGCAAACGATTCCGGCAGCATCCATGCCCTCCATGCGACCGATCCCCGAGCGCATCTCATCGTTTCACACCGGGACAGAACGTGTCAATGAAAACCATAAAAAAAGGGGGGGCGGTTGCCCGCCCCCCCAGATTTATACCTTACACGACACCGGAATTTTCATACCCGGCGATTTGATCAAAATTGAGGTAGCGATAGGTATCGCCCGCCTTGGGATCAATCTTCTCTGCCACAAACTTGAGATACTCTTCCACGGTGGGCAAACGGCCCAGCACAGAGGCGACCGCACCCAACTCGGCGGAACCGAGATAGGTTTGTGCCCCCTTGCCCATGCGATTGTCAAAGTTGCGGGTGGAGGTGGAGTAGACCACAGCGTTATCCGCCACCCGGGCCTGATTGCCCATGCACAAGGAACAACCAGGAATCTCCACGCGGGCACCGGCCTTGCCGAAGATGCTGTAAATCCCTTCATCGAGCAACTGCCGTTGATCCATCCGGGTCGGGGGGGTAATCCACAACCGGGTGGGCACCGCAGGCTGACCATCCAATACCCGCGCCGTGGCACGGAAATGGCCGATATTGGTCATGCAGGAGCCAATGAACACCTCGTTGATGGCCGTCCCGGCCACTTCGGAGAGCAGTTTGACATCATCTGGATCGTTGGGGCAGGCCAGAACCGGCTCCTTGATGTCGTCCATGTTGATCTCGACCACCGCCGCATATTCCGCATCGGCATCCGCCTGCAACAGTTGCGGATTGGCCAACCAGGCCTCCATATCATCAATACGCCGTTGAAGGGAGGAGGCATCCTTGTAACCGCGCTTGATCAGATTTTTCAGCAACACCACGTTGGAACGCAGGAACTCGATGACCGGTTCCTTGTTCAGTTGCACAGCGCAGGCGGCAGCGGAACGCTCGGCAGAGGCATCCGACAGTTCAAAGGCCTGTTCCACCTTGAGATCCGGCAACCCTTCGATTTCCAGCAACCGGCCAGAGAAAATATTTTTCTTGCCAGCTTTGGCAACGGTCAGCAGGCCCCGCTGGATGGCCACGTAGGGGATGGCGTTGACCAGGTCGCGCAAGGTGATACCCTTTTGCATTGTCCCGGTGAAGCGGACCAGAACCGATTCCGGCATGACCAGGGGCATGGCACCCGTCGCGGCGGCGAAGGCCACCAGACCGGAACCCGCCGGGAAGGAGATGCCGATGGGGAAACGGGTGTGGGAGTCACCACCTGTGCCCACGGTATCCGGCAGACAGACGCGATTGAGCCAGGAGTGGACAATGCCATCGCCCGGTCGCAAGGCCACGCCGCCCCGCTCTTCAAAAAAGCCGGGCAGGGTTTGATGGGTCTTGATATCCACCGGTTTGGGATAGGCCGCCGTATGGCAGAAGGTTTGCAGCACAAAATCGGCGGAAAACCCGAGGCAGGCCAGCTCTTTGATCTCGTCCCGGGTCATCGGTCCCGTGGTATCCTGGGAACCGACGGTGGTCATTTTGGGTTCGCAATAGGCACCCGGACGCACGCCCGGCAGACCAACGGCCCGTCCCACCATTTTCTGGGCCAGGGTGTAGCCCTTGCCGGTATCCGGCGGCATGTCGGCCTGCTGGAAGAGGGTGGAGGGGGGCAGACCCAACACGGAGCGCGCCTCGGCGGTCAGCTTGCGACCGACGATCAAATTGACCCGACCACCGGCCTGCATTTCATCCGGCAAGGTGTTGGGCTGCAAAGTGAAACGGGAGACCACCGCGCCATCGCGGCTGACGGTGCCGTTTTTGGTGTCGATGGTGATGACATCACCGCTGTTGAGATCGCTCACCGGGCACTGGATGGGCAACATGCCGGAATCTTCGGCGGTATTGAAAAAGATGGGGGCGATGCTGTTGCCGATCACCACACCACCGGTCCGTTTGGCCGGGACGTGGGGAATATCCTGGCCAATGTGCCAGATCAGGGAGTTGGCGGCGGATTTGCGCGACGAACCGGTACCGACCACATCGCCCACATAAGCGATGGGATGGCCTTTCTTTTTCAACTCGGCCAGTTCTTCCAGGGAACCCGGCTTGCGGTTGATCAGGAAGGATTTGGCGTGGACCGGCACGTCCGGGCGGCTCCAGGCTTCGGAGGCAGGCGAAAGATCGTCTGTATTGGTCTCGCCCGGCACTCTGAAGACGGTAACCGTGACTTTTTCCGGCATTTTGGGCTGGGAGGTGAACCAGGTGGCATCCGCCCAGTTTTGCATGACCTGTTTGGCTTTGGGATTGCTCTTGACCTTGGCGGCGACCGTTTTGAAAGAGTCGTAGATCATCAAGGTGTTGGAGAGAGAAGCCACGGCTTCATCGGCCAGTTCGGCATCGTCCAGCAGGTCGATCAGCGGTCCCACATTATAACCGCCGATCATGGTACCCAGGAGCTTGGTCGCTTCCTTGCGGCTGATCAGGGGAGATTTGACCGTCCCTTTGGCCACTTGGGAGAGAAATTCCGCCTTGACTTTGGAGGCATCATCGACGCCCGGTGGAACCTGATTGGCGAGCAGGTCGACGAGGAAGGCTTCTTCACCCGCAGGCGGGTTTTGCAACAGTTTTGTCAAGTCCGCCGTTTGTGCGGCATTCAGCGACAGGGGGGGTACCCCCTCTTTGGCACGTTCGGCGACGTGCTGACGATACGCAGCTAACATGGCACTCTCCCGATAAAAGGAAAAAAGGACGCGAAAACCATCCCAATGAAGCCTGTCAGCATAAGCGGTACCCAGCCCGTTTGCAAGTCTCTTCGTAGCCAATTTGACAGGGAGCGCGACGGGCCGTTCCCCTGTTAACAGAGGTCAGGGGTGGGCCGCTTTTTTTCCTGAAAAGACACTCTGCACATCGCCATGCCAGGCGTTCCAGACCCCCAGCAACGGCTACAACCCGGTACGGAGGATATTTTCGACCAACTTGTAGACAGTCGTGCCGCCCAAGGCGCGTGGCCAATCGACACAAGGAGGTGTGTCTCGCTGCCTGGCACGTCGGATCGCCTCGTCTATTTGTTCCCGGTTGATCTTGCGGACATCGATTCCTTTGTTGTAACCGGGGAGATGACGTTTCAGACGGTTGGTGCAATCAAGTGCGGACGCTATGCCGGTGCCATCTTCAAAGTGGAGCAGCAGCCAGTATTCGAATTGGGGATTGCTGAGAGCGACATCGTAATTTTTATGCCCCCCAGCCCAGGTATAAAGTGTGCCCAACTGTGCGTCGGTCCACTGGTCCTTGTCCACCACGAGCCAGGCTTCATCGGAGGATTTCAGTCCTGCCTGCTTGAGATGATTCTCCATCCGCTGCAAAACCTGTGGCGGCGAGCTGTCGTGGCCACCCTTGAGGCAATTCACATGGATCACCGATTGCTGGTCATCGAAGAGGGCAAAATACTGCGGCTCGGTTACGACACCTTCGACCGCGATCACGAACAGCTTCCGGTAGCGTCGCACACCAAGAGGTCTCTGGAATCTGCGTCCTTTAGGCGACATCAGTCATCTCCCCCTCTTTCCTCGGTGATACAGAGATTGGTCAAGCTCCCTCCCAGCACAATGCGGGGAATGCCTCCCATACGACCCTGCAGGTAGCTTTTCCGAATATTCTTGTCGTACCGAACATCCTTGAAGTCGCTGAAGGAAAGCAGCGTCGAGGCTCCAGATAAGTCTCTCTCCGCCACCCACATCTCGTCACGGCGCAACAACTGCTGATCCATGAGCAAAACGTCATGCGTCGTCAGCAACAACTGGGACCGGGTTGTCGTGGAGCAACTGGCCAGATACGCATCCAGCAGTCTGCGTGTCAGCAGGGTGTGCAGACTGCGATCAAGCTCGTCGATGACATAGACCTTTTTTGAGGAGGGCACCGAAAGTTCAAGAAAGGCTGGCAGCAGATCGATCACCCTCCGCGAACCGTCCGACTCTTGATGAATTTCAAATTTGGCCTCTGTACCATCCGCTTTTGGGTGATAAGTCACTAGCTTCTTGGCAATCAATTCGTCGCCCTTGCGGGTCACGAGCAACCGCTCTTTGGTCGAATCTATCAGCACGGCCATGCCCTCTTTGACATCTTCCTGGAGCATGGTCTTCAGAGATTCAGGCAGTGAGAGCGACTCAAACGGCATTTCATCGCCGCCCAGGTAGGCGATCCCGGTATCAAGCTTCGGCAACATTTCGTTCATGGTGGTGTAGAGCGGATGCTCTTTCTCGAGAAACGGCTCGAAGGACCCGAAACGAGAGTCGGGCGCGACCAATTCAAGGGTATCCTTGAACCAGTGATAGACCGGTCGGAAATGGTCGACCTTCTGAGAAACGGAATTGGTCAGGAAAAGCTGATTGTCTCGGGTTCCCTCGAAGGCGAATTGCAGAAACTGGTCCTTGGCCAACGTATTGTCAAAGTTTGGCTTTCCTTCACGGCGATCATAGAGTACCTGCTCCCGGTTGCCCATGACCTTCACAAGTTTCTCTTCCAGAACAGCCTTGCGGGTCACCGCGAAGCTGAATTCGTAGATAACCTCATCAATCAGCAACACGAAGGCAAAGCGAGAGGGCTGTTCCGGCCCATTGGCATCCAGCCGGAAAGGCCTGACAGGGATCAGGCTGTCGGGCTGTGTACCTTTGATTACCAAAGTCCTACTAAAACTGATAGCTTTAAAAAAATTGGTTTTACCTGACGCATTCCCACCGTAAATTGTCCCAATCGGAAGAACCCTTGTTTGGTACTTACCGAGTTTGGGAACCCTCTCTCCGTGTTGACGCTCCCTGCTGGCGACCATTGAAAAGGTGACCTGGTTACGAAAGGACATCCAGTTTTCCAACGAGAAACTGACTATCATCTTACCGCCTCCTCAAGTGAAATATTCGGTTGATCCTGGCCGGAATATAGACACATGCGGGTTGAAAGTCAATCTAAAAGAGAAAATATCTCGTTAAACACCCCTGCGAATGATCTGGTATGGTCACCCCCACACCCTCCGCTCCAGACACCCTATAATCCGCTCATCGCTGTACCGTTCGCGGGCAAAAGCGTTGCCGCACCGCCGAATCGCCTCGGCCTCGTCTGGATGTTCGGTCATAAACCGCACCACCGCCGCCAACTCCGCCAGGGTGGCAAAGGGCAGATAATGCTCGCCCGCGATAAAATAATAATCCATCTCCGCCGTCGCCTCCTGCACCAGCAGGGCACCACTGAACAGCACCTCAAAACTGCGAAAGGTGACGACATGGCTGTGATCGGCCCGCATGGAAAAGTTGAGACAACAGGTGGCGGCGGCCAAACCCTGCATGTACACCGCAAAACTGTCCAGTGGCGACAGCCCGTCCTCCCCGTGCGAGGAAAGCCGAACCGACACAGGCAACCCCAACTGCTCGACAGTCGCCCACCAGAAGGCCCGGTGCGGGGTATAGCCGCCCGTGATACCACCGGAAAAGAACAACTGCGGCACCAATGGCCGGTCCGGGATGCCCACCAGGCCCGCCTGGGGAAAGGCCAGATTCAGTGTCCTGTCCACAAAAAACGGCGTTGACCACAACGGCCGCGCCGGCGCATCCCGCGTCCATACCAGATCCAGATGCTGGCTGGCCTGGGTCAATACCGCATCAGAAAAACAAAAAGAGTCAATCAGACACCCCACCACCCGCATGGCTGGATTTTCCTGGCGCAACTGGAAAATCATCGCGTCCCGCTCCTCGGCCTTCATGGTGACGTTCAGATCCATCACCAACAATTCGGCCTGGTGCTGCCGACAGGCGGCGACGATGGCGCGAAAATCGTCGGTCATGTCGGTCAGGGTGGCACACCGAAAAGGACAACCGATGACCTCCCAGCCATAGGCCTGCATGGCCGCCTCAAGACGCGGTCCAAAATCAGAAGGACGGGACGACGAGTTGCCAAAATAGAAGCGTTCGCGCATGGCCACCACCACCCGCCGCCGGGACCGGGGCAGCGTCTCGGGTGGATAGACAAGCAGCCGCGCCTGGGCGCGCCCCCGCTGCCGCACCTCCTCCAGGGAAAATGCGGGAACCGGCGCATGGACATCGAACAAAGTCCGCAACGACGGGAAGAACAGTTTATAAAGTGCAAGAATTTTCAGGACGGCGGCACGGTCTGCCCGTTCGATGGCCACGGTCAACACGTGTGTCAGCAGGGGTTGCAGCATGGCGTCGTACAGCAGATGCCGCTGTGCCGGTGGCAGCGCGTCGGCCTGGATCCGCAAACTTTCCAGACCGAAACGCTCTTCCTCTGGATTGCCGAAAATCCAGCCGCCCAGACTCAACGCACTGGACAGAATGGGATTGTGATACCCGTTATTCTTGAGCAACAGGGCCAGAATATAGGCCGGACGCAACCGCTTCTGCACCAGAAGTGCCGGAATGACCAACAGCATCTCTTCCAGGTCATGCGCGCCACCCTGGACAAACCGGAGCAGTTCGGCAACATCCGGCTGGTCATCCAGACACAAGAGGGTGTCGAGCAAAGGGGCGTTTTGGCGATTCTCCAACATGGTCTGTGCGGGGGTCAGTCGATGCCCATCTCTTTGGATAGACGACTCAACCAATCATTTTTATGGGTAAAATTGACAATGCGCTCCTGTTTGACCTGTTCCCGGGCAATCCAGACAGTCGATCCCAGTCCATCAATCAGGCCCAGATCCACGGCCTCCTCTCCGGTCCAGACCAACCCTTCAAACAGTTCTGCCTGCCCGGTCTTCAGCCGTTCTCCCCGTCCCTTGCGCACGGCATGGATAAACTGCTGGTGCACGCTATCCAACAATTTCTGGGCATGGGACTTTTCCGCCTCATCCACCGGACCAAACGGGTTGAGAAAGGCCTTGTTTTTGCCGGAGGTGATCTGGCGACTCTCGATGCCCAGCTTGTTCAGGGTTTCCTGAAAGCCAAACCCCTGTAAAATAACGCCTATGGATCCCACCAACGTGGCCTTGTCGGCATAAATGAGCGGTGCTGCCGCCGCAATATAATAGCCACCCGAGGTGCAGAGATCCTCCAGGGCCGCATAGAGCGGAATGGCGGGAAAACGCTTTTGCAACAAGACCATCTCGTCATAAACCTGCCCGGACTGCACAGGACTGCCGCCAGGGCTGTTGATGCGCAACACCACACCCGCCGTATTGGGATTTTCAAAGGCTTTGGTCAAGCCCTTGATAATATTATCGGCACTGTTGTTGGTTCCTGCCAGGATGGGCCCCCGAATGTCCACCACCGCAGTATGTTTTTTATGGGGAATGGACTCCAACTCCACCGCGCGCCACTGATCGGCGGTGTTGATCCAAAAAACAGCCGCCAGAAACAAGGCGATAAACAACCGAAACCCGTTCTTGGCCCACCGGGTCCGCTTTTGTTCGCGCAAATGTTCCATCAGGATGGCTTCCAGGGTGGCCCGCTCTGCGGCTCGACTGGCTTCGACACGCTCCAACCAGGCTGGACTGTCGTCCGGGAGCGACGCGCTGGCCGAGCGGGAGATTTCGGGTTCCTGCCTGTTCATCATGGTTTGCCTGGCTTCCTCTCAAAAATAATGGGACCGTTTTGGGGGCTTCGCCCCCGACCCCACCAGGGGCTTCGCCCCTGGACCCCACCGGGGGGGATAATCCCCCCCGGACCCCCTTGATAAGGATTATTAAAAAAAAAGGGTGGAGGGGTCTGGGGAGGCGGTTCTCCGCCTCCCCAGAAAAGGGATCCAACAACCTTACAGGGCAGTCTCTGCGGCAGTCTTGAGCCGAATATGCAAACGTTCTTTCAACCGACCCACACTGAAACGAAGCGCATACACCTCACACTCCCGACAGGCCTGCGGCGTGGTCTCACACCAATTGGCCTTGTTGGCCCAGCAAGGAAAATCCTGGTCCAGAATCACCGGACACCCCCCCTTGCCATTGAAAACACAATTTTTGACCTCCCAGCAGGGCACCAAAGACAACAGATGCCGAATACCCGCAATGCCAACACTGGTTTTGATCATGCGCCGCACTTCCACGAGCCATTCCACATCCTGCTCCGTAAAATAGCGGGTGCCCGCACTGTTTTTCTGGGAGACAAACAACCCCTCCCGCTCATACATGTGAATCGTGCGGATGGAAATACCCAACCGTTTGGCAACCACCCCGATTTTCATCTCTTCCACGGGGATTGTGTGGCCAGAGCGGGCCATCGAACCACCCTATCCCGCCGGGAACAGATTGTAGAACACCTTTTTGCCGACAAAACGGGCCGAGGGCCCCAACCTTTCTTCGATGCGCATGAGCTGATTATATTTGGCCAACCGGTCGGAACGGTTCAAGGATCCGGTCTTGATCTGCCCGGCATTCACCGCCACGGCAATATCGGCAATGGTGGTATCCTCGGTTTCGCCGGAACGATGGGAAATGACCGTGGTATAACCGACCCGACGCGCCATCTCCACGGCATCCAGGGTTTCCGTCAAGGTGCCTATCTGGTTGACCTTGACCAGGATGGAATTGGCCACCCCCTCCCGAATGCCCCGACTCAAAATGGCAGGATTGGTGACAAAAATATCATCCCCCACCAGTTGGATCCGCTTGCCCAAGCGATCAGTCAATAATTTCCACCCCTGCCAATCATCTTCGGCACAACCATCCTCAATGGAAATGATGGGATAACGGTTGCAGAGATCCGCATAATAGTCCACCAACTCGGCCACATGCAGGTTGCGATCCTCGCCCGCCAGATAGTATTGTCCATCCTCCCGATAAAATTCGGAGGAGGCACAATCCAGGGCCAGCAAAATGTCTTCTCCCGGTCGATACCCGGCCTGTTCCACCGCCTGCAAAATGACCTGGATGGCCTCTTCGTTGGAGGCCAGATTGGGCGCAAAGCCCCCCTCATCGCCCACCGCCGTGTTCAACCCCCGATCCATCAACACCTTTTTCAGATGGTGAAAACATTCCGCCCCCATGCGAATCGCCTCGGCAACCGATCCGGCGGTCATGGGCATGATCATGAATTCCTGAATATCGACATTGTTGTCGGCATGGGCCCCGCCATTGATAATATTCATCATGGGCACCGGCAACAGATGGGCATTGGTGCCACCCAGATAACGATAGAGCGGTTGCCCGGAACTGATGGCCGCCGCCCGGGCGATGGCCATCGAAACCCCCAGAATGGCATTGGCACCCAGACGGCTTTTGTCCTCCGTGCCATCCAAGGCTACCAGCAGGGTATCAATCCCCCGTTGATCAAAACAATCCCGGTCCAGGACCACCGACGCAATCTCCCCGTTGACCGCCGCCACCGCCTTGCGCACCCCCTTGCCCAGATAACGAGCCGGATCCTTGTCGCGCAGTTCCAGTGCCTCACGATGGCCGGTAGACGCCCCGGAAGGCACCGCCGCCCGACCGAACGCTCCCTTTTCCGTAAAAATCTCCACCTCTACCGTCGGATTGCCACGAGAATCCAGAATTTCGCGGGCGTGTACTCTTTTGATCGCGTTCATGAATAATCCTTTACCAGAATGGGGATGGTGCCCTGGTCTGACGAAAGTTTATGAATGGTTTGGGCAGTGATTTATTGTTTCGGCCAAGCAGGGGCTTTGCCCCTGAACCCCACCAGGGGCTTTGCCCCTGGACCCCACCGGGGGGGATAATCCCCCCCGGACCCCCTTGATAGTGATTTAAAAAAAGGGGGGGTCTGGATGGGTCGGTTCACCGCCCCCCCAGGAGTGGCGGCACCCGCAGATCCGGCTTGCGGGCCGCCAAGGTATCATCCAACCGACTGTGACCCCCACCAGGCACCGGAATGGCATGGGGTGCATCACGCACCCATTGGGGATCGGTCATCGCCTCCTGACGAATGGCCACCATGGCCGCCACAAACCGATCCAACACCTCTTTGGACTCGGTCTCGGTCGGCTCAATCAACAAACATTCCGGCACCAGCGTGGGAAAATAGACCGTGGGCGCGTAAAAGCCAAAATCCAGCAGACGTTTGGCAAAATCCAACGCGGTGACGTGGTATTGTTGGGCTTCATTCTTCAAGGTGATAATAAATTCATGGCTGGCACGTCGGGCGGGAAAAGCGGTCTGAAACCCGGCCTGGACCAAACAGGCCATGAGATAATTGGCGTTCAGGGTGGCATAGTCGGCGACGCGGCGCATCCCCTCAGCCCCGGTCAGGCGCAAATAGGCATAGGCGCGGAGCAAAATACCGATATTGCCGCCAAAGGCCGACAACCGCCCGATGGTCTGCGGGCAATCCTCCACGGTCAACCAGCGATAGGTACCATCCTGCTCCCGGCCAACCATGGGTACCGGCAAAAACGGGCGCAACCGTTCCGCCACGCCCACCGGCCCAGCCCCCGGTCCACCTCCACCGTGGGGGGTGGCAAAGGTTTTATGCACATTGATATGGATCGCATCAAAGCCCATATCGCCCGGTCGAATGCGACCCGCGATGGCATTGAGGTTGGCCCCGTCATAATAGAGCAGGCCACCCGCCGCATGAACAATCTCGGCAATCCGGGTAATACACCGTTCAAACACCCCCAAAGTGGAAGGATTGGTGAGCATCAACCCGGCGGTGTGGGGACCGACGGCGGCCTGCAAGGCGACCAGGTTGACATCACCGTTGGCATCGGTGGGAATCTCCCGCACCGTAAAGCCGCACAAGGCGGCACTGGCGGGATTGGTGCCGTGGGCGGCGTCCGGGATCAGGATTTCGGTGCGCTGGGCATCTCCACGGGTGCGGTGATAGGCCGCGATCATGGCCACTCCGGCAAACTCCCCCTGCGCGCCCGCCATGGGGGTCAGGGAGACCGCCGCCATGCCGGTCAAATGGCCAAGCATCTCTTGCAACTCATACAGACAGGCCAGCACCCCCTGCCCGGTGGTCACCGCTTCGAGCGGGTGGCGTTGCAAAAAGCCGGGCAACATCGCCACGGTGTGACACACCTTGGGGTTGTATTTCATGGTGCAGGAACCCAGGGGATAAAAATGGGTATCCACCGAAAAATTGCGTTGCGAAAGACGGGTAAAGTGGCGGACCACTTCCAGTTCGGAGACCTCCGGCAGCGGAGCCGGTTGGCGGCGCAGAAAGGGAGACAGAGCAGCGGCATCCTGAGGAGATGACGCATCGGCCCCCAGCGTGGCCGGATGGTGTTGGCGATTGCGTCGCTGGGCGCGGCTCCAGTCAAAAATCAGGGGTTCCATCCTCATCCCTCCTCGGTCAGCAGGGTGGTCAAGGTATGTGCCAACCGCGCACAATCTGCCGGGGTGCGCATTTCGGTGGCGCAGACCAGCAGCGTATCCGGCAATGCCGCATAGTAGGGGGCCAACGACACCCCGCCACTGATACCGTGTTGTGCCAGGCGTGTCAATACATGTGTTGCCGAACAGGGCAACTGCACGACCAGTTCGTGGAAAAAGGGTCGGTCAAACCGGATGGAAACGCCCGGAATCTGCCGCAACCGTTCGGCCAGGGCCAGCGTGTGCTCATGGCAGGCGACCGCCGTGCGGCGCAGACCTTCCGGTCCGAGCAGCGATAAATAAATGGTGGCGGCGACGGTCAAAAGGCCCTGATTGGTGCAAATATTGGAGGTGGCCTTGGCGCGCCGGATATGTTGTTCTCTGGTTTGCAGGGTGAGGACAAAGCCGGTTTCGCCCTGTTTGTCCTGGGTGCGCCCGGCGATGCGACCGGGCAGTTGGCGCACCAGAGCCTGTTTGCAGCCCATGAAACCGAAGTAAGGCCCGCCCGAGGAGAGGGGAATGCCCAGAGGTTGACCGTCTCCGCAGGCGATATCCGCGCCCGTGCTGCCCCACTCGCCGGGGGGGGCGAGCAGACCCAACGCCAAGGGATTGACCAGGCCGATGACCAGCCCGCCTTGGCGATGCGCCCAATCGGTCAAAAGATGGATCTCTTCCAGGATACCAAAAAAATTGGGCTGGGGGATCACCAGGGCGGCAAAGGAGTGGGCGGGATAAGCCTCCAGTGTCTCCGGCAGCGTATGCCCCCCCTGGGCACAATAAGGCAGGGAGACGACCTCAATGGCCAACCCGGCGAGCAGGGTTTGGACCACCTGTCGATAGTGGGGATGGACGGTGGCGGGCAGCAGCACCCGTTTGGCGCAGGCGGGCTGGGCACGGACGGCCATGAGGATGGCCTCGCCCAGGGCGGAGGCTCCGTCATACAGGGAGGCATTGACCACATCCATGGTCAGCAGCGCGGCCATCATGCTTTGATATTCGTAGAGCACCTGGAGGGTACCCTGGCTGGCTTCTGCCTGATAGGGGGTATAGGCGGAATAAAATTCGCCCCGGCTGGCGATTTCCCAGACGGCGGCGGGGATATGGTGTTCGTAGGCCCCGGCTCCGGTAAAGCACAGCAGTCCGGCATCCTGGCTGGCCCGTTCGCGCATGAGGCGGGTCAAGGCCATCTCACTCAGGGGAGCGGGCAGGTCCAATGGGTCGGTGCAGAGCAGCTCTTTGGGTACCTCCTCGAACAGGGTGTCTTGGGTATCCACACCCAGGAGGGCCAGCATGGCGTGTACATCGTCGGAGGTATGGGGAATAAAGGGCATGGTCGCCATCGCGGTTGGAGGGGACTTATCCGAAAACTGAAACCGTCCGGCAGTCTACCCTTTTATGGCACAAGAGCCAAGCAGGAACGTGCGTGTTCTCAGGGTGAATTTGTTCCAGACCGGAAACGATGCAGAATCACGGCGGTACTGTTTTTGTCTGGACATCTCCGACTGGCTCTGGTATGAGCGTCTGACGTAAACATCTTGCGGGTGGGTCGTTGGGC
>JADFYM010000104.1 GCA_015233035.1 Magnetococcales bacterium
AGGGAGTATAGCTCAGACAGGGATCAAGGGGGGAAAGCAAAGTAACCCATCGGCCAGCGAGACGATAGGAGTAGATGGAGGAGCCAGAGTTAAACCACAGCTACGGCGCAGCCGTTCAGTCCAACTCTCGAAAGCATGTGTCTCGTTGAGCAGGGCATCCATGGCACCCAGGACGTCGGCATATGACTTGGCCTGCGGAAAGGCAATGATATCCAGCTTGCCAAGCCCATCCTCAGTGGGCAGAAAGACTGCTGCGGGGGCGCAAGATGCCAACGTGGTTTTGCCAACACCAGCCCCTCCATAGAGCAGTATGCGCGGTGGCAAGTTGGCCTGACGGCGTTGCAAGGCGGAGAGAGAGATGGCCATCACGTACCTCCTTGGCCGTTGGGCCGAATTGAAAGGTTGTTCACTGTTTTTTGCTGCATGGTTCGTCTCCTCAAGGTTGATTGGGTTATGCTGCCACATGGACAGAACGTTCATTGACCGGCACCAGGTGCCGGAGGTACTTTTCCTCGATGCTCTGGGCGGCATAGACAGGCTCTACCTCCATCAAACCGCAGATGAAGCCAAAGCCTCCTATCTCCAGGGATTGGGCGCGAAAATATCGTTTGAGATGCCTGACCTCGGACCGAAACAAATGGTCGCCCCACAATTCCGGCTTTTTCTGAACCTTCTTCACCAGCGTTTCTGCATCTTTCACGGCTTGGCCGAGGACGGCGACCCACAACTCTCTTTCCGGTTCCATTGCCTGATCCTTTGTTCGGGTTGCATCCTGAATTTGAGTCAAGCATACACGGGTCGAATTCGTTCTTGCCTCGGTTGTGGGGTGGTGGGATCCAGACAATTTTTCATCTTGCCAAGAACAAATTCGTTCTTGGATCCCACCCGGATCCCACCCGGCAAGAACATTTTCGTTCTTGCCAAGAACAAATTCGTTCTTGGATCCCACCCGGCAAGAACATTTTCGTTCTTGCCAAGAACAAATTCGTTCTTGCCAAGAACAAATTCGTTCTTGGATCCCACCCGGCAAGAACATTTTCGTTCTTGCCAAGAACAAATTCGTTCTTGGATCCCACTCGTATCCCAACTTCAAAAGGACGAATTTGGTGCAGGTTCCGGTATTTCTGTCCTTTTCACCGATTATGGAAAGGTGATAGGCTTTTGCTCGATTGGGCGGGTGGACTATTCGCTCAAGCCAACGGCGGCACCCTCTTTCTGGACGGGATTGGCGAGATGCCGCTTTCACTCCAGGCCAAGATTTTGCGGGTGCTCCAGGAGGGCAAGGTGCGTCCTTTGGGGGCTAAAGATGGACAGAAGATAACCAGGAAGGAAGAATGGCAGGATACGTCTCATGTCATCGTTGACTGTGCCAAGGCAACTCACCACAAACACGATATCCCCACAAGGATCCTCTGTGTGAGTTGCCTTGGCAAAGGCTGTCAACATATATCATCCAAAAACAAACCGAGATTAGAGGCAGACAGGTTCCCCATTCCTTATCTGTGCTACAATTTTCTTGACCTTCTCCAACGCCTTTGCCTCCACACAACGGGCCCTCTCTTTCGTGATTTTCATGACTTTTGCGACATCGTCGTACATGAGGTTGTCCAGCCTGAGTTTCAACACCTGCGTCTCTCTATCCGACAGGTGTTTCATGGCTCGGTGCAGCATGAGACGCTCATCGACCATCTCCTCGATTTCTTCTGCCGTTGTCGGGCCAAACGATTGTCCCAAAAAACAGGCCAACTGGTCTGCTGTCATTGGAACCTGAATCCGGTTTTCCTCCATGTCGGCACATATTTGATGTTCATTGAACAAAGTCGCTGGCAGACAATTCAATACTTCCGCCATTTTCAGCACTTCATACCGCCATTCTCCGTATTGGTCCAATGGCGAGATTTTCATATTGATGACTTTATAGATTGTACGAGATCCAGTCCCGGCCCTGCGTACCAGTTCGGCAACAGATTCAATGCCAACCCGTTTCATTGCCTGGGCAATTCGACCGTTCCGAACCTTGATTTCAAGTTCATAGTCCATAATTCACCGAGCATTTTTGATCGCTGATGACAAGTTCCCGATTTCCTTGATACGATGTTCTGCCAATCGGTCGTGATCGATTTCTCCAATGGCAATACCAGGATTCATTCGGTAGCGTCCCTGTTTGTCATTCTCGTAGAAAACCATTCCTTCCGGGAGAAACGGCTGGATGGTTGTATTGAGGTTGGATATCCCCTTGAATCCCTCTCCATCCTTGGATCCGAGGGCAATCTTGTGAGTCCATCCGTGGCCATTCATCACTCTGGCCGCTACAAGCTTCACCAATAGCAAGAGCTGGAAATCCGGCAAGGAAAACACCTTGCCATCTATGACAATCCCTGTCCGTTTCCACTGCGTCTCGCCCATGATGGAGAGTTGCACCCCGACAGGAGAGAGCGGTGCCGGTTGACCATGCGCCACGGTGATCTGCTTCCTGGCCAGATCCGTGATCGTGTGACATTCCACATGGCTGGACCGATTGCTCTTGCGGAGGCAGTTCTCAATTTTCTCAATCACCAGCGGACCACGACCTTCCAGCGGTTTGGCGAGGAAATCATTCGCCCCATTTTGCAGACACCAGACCGCATCTGGCATCTCTTTGGCAAAACCGCTCATGACCATAATCTGCAGGTGGTGCTGGTCCGCATGGTTCCGGGTAGGAAAACGATCACGAATCATCCGCAAAAGGGTTTGCCCTGCCTCCAATCTGGGTTTTATGGATGTGGGTGAGGTCAGGATCTGAAGATCCAGCAGAACAAAACAGAATTCCCTGGTCTCCAGCAAGGCCATCGCCTCCTCCTGGGATGGCACAGAAACAATTTCATGCCCCAAAGATGTCAGCAGCTCTGTCAAATCATTGATGACCTCCTGGTCATCCTCTACCACCAAGGCAACGTGTCGATTTTTCAATCCTCTCACCATTTCAACACCTCCTGTTCTCTTTGAAGTACGACTTTCACTGTAGTACCCACGCCCTTGGCACTTTCCAAGTAGACCGTACCGTTGTGATCCGACTCGATGATTTTCTTGGCGATGGTCAGACCAAACCCGGTACCACGAGGTTTGCTGGTGGCAAACAACAAGAAGGCATCGTTTACCCCCTCCTCAGACATGCCGCACCCATAGTCCATAATGGCCATCCGAACACGGGTGCCATTGTAGGCCGATGCACTCACCGCTATTTTCGGCGTGCGGTCGGTGTTGGTATAGGCATCCACGCTGTTCTGGATAATGTTGGTCAACGCCTGAAGCATCAGGTGTCGGTTGACTTCCACAGTAATGGCTGGATCAATCCTGAATTCAGCCACCAGCGAAGTGTTCTCCTCCTTGCGATCGCGGACCAAATGGACTGCCTCCTCCAGCAATGACAACAAGCTCTCCGTCTGAAATTCCAGATCCACCTCCTGGGTCAGTGCACGCAGGGAATCCATCACGGAGCACAAAAACCGCACCCGATCCCTGGCCTTCTGTACCTTGCGGGTCACTTCCGCCCGGTTAATCCGCTTTCCCAGGGTGATGTTTTCAAGATTGTCCAGGACGAGACTCAGAGGAAAAATCGCCTTGATCAGCTCATGGTCCAACTCCTTCACAAATTGGGCGTTCAGTTTCTCCGACACCCGGCGTGCCGCATTGCGGGCCTGGACACCATGTTTGACCTCCAACTCTTCCAACCACTGCAACATGAGATCCCCGTGCTGCTCCTTCAGCGTGTCGCTCTTGGACAGTTCCGCCCGTCGAGACAGGGTGCGCCGGACGGCGTTGCGAACCAGGGCATGATCATCCTTGCTCAACACCGCCACGATTTGGTCAAACGTCTCGTGCCGCAGATAAAGCGCAGCATGTGCCAGGGCTTTCCTGACCTCCCATTTGTAGTTGTTGGCGTGTTTGACCAGGTGCTGGCCAATCTGTGCGTGGGAGGCAGCGTTCAATCCTCCCTGGCGCAACACCACACCGGCCTGCTCCACAGCCTCACGCACTGTGCTCCATTGGCTGGAGTCAGGTGCCTCCAGCAAACCCATCAATCCTGTTTCCGGTACGATGATATTCATGGTCAGTGTCCATACCGCACTTTGCGTTGCAGGAAGGCTTCCCGTCCCCCTTCCAACAGGGTTTCGATCCGCTCCTTGACCTCATCCACACTGCCCTGCTGGGTGATCGTTCCCCGGCGACCGTCCGAGGTCAGCACAAAGACCCGGTCTGCATCCCCCAGGACGGGAATATTGGGATTGTGGGTCACAAAAATGAGCTGACGACGCGCCTTGGCCGCCTTGACACTCTTGACGATGGTCTCAAAAATGAAGGCATTGTCCAGGTTGTCTTCCGGCTGGTCGATGAGCAGGGGCCGGTCGCTCTCCAGCAACAGAATGGGCAGGATGGTCGTACACCTCTGCCCGGTGGAAAGGGAGCCGGCATCCTTGTAATCCCTGCCGTCCAGCAGTTCGATGCGGGGCAGATCCTCCATTTCAACGGTTTCCAGCCTGACTACCGCCTGAGTTGCAATCAATCTGTCGATCACCGTGCTCGCACGACTGTGATCTATCCCGACCATCTCTGCCAAACGGGCCACGTCCTTCCGTTGCACGCAACTGGTCAATTCTTCCACTGAAATGTTCTGCACAATCTTTTCGACAAGAGTGGCGTATTTGAGACCAGACCCTTTGAGCCCTTCGGCCAACAAATCAGAAAACGCCTGCCGATTACCAGCCTGGGTCACCGTTACCCGGATGGTTGGATCAAGGGCTTGAGTCAAACGGTTGGCGATACCCTTGCGGAGACGAAACCGTTCATCGCGCAACCCAGACAAACAACGGGTCATCTCCCGGTGTTTGCCCGTCTTATCGGCATGCTGTCGCTGTAGCCCTTCCAGGGTGCGGCTGGCATCACTGACTTCCAGATGCCGTTTTTGCAGGCCGATGCGTTCACTGACGCGGCTTTGTTCTTCCTGGGATTTGGCCATCAATTCCCGATAGACCTGCTCCTGCCCCGCGTGACGAATTTCCATGTCACTCGCCACACTGGCCAAAGCGTTCAGGGTTATTTGGCAGTGTTCGTTCACCCAGGGAACAGCCTTTCTGAACTCATCCAAAAATTCTCCGACGCGGGCACCAATGCTCTGAAACAACGCCTCATTTGGTCCGGACGTGATGTCCGAGCCAATATACCCAGCCATCCGTTGGGCCATGGTGTCGGCGTAGTTTTGAAACTTGGGGCCCAGGGTGGTAAACTCCGATACCAGACTGGCGATAGCTCTTTTTTCCCTGTCCCTCAGCACCTTGTGTGTATGGGCTTGTTCCATCAGCTTGGCATCTGGGCCACCATTCTGCTGTTGGAATCCTTTCAATTTTTCCTCAATGGCTGGCCTTTCCGATGCAGTCTCCGCCAGATCCCCCATTTGACGTGCCAATTCCGCCAAGTCCCCAGCACTGTGATCGACGTCGCGCAACAGACGACTGATGTCTGCATTGACTGCACGGATCTTGTCCTCTTCAAACTGGTCGATCAGCTTCAACTGAAAGCCGGTGTCGGTGGCAATCTGCTCAATTTCGTTTTGGCTGTAGACGTCGGCCCGAAAGATGCGATCCCGATCCATAGAGATGGTGGTGGCGGCACCATTTTCATCCAGTATCTGACAATCGTCGTTCCATGGCCGTTCCGCCGTGTACCGCATACCATGGCGGGTATGCAGGTACAGGCGCACCCGTCCGTTGGCCAGATTGTTCTGCACCACCGCCTGGGCGCGAGATTTGACGGACCGCCTGGGATCTGGCATCAACCCCAGGACATAGCGGATGAACTCCAGGATGGTGGTCTTGCCAGTTCCCCGGCCGCCGATGATACAGTTGAGGCCTTGAGAAAACTCAAGACGCGCCCCCTCCATGAAACCGCCAGTAATCTCGGCCCCCAGGATGGTGTGGTTCGTGTTCGACAAACTTTCTGTGCTACCCATGTCAGTCTCCTAAATGTTCTGGTTGAACGTGATTACAATGAAAACAATGACTTTTGTGTCTGACTGCCCGCGATGGGAAATATTGTACATGACTGTGTGTCTCACCAGATGATAGACCCGTTGAAAAATTTTCATCCGATCGCATTTTTTTTCACCCGGACACGTGCAGGTTCGGCTCGGAATGGATTATAAATCACCATGTGTCTCACCAGACGATAGACATATAGACTTTTTTTGGCCGTCTCATTTTTTTCTCGGGGGAGACCAAGGCATGGACCGCACCGAACGATTTTATCGCATTGACCAGCTCCTACAGGAAAAACAGGTGGTTCCCATTGCCACATTTCTGGAGGAACTCGAAATTTCAAAACCCACATTTATGCGAGATCTCGAATATTTGCGTGACAGGCTTAATGCCCCCATCGTCTGGGATTCAGTCTGTCGGGGGTATCGCTATGAAAAGGTGCAAGAGATGCTTGATCCCCGTTTTGAGCTGCCTGGATTGTGGTTCAATGCCTCCGAGATCCACGCCATCTTGACCATGGAACACCTGCTGGCCAGTTTGCAGCCTGGCCTCCTGGCACCCCACGTTACCCCACTGCGCACCCGATTGAGGATGCTGTTGGACAGTGGCGGCCACAGTGTCGATGAGGTGGTCGCCCGTATTCGGGTGCTGCCTTTGGGCGGTCGGAAAATGAAACAACCGCTTTTTGAGACGGTCGCCAACGCATTGCTGTCAAGAAAGATCCTGCATGTTCAACATTTGAACCGGGGACGGGGGGAACTTCTGGAGCGGGAGGTGTCGCCACAGCGACTCGTTTTTTACCGGGACAACTGGTATCTGGACGGCTGGTGTCACCTGCGGGAGTCCATCCGGAGTTTTGCCATGGATGCCATGCGGAAGGCGACCCCCACCAACAAACAGGCCATTGAGGTGCCCGGCGGGGAATTGGACCGTCATCTGAAGGTGGGGTACGGCATTTTCGGTGGTGCCGACACCCGGACGGCGACCATCCGCTTTTCCCCAGCGCGATCCCGCTGGGTGGCCAACGAATCGTGGCACCCGGAGCAGAAGGGAGAATTTGACTCCGAGGGAAGATGGGTGCTCTCTTTCCCCTATTCCAATGATATCGAGCTGGTGATGGACATTTTGCGCTATGGTCCGGATGCGGAAGTCCTGGAACCACCTGCGCTGCGTGCGAAGGTCCAGGAAAGGCTCCGCGAGGCATTGTCCATCTACAAGTGAGGCAATTCAAACATCCTTGGATAACCCGAACCGCTCGGCTCTGGATCGACTGCCAGTGCGTTTCGCCCGTTTAATTGACAACGTAGAGAGGTAAAATGATTATTCCTGCCAACCGGTTGAGTCCCGAAGCATTACGGGAAATTGTGGAGGAGTTCGTCACCAGGGATATGCCTGAGGACTGGTCTACAGAAACTCCGCTTGACATGAAGGTGGCCCAGGTCATGAACCAGATCAACGAAGGACTGGCAGAAATCCGATTCGACCCCATAGCAAAGACTTGTGGCGTTTTCGTGAAGGAGGAAGAGTAAGGACAACCCGGATTGCCCGAGTCCAGCCCCGCCAGACTGTCCCGACAGGAAAGATGTCCGAGCATCATGTCCGTACATCTTCCACCATTACACCCGCCTATCTCCCCCCTTTATCATGGCCCCTCAGTGACACGCCAACAAAGGAGGAGGCCCTTGATCTACATCCACCCCGACCACATGACCGCCCAAGACCGCCTCGCCGAGGTGGGTTCCATCCTCTCCACCGCCATCCGCCGCCTGCGAGAAAAGCAGAAAGCGGAGAAAATTCCACTGGATAACTTGCCCAACCAATGCCCTTATGGTCGAAAAACAACCAAAGGAGAAAGGCGATGAACATTGGAGTGATCAAACAGGTGGCGGCCTTGCCGGGCATGTCGACGTCCCAGTTAAAGGAGTTGTGGCAAAAGTACAACGAGACGGAACCGCCCCCGCACAATCGGGCATTTTTGCTGAGCCGACTGGCCTACCGGATCCAGGAACTGGCTCTGGGCGGGTTATCGGTGCAGGCGGAAAAGCGGATGGAGCGGACGGCCAACGAAGATGCGCCGCAGGAGAAAAAGCGGCCTCCAGGGGAACAGTTGCTGCCCGGCACCCGACTCATACGGGAGTGGAAAGGGGTGGAACATTGTTGCACTGTCCTCTCGGATGGAGGCTTTGAATACCAGGGGCGGCGGTATGGCAGTCTGTCTGCTGTGGCCACCGCTATCACCGGTACAAAGTGGAACGGATTGGTCTTTTTCGCGCTCAAACGCCAGGGGGAATAAAATGACAAAACAGCCAGTTGCACTAAAAATACGTTGTGCCGTGTATGCCAGGAAATCCACCGAGGAAGGCCTCGATATGGAGTTCAACAGCCTGGATGCCCAACGTGAAAGTTGCGAGGCCTACATCGCCAGCCAGAGGTCCGAAGGATGGTCTCTGGTGCCAGACCGCTATGACGACGGCGGTTTCTCTGGCGGCAACATGGAACGGCCCGCCTTGAAACGGCTGCTGAAGGACATTGATACCGGCAAAGTCAACGTGGTGGTGGTCTACAAGATCGACAGGCTCACCCGATCCCTGATGGATTTTTCTAAACTGGTGGAGGCGTTTGATAAGCGGAATGTCACCTTCGCATCGGTGACACAGGCGTTTAATACCACAACGTCTATGGGAAGGCTGACTCTCAACATACTTTTGTCATTTGCGCAATTTGAAAGGGAAATTTCCGCCGAGCGGATCCGTGACAAGTTCGCCGCATCCAAAAAGAAAGGCATGTGGATGGGCGGGCACCCACCGCTCGGGTATATTGTCCAGGAGCGCAAACTGGTGATCCACCCCACCGAAGCCGAGACGGTGCGCACCATCTTCAGCCGCTTTGTTGAAATTGGTTCTGCCACCCAGCTCACCAAGGAATTGGCCGAGTCGGGATCCACCGGGAAGAATGGCAGGCAGATGGACAAAGGGTACATCTACCGGATGCTCAACAACCGACTCTACATCGGTGAAATTGCCTACCAGGGCGAGGTATATCCCGGCGAACACCAGGGCATCATCGATCGGGAACTCTGGGAGGCTGCCCATACCATCCTGACCACCAACACCCGGCAACCACGCTCAGCCTCCACCCGGGTGCAAACACCGGCACCGTTGCGCGGCATCATCCGTTGCCGCCATTGCGACCGGGCAATGAAACCCAGTTTTGCCCGCAAGGCTGGCCGTCTGTATCGGTATTACACCTGCCAGTCCGCCGACAAAAACGGTGCCGACGCCTGCATCCTGAAGACGGTGGCCGCCGGGGAAATTGAAGCGGTCGTCATCCAACAGGTGCGCACGATGCTGCGCACCCCGGAAGTCATCGTCAATACCTGGCGGGCAGACGATGGTGTCTCCGAACGGGACGTGGCCGAGGCACTGCGGCGGCTGGATCCCATTTGGGAGGAGTTGTTCCCGGTCGAGCAGCAACGGCTGGTGCAGTTGCTCATCGGTCGGGTAGACGTGGCAAAGGATGGGGTACAGGTGCATTTGAGAGCAGAGGGGTTGGGCTTGCTGGCCCACGAATTGACAGACATCGGCAAGGAGGTAACGGCATGAAAGCGGAAATGAGCAAGGACGGGACAACCATCGTGGTGAGCATACCGATGGTGATGCGACGGCGGGGTGGACGGAAACTCATCATTGCGCCGAATGGCATGGAGACGGCACCCCCTGCGCCCACCAGGGATGAAACGTTGGCGCGGTTGGTATCAAAAGCCCACCAATGGCTTCGGATGATTGAAAGTGGCAAATTCCCCTCCATCAAGGCGTTGGCCGAGCATGAGAAGATGGACGACTCCTATCTGGCCAAGGTGTTGCGGTTGACACTGTTGGCCCCCGATATCGTGATGGCTATTCTGGACGGGCGGCAACCGGACATGCTGACGTGGCGCGAGTTGGCCAAGCCTTTTCCGGTGTTGTGGGCAGAGCAGCGCGAGCGGTGGGGCATTCCGGCACCGGTGCAACCCGACCCGCACCAGTCGCGCCGTGTTGGGTTTTCCTCCTGACACCAAGGGAATGTTGCAGGAACCCGGTATCACGCAACAGTGTGCCGCACAGGCGCAACTGAAATGCCGTCGCCAAGAATTCAAGCGGCGGCATTCGTTGCACGGCCTACAGGACTGTGCCGTTTACCAAAGGTGCTCACCCCTCACACAGTAGCAACAAAAGCATTTTCAATTTGTTATCATACACATGTCCAAAGGTGCTCAAAGGTGCTCAAGGACGTTCAAAGGTGCTCAATTCCCATACAATGCCAACATGAGCATTTTCAAACTGTTAGCACACACGCCGTTCAAAGGTGCTCAAAGATGCTCAATTTTCGTGTTGGGGCATTTGGACACCTTCGAGCAACTCGAATGGTCCAAGTCCAGGGATGAACCACATCCACACACCCTGGTAGCCGACCTTGACCGGCCTGATCCCAAGTTGATGCTGTGCGCGTCGCACCGCCGCCCAGGAAAGCCCCATTCCATTGGCGTCTGCTCGAAGATCTTTGGCAGTTTGCGGTCCCTGGCTCAAAGCCTCCAACAAGAACGTCTTTGCTTCGTCCACAGCCCTACGTGCTGATGGATTGGTAGGTGCAGTCAGAGCCTCGTCCGCCGATACCTTCACAACGCCCGGTTCCCACACAATTCGGGATGTCTGGACACCACTTGGCAATTCCGCCGCCTCAATGCGGAACGCCAATCCGGTCGAGTCATTCCCCAAGTTATTCTTG
This sequence comes from Magnetococcales bacterium, assembly GCA_015233035.1. Taxonomy (GTDB): domain Bacteria; phylum Pseudomonadota; class Magnetococcia; order Magnetococcales; family Magnetaquicoccaceae; genus Magnetaquicoccus. The sequence goes on from JADFYM010000104.1 coordinate 10,776, forward strand.
ATTGGCAGAAACAGCCGCGTGTTCGCATCGTCCCGATCCTTGCACACCAAATACGACGCCCGTGCGGCCGCCACGAATGCACCCGATCCTGTCACTCTGTCGATGGCACTCCCGTTCCCCTTGTTGAGATGCGACACGGCCACGATTGCAATGCCACACCTGGAGGCCATTGCGGAAAGGTAGGCCAAGAATCCCCTGACCTTGGCGTTACTGTGACTGTCCACACTCCCCAGGTATGCGGAAATGGGATCGATGATCAACAGGGCCACATCACCCAGTCTGGCAATTTCTGCATCCAGCACACGCATATCGCTTTGCAGATTGAACCTTCTGGCAACTGGCTCCCCTTGCCGGTTTGTATCGCGGACCACATCGAGGATGAACACCCTGTCCATGTCTGCATCACCGGCCTCCAAACGAGGCTTTATCGTATCAGCGGGATCGTCCTCCGCCGAAAGAATGATCACATTCCCTGGATGGCACTCACTCCCATCCGCCAAGGGTCTCCCCCTTGAGGTCATTGCTGCCAAGTACACACCCAGTTGACTCTTCCCGGTCCCAGGTGGCCCAACAACCAGCGTGAGTTTCCCTCTGGCAATCCGGGCGGGCCACAACCAACGGATTGCCTCAGTTTGGATGTTGTTGAAACATTGCAGGACAGCAGGGCGATCGGGTTTTTCAGGATGCATTGATTTGAGAACTCGTTGATGGTGGTCTCTGCTCCAAAGTATCCACCCGTTTTCGAAGTGCCATGCCCGTTTTGAAAAACATGATCCGCTTGGCCTCCACGGCCACGCTCTCGCCCGTTTTCGGGTTACGCCCCGCACGCTCTCGGCGTTGCTTGAGTCCAAAGCTGCCAAAGCCCCGTAATTCGACACGGCGGCCAGCCTCCAACGAATGGGCGATGGAGTCGAATATGACATCGACGGCGGCAGTTGCATCTTTGCGGGTCAGTTTGAGCTGTTGGGCAATCAGGGCAATCAACTCTGATCTGGTCATGAGATTTTCTCCCTGCACAACACGTGGATACCAAAACCTGGACAGACTACCAGATGGCACCAGCGGCTGTAAAAGAGGAAAACAAACATGGACATGGAAAACGAGATAAAGTACGCTTCCGGGTGTTTGCGCTGATGTTTACCATTTCGAGGAATGGCAACCATGGACCAACGTCTCTCCCTTGTCACGCTTGGCGTTCGGGATCTCGTCAGGGCACGTGCCTTCTATGAAAGTCTGGGTTGGAAGGCTTCCACGGCCAGTTGTGAGCAGGTCTGCTTTTTCCAGACCGGTTCCATGGCGATTGCCTTGTACCCCATGGATGCCTTGCTGACGGATGCAGGCATGACGGACTCTCAGCCGAGGCCGGGCGGAATCACCCTGGGCATCAATGTCGCCGTGCGTGAAGCGGTGGACCGGGAACTGGCCGTCGTGTTGGCACGTGGGGCCACGCTCCTGCAATCCGCCACCGATACCGCATGGGGTGGACGAACAGCCTATTTCGCCGACCTGGACGGTCACCCGTGGGAAATCACCTGGGCACCCATGTTTCCTTTGGGAGCGGAGGGGGAGTTGCGCCTGCCGTAGTCAGGCAACCAAGGAAGCATCAGTCAAGTATCCCATCATTCCAGGGGAAGAAATATATCCGTGACTGCCTCATGCTCAGGCACCTCCGGGAAAAAGCGGACGCGCTGGCAATATACCGGAAAATCACGCTCTTCCTCTCCGCTCTGCGGCAACCAGTTTGCGCAGAGATAGAACATGTCCTCGCCGAGTCCCTCGTCAGAACCAATGTGGCGCAGCACCGCGCACCGCCCACCTGGGATCACCTTGACGACCACGCCCGCATCGTTCGGAGCGACATCCTGCTGTATTGTGGCACACAGGTCCAATCGAAAGTTCTCCGGCACCGCTTCGGTCGGACTACCATAGAAAATATTGTACGTGGCACTGATTTTGGGCGACAACCCCACTGACCTGCGCCAGCCTATGAACACACGCACAGAGTGATCGATTAAAGCAGGGTCACCCCGATGCTCCAGGACCGCAACACGTGTGGCTTTGAAGTCGACGATTCTGACCTGCTCACTTTGCATATTGTCTCATCCCTGTCGCAACTCATTTGGACAGCATGCGGCTGCACTCCAACAACAACGGCACCTGTATCCTGTCTCGGTCATTCCCCGTCCCGCAACCGTGTCAGTGCCCGACGGTCTTTTTTGCTTGGCCGCCCCGTGGACATGGGCTGGGCCAGTGTCTTGATGGCCATCACCGCCGTTGCACGATCTCTCTGGCTTTGAGCCGTCTCTTCGTAAAGCAGTACCGCCTCCCTGGCAGGACCGCGCCGATTGGAAAGGGCGCGCACCAAGACGACAAACAGGCCCGCTTCCGTGCGAACGCTGAGGGTATCCCCAAGGTTGGTTTCGTGGCCGGGCTTGGTACGTGCGCCGTTCAAATGCACCTTGCCACCGACAACCGCCTCGGTCGCCAGGGCGCGGGTTTTGAAAAACCGGGCCGCCCACAGCCACTTGTCCAAACGGAACCGCGCTTCCACCAACGATGAGGGTTGGGCCATGTCGTCCTCTGCTTGAGCCGATGTGCAAAAGTAGTGGTTGCCAGCACGGGGTAGAGGAGACAGAGCGAAGAGAAACTGTCTGCTGGAGGTTTCGCCTGTGCCGCCCCCGGTCGCACGTTGGACAAGGCCCGCAGGAGTGGTCCAAGGACGAGCCAAACGGCAGACGTGTGGCGACTGGGCGCGAAAACGGCGCGTTCACCGAAAAGTCAGTCTACCAGACGCAACATGCCGACGTAAAAGGAAAAAGCACCCAATTCTACAAAATTGCGGACTCAAGTTTACCCGTTTTTCGCTTTTGTGCCGACCAAGATTACCACCGAACGAATTAAGGCTTTTTGCGTCGCTTGCCGACGCAAAAACCTGGTTGGACTGAACGCGGGTGGGGTGGGAAACGGTCCGGGAACTCTTATATGGAATTTTCAGGTTGTTGGGGGTGCCAATGGA
>JADFYM010000105.1 GCA_015233035.1 Magnetococcales bacterium
AGGGACTATGCTGAAAATCCGGTCAATGTCCCAAAATATTGAATGGGGGGCAGTGAGGTATCTGCTGACGAGGCCCAGATCCTGGGCAATAAATTTGGACCGTGGAGGCCGTTTTTGGACACCCCAGGCTTGGCCCCACGCATGACTCGATAAAAGCCACAATACAACAGAAAACAACAAGATATAAAACATGCAATCCTGCTTGCGGCAGCAATATTTCTTGCAACCTTTTGGGATCGCCAGGCCAGCGTTGCGGCCCCTGTACTCTGGGGGTGACATCCAGTGGAAAGCGTTATAAAGTGGCGTATGCAAGAGGGGCAAGACCCATCATGAGCAGGGCGACCGTCACACCTGCCAATCCATTCTAGCGGGGTTGTTATGCGCACAATCGGGTTGTTTGTAGTGCTGGCTTTATGGCTGCCGTGTTTTCCTGTGGAGGCGGGCTATTTTGAGGAGTTGCTGGCCAAGGTCAAACACGGCGATGCCAAAACGCTGGAAGATCTGGTGGACAAGGCAAAAAAGGGCGATGTCCTGATTCAATCTGCACTCGGTATCATGTATCGGGCGGGCAACGGGGTGCCCCAGGATTACAAGGAGGCCCTGTTCTGGTTGCGCAAGGCGGCGGAACAGCACAATGCCCCGGCCCAGGCGGCGTTGGGTGCCCTGTATGCCCGAGGGGAAGGGGTCTTGCAGGATTATCAGGAGGCGGCCAACTGGTTGCGCAAGGCCGCCGAGCAAGGCGATGCCGAGGCCCAATCCGATCTGGGCACGGCCTGTGCCAAGGGGCAGGGGGTGCCGCAAGACTATGAGGAGGCGGTGGCCTGGTACCAAAAGGCCACCGCACAGGGACATGCCGGGGCGCAGTTCAAGCTGGGTTTTATGTATTATCACGGCACCGGCGTCGTCAAGGATTACAAGCAGTCCCTCTATTGGTATCAACGCGCAGCCGAGCAGGGCGACAGCAACGCCCAACTGAATCTGGGCCTCATGTATGCCAGGGGCTATGGCACCGCCCGTGATCCCGATCAGGCCATTGCCTGGTTTTTCAAGGCCGCCGAGCAGAACAACGCCCAGGCCCAATCCAATTTGGGTTTAAGCTATCAGGAGGGGTGGGGGGTCACCAAGGATCCCATCACCGCCCACGTCTGGTTCAACCTCGCCTCTGCCAACGGTTACAAGGAGGCCAAGGTGTTGCTGGACCAGTTGACCAACCAATTGACCCCCGCCGAGGTGGAAGAGGCCCAAAAACGGGCCAAGGCCTGGCGGATCAGCCACGCCATTGGCAAATAAGGGGGAAGAAGATGGTGATGCGCTTGACCCGATTGACCCTGAACCGTTTTAAAAATATTGCCCTGGAGGATGGCTTTGCGCCGGGTGAACTGGCCGTTTTGATCGGCCCGAATGGTTGCGGGAAAAGCAATCTGGTCAATGTGTTGCGGTTTTTAAAAAAGGCCATGACGGGCGTACAGGAAGAAGATGTCGGAGGAACGGTGTGGGCCAATGCGTTGGACGACATTCTGGGTGGTCCCGGCATCCTTGATGCCACGTTGACACCGCCACAAACGGTGCAGATGGCGTTTGATTTTGAGGGGGAAAATTGGCCGGACGGCATTCGCTTCGAGTGGGAACTGGGAGTTCGCAGAGACCCAAGTTGGGTGTTTATACAAAGGGAATGGCTTAGACCTGTGCGGAATTTTTCGGAAACAGACGGTCCGTTTTATTATCGATTTGACGGTGGAGAGTCTGGTCCTGGATCACTCATAGTCCCAGGGTATAACTGGCTGGGCAGTCAGTCAACACAACAAGAGATCAAACTAAGGGATTTACTTTGTTTTAAGGCGGCCAACCAGGAAACCGCCTTGGCCCATAAAGGCCAATCACTTGTGGATTCCATTGCACAATGGCGTTTTTACAGTGCCAATGACATGAAGCTGAAAGAAATCCGCTCCGCCGAACCGAAAGTCGGACTGCCTGCCACCGTGCTGTCTGATTCTGGCGAAAATTTGCTCACAGTCTTCGATAATCTGTGTCAACTGGATATAGAATTTGAAGAACGCATCAACGAGGCTTGTCGAGAAATACTCCCGGAAACCCGCACAATTCGACCTGCCCGAGTCGGGCGGCTCAATTTGGGGGTGGAATGGTATGTGCGCGGCATAAAAGACCCATTTTATCTGAGAGACATGTCGGATGGCACGGTGCGGATGCTCTGCTGGGCCGTCATTCTCAAATCACCCAAGCCCGCCACACTCCTGGTGTTGGACGAACCGGAACTGGGTCTGCATGTGGTCTGGATGCCCATTCTGGCCAAATGGATCAAAAGGGCCGCCGCCCGTGGTACACAAGTGATCGTCGCCACCCACAGTTCCGATCTGCTGGATCACTTTGGCGACCAAATCGACCATGTTCACTGTTTTCAGTATGGGGAAAATGGACGGTTTGCCGTTCGTCCCCTCTCCCCGGAACGACTGGCCGCACGCTTGGAAGAAGGTTGGCAACTGGGTGATCTCTATCGGGTGGGAGATCCTGATGTGGGGGGATGGCCGTGGTAGTCTGGCTGTTTGCCGGGGGTGGCCATTCCGAGTTGACACTGCCCTACTTTTTCAGAAAGCATTTCCCCTGCCAGTTTGAACTCAAATTACCCGTCCGCATACGCGCCCCCCTGCCCGTCAAGGCAGGCGAACGCCGGTCATTGCCCAAAAGCGGCATGGGCCATAGCGGCAAAGGTCTGCGAGACGCAGTACAAAGGCGACTCCAGGAATCATTGGACAAGCAACGACCGCCAAACCTTATCCTGGTCATGGATGATCTGGATTGCCATGATCGGGCATGGGCCGAACAGGGGTTGCAGAAGGCGGTCCAATCTGTCCCAAATGCTGCGGGCATTCCGCTGATCATCGCCTTTGCCGTCCCAGAGATAGAGTCCTGGTTGCTGGCAGATTGGGATCACACATTCGGCACACACACCACATTCAGATCCTGTAGTGCCGCCATGCGACACTACCTGAGCCGTGTCAGCAAGGTCAATTTTGCACACCCGGAAACATTCAGCGAATATGATCCTGCAAAAAAGAGTTGCAAGGAAAAGCTGTCGGAAGCCATTGCGGACGCCTATCTGAATTGCCCAGGCGAGGAATATTTTTCAAAACGCGAAGACACCGGCGCGTTGTTGCCCCTGCTCGATCCCGCCATCGTCGCCAGCAAGTGCCCGCACTTTCGACAATTCTGGTCAGAGTTGCGGCAGCAGTGTGCTACAGATGTTGCCCCACATGGTACATAATCTCCTGGGCCAACTCTTTCCGGGTTTTGCCCTCAATATCCACCGTCCAATCGGCGGCCTGACGATAGAAAGGCAGCCGACGCTCCATGACCTCTTCGATGGCCAGACAGTCACTCAAGGCAGGGCGCGCGGCGTCGCCTAAAACCTTCTGCGCCAACCGCTGAATATCCCCTTGCAGCCAAACCACAAAACCGTTTTTTTTCAGCACGGACACCTTGCGTGCGCTGAAAATTTCCCGCCCCTGGTCATCCCAATCCACCACCATGCCACCGCCGCAATCGATAATGATGCCATCCAGCACCGCCGCCTTGCAGGCCACGGCATATTCCATATCGCGAAAGGATCGCCAATCGCCCTGACAGGCGGTCACAATATCCGCAATGCTCCGCCCACCCTGTTCGTAAGAGATCAACAGATCCGTGGACAACACGGGACGTTTGCTCAATCGGGAAAGGTGCCGACTGACGCTGGATTTGCCACAGGCCCGCTGGCCGATCAAGACAATATTCATGGTGCCATCCCCTTGCTATCTGTCGCCCTCATTTGCACAACACCGGCCTCAATGCGCCTCCGCCCAGTTCTGACCGATGCCCATGTCCACTTTCAAAGGCACACTCAACGACATGGCCCCCTCCATCGCCTCCCGAACCAACTCTTTTACCGCATCCACCTCCGCTTCCGCAACCTCCAACACCAATTCATCATGCACCTGTAACACCATGCGACTGCGCAACCCCGCCAACCGCAGACGGTCATGCAGGCGAATCATGGCCATCTTGATCAGATCGGCTGCCGACCCCTGCAACGGGGCATTGATGGCCGTCCGCTCCGCCACCTCCCGCAAGGTACGATTGCTGCTGCCAATCTCCCGCAGATAACACCGCCGCCCGCCGATGGTCTCCACATAGCCATGACGACGGGCAAACTCGACGGTCTGCTCCATATGCTCCCGCACCCCCTGGTAGCGGTTGAAATAGAGTTCCATATAGGCCCTGGCCTCCTGGTTGCCGATCCCCAACCGCTTGGCCAGTCCATAGGGACTCATGCCATATACCAGACCAAAATTGATGGTCTTGGCCATGCGGCGCGCCTCCGCGCTCACCGTGCCGTCCGCGCTGCCGAACAATTCCCGCGCCGTGGCGGCGTGAATATCCCCATCGCTGGCAAACGCCTCCCGCAGACGGGAAATGTTGCCCAGATGGGCCAGCAGGCGCAGTTCAATCTGGCTGTAATCCGCCGACAACAACACCCACCCCGGCGGGGCGACAAAGGCCGCCCGAATGGCCCGCCCCGCCTCATGCCGGACCGGAATATTTTGCAGATTGGGATCCGAAGAGGAGAGCCGCCCGGTCAGGGTGGCCGCCTGATTGAAATGGGTGTGGACCCGGCCCGTGGTCGGGTTGATCAACAAGGGCAAGGCATCGGTATAGGTCGATTGCAGCTTGGTCAGGGTGCGATAGCGCAACACCCGCTCCGGCAAGTCATGCCCTTTTTCCGCCAATTCGGTCAGCACCTCCACATCCGTCGAATAACCGGTCTTGGTCTTCCGCCCCCCCTTGATGCCCATCTTGCCGAACAGGATTTCGCCCAACTGCTGGGTGGAGTTGACATTGAACGACTCCCCCGCCAGGGCATGGATCTCCTGCACCAACGCCTCGCGCTGCTGGGTGAAGCGGGCCGACATGCCCGCCAACACCACCCGGTCGATGCAGACCCCGGCCAGTTCCATATCGCCCAGGACCACCAGCAAAGGCCGCTCCACCTGCTCGTACAGATGCCAGACCGACGGGAATTCCCGCAGAGCCGGTGCCATCTGCCGGGCCGCCTCCCAGGCCACCTCGGCATCTTCGCAGGCATACGGCGCGGCCTGGGCCAGCGGAACCTGGTCAAAACGCAACCCCTGCTTGCCCGTCCCGGTCACCTCCTTGAAGGTGGTCGTGCTCCGTTGCAACTCTTCCAGGGCGATGGCATCCAGATTGTGCCGCCGCGACCCCCCATATAACAGATGCGACAACAACATGGCATCCAAGGCCACCCCCGCCAGTTGAATGCCATATTTGTGCAGCACGACATATTCATATTTTATATTTTGCCCGATTTTGGCCAAGCGGGGATCTTCCAGCAAGGGCTTGAGCGCGGCCAGGGTCGCGGCCAGCGGCAATTGTCCATCCGGCGCGGCAGCAGCGGTATGCCCCACCGGCAGATAGACCGCCTTGCGATTGGCCCACGAAAAAGAAAGCCCCACCAGTTCGGCCTGCACGGCATTCAGGTGGGTGGTCTCCGTATCGATGGAAAAAAGGGGTTGTTGGGCCAATTCCTGCAAAAAATCTGTAAAATCTGCCCAATGAATCAAGGTGCGATAGTGACACGGTGTTTGTTCGGTGGCGTCCTTGTCCGCCGTGGCGGGTGGTGCGGTGCCGCACTCCGGTTCGTCGTCAAACACCAGCACCCCCTGTTTGGCCGGGCGGCTACGGTCCAGGTCACGCACCAGGGAGGTAAATTCCATCTCCGCGAACAGGGCTCGCAATTGGGTCCAGTTCGGTTCCCGGCGGCGCGCCTCCTCCAGGGAAAAGGTCAGCGGCACCGCGCGGTCGATGGTGACCAGTTGCAGCGAGAGGCGGGCCTGCTCGGCATTCTCGCTCAAAACGCGCCGCCGCAGGGGTTGCGGAACCCGGTCCAGGTTGGCCAGCAGATGCTCCACCGTGCCAAACTCCTGGATCAACTGGGCGGCGGTTTTGTCGCCAATCTTGGGCACACCGGGAATATTGTCCGAGGTATCCCCCGCCAGGGCCATCACCTGGGTCACCTGTTCCGGTCCCACCCCCCAGCGGGCCTCCACTTCTGGCGTGCGGATCCATTGCTCCTTGCCGGGATCCCACAGGGAGACGTGGGGGGAGACCAGTTGCATGAGATCCTTGTCCCCGGAGACAATCACCACCTCCAGACCGGCCGCCACGCCGATGCTGGCAAAGGTGCCCAGGAGATCGTCCGCCTCATAGCCCGCCAGTTGGCAACAGGGAATATTATACGCCTCCACAATGGCATGGATGATGGGCACCTGCACCCGCAGTTCATCCGGCATACTCTTGCGATTGGCCTTGTAGTTGGCATCCAGTTGGTGGCGAAAGGTGGGCCCTTTGCCGTCAAAGACCATGACCAGTCGTTCCGGTTGTTGTCCTTCCACCAAATGGCGCAACATTTTGACAAAGCCAAAAATGGCGTTGGTGGGAAAGCCGTCGCGGCGCGAAAAGTTGCGCAGGCCGTAAAAGGCCCGGTAGAGATAGCCGGAGCCATCGATCAAAAAGAGGCGGTCGGACATAGGTGTGCTTCCCCGGTCAAGCCTGAAAGGTTAGGTGATTGAAAAATGCCCGATTTCGTCATTCCCGCGAAAGCGGGAATCCAGCTAACCATTTGGAACTCCTGGATTCCCGCCTGCGCGGGAATGACGTTTTTTTCATATTCTCGTACATCTTGCAATTTTCTCAGGTTCTAAAAAAAAAGGGTGGTGGGGTCTGGGGAGGCGGTTCTCCGCCTCCCCAGAAAGGGAACCACTGGCCTTTTGTTGGTGCAAAAAAAGGTGGGGGCTTCGCCCCCAACCCCACCAGGGGCTTCGCCCCTGGACCCCACCGGGGGGGATAATCCCCCCCGGACCCCCTTGATAATGGTTGCAAAAAATGGCGAGGACAGACCTCCTATCCCCCCTCCAACACCTGCACCAGATCCGCCACCCGATTGACCGGGTTACGGCACACCCCCTTGCGACAGACATAAGCCGTGGGTTGATCATGCAACAACCCCCGCCCCGTCAACAGAGGCCATGCCTGCCCATCCACCGCCTGTCCCGGCTCGATCAACGCCAACACCAACCCCGGAATCAAATGGCGACGCACCTCACGCAACAAAGCCTGGGTCTCGGGGTTCTGACGGGCACCGACCACCACCACTTCCACCGCCGACTCCGGTTGATAATCCCACAGATGCAACAATTCCGGCACCCCCGCCGCCTGCTTGGCCAGATAGCCCGCCAACCCCTGGCGCACGGCATCCGCCACCTTGGCCAATGGCCCCCCATTGCGGAACAAGGCCAACCGCTGCAAGGTCACCAATGCCACCGAGTTGCCAGACGGTGTTCCCCCATCTTCCCAAACCGTATACGCCGGAATGGCCGTCTCCCGCCCCTGGGGCGTCAGTTGCAACGGCTGTCCCACGCCGGGCTGGAAATGGTCCAGCATGACCTGCATCAACGCATAGGCCTGGTCCAAATATTGAACATTGAAATCGGCCTCATACAGATCCAGCAATCCCTGCGCCAGAAAGGCATAATCATCGAGAAACACCTCTGTCCCCAACCGCTCCCCCCGCCGAACGTGGCGCAATTGCCCCGGCGATGGAAAAACGCGGTTCAGGTCGGCCAGGCAGGTCCGGGCCGCCGCCAGATAGCTCTCCTCCTGCAACACCCCCCCTGCCCGCGCCAGAGCCGAGATCAGCAAGCCATTCCAAGAGGTGAGCACCTTGTCATCCAGAGCGGGCGGCGCACGTTTTTCCCGCGCCGCCAACAAGGCCTGGCGGCTGTCGCGCAACTCCCGGCGCACCTGCTCCAGGGTCTCCAAACCACCCAGCAGGCGCAAGACACTGCGTCCCGCCACCACCCCCTCCACCGGGTCAAAAAACAGCTCCAGAAAGGGTTCCGCCGGTTTTTCCTCGAGCACGGAGGTGATCTCCGCCGCACTCCAGGTATAATATTTGCCCTCGCCCTTGTCCGCCACCAACGAGCTGGCAAAACAGCCCCCCGGCAGACGCAAGCGGCGCAACAGGTCGTCCAATATCTCCCGCACCACCAGGGCATAGTCGGCCCGACCGGTCAATTGAAAGGCTTCCAGATAAACCCGGGCCAGCAAGGCGTTGTCGTGCAGCATGATGTCAAACTGGGGCACCTGCCAGCGGCGATCCACCGCATAGCGGTGAAAGGCCCCGCCCAATTGATCCCGCACCCCACCCGCCGCCATCTGGTCCAAGGTCAACAACGCCCCGCTGGCTTGGGTACTCTGCCGCTGCCGGGCGGCCTGCCGCAACAACAACGACAAAATCAACGGTTGCGGTGATTTGCTCTCCCGACCGCCAATACCCCCATATTGATCGTCCAAACGGGACTGCCAAAAGGCCACCGCCCCCGGACGGGGATCGGGTATCTCTGTCGACGACCCCGCCGGGGATACCGGCGGCGACTCTGCCTGCCAGGCAGTCAGCTTGCTCACTCGCTTGAGCAAGGTGGCCCGATGATTGCCCCATTCATCCTGCAAGGTGGTCAATACGGTCTTGAGGCTGGACTGCTCGGGAGTCGGCTGCAAGGGGAAAAAGCTCCCCCCATAGACCGGTTGCAATTCCGGGGTCAGAATGACATTCAATGGCCAACCACCACTGCCCGTCATGGCGGTCACAATCGCCATGAAATGGCCATCCAGGTCGGGCCGTTCCTCCCGATCCACCCGGATGCTGACATAATGCGCATTGAGCAACGCCACCGTCTCTGGATCCCGGAAGCTCTCCTGATCCATGCTGCGGCACCCAAGACAGGCGGCGTAGCCAATGGAGAGAAAAATCAGTTTTTGTTCCCGCCTGGCCTGTGTCAATGCCGCCTCGTCCCAGGAATACCACGCCACCGGGCTGGTGGCCTGTTGCACCAGATAGGGACTGATGGCGGACAGCAGATGGTTTTCTGCACTGGCCACATCAGCCATCAGCCCGCACAACAGGCCCAACAGGATGCGTATGATGATGACAAACAAGGCGCGATTACTCCGAAACGGGGGACAAACGACGGGTCACACGGGGGATTATTCCATCCGACCGCCACACAATCCGCACGGACAATTCTAACACAACCTCCGTGTTCACCAATAGGGCATGAAGCACAGCCCAAGGCCGCGCCGCCTACCCACCCCCGACAATCACCGCCTGGCCCAAGGCAATGCCACCATCATTGGTCGGCACCTGCCGATGCTGCAGAACCCGCACCCCCCGTTGCGTCAAGGCCGCCGCAAGCAACTGCGTCAACGTGCGATTCATGAACACCCCGCCACTCAACACCACGACCGCCAAGTGGCTCTTTTCCACACCATATACAACCATCTGCGTCGCTGCCTCGGCCACCGCCTGGTGCAAGGCATAGGCCCAACCGGGCACCTCGGCCGCCGCCGGTACCCGCTCCGCCAGACTGCGAAATGTCTCCGCCCAATCCACCAGCAACAAATTCCCCACCTTCTGCACGGCAAAAGGCAGCGTCGGCAAAACACCCTCACCCGACCAGGCCCGCGCCGCCGCTTCCAGACGCACCGCCGCCTGCCCCTCATAGGAGATGACCGCAGGGACAAGCCCCAGCCAGGCGGCAAAACTGTCGAACAAACGACCCGCCGCATGGCTGAAAGGGGCATTCACCCCCTGTTGACACTGCTGCCCCCAAATGCGTGCTTCCTGTTCCGTCACGCCCAGACGGTTGTACCAGAAATGATCCATGCCGACACCCGCCTGGACCAATCGCCCCACCCACTGCCGGACCGGTTGCCGCACCGCCGCATCCCCGCCCGGCAATGGCACCGGAACAAAAGTGGCCAACCGGTCAAACCCGGACGGCTGGACATGCAGCAATTCCGCCCCCCACAAGGTGCCATCCTGACCATAGCCCGTCCCGTCAAAAACCAGGGCCAGACTCTCCGCCAGACCATGCTCCGCCATGCAGGCCACGGCATGGGCATGATGATGCTGGACGGAGACGACAGGAATCCCCCATTCGGTGGCCAACCGTTCCCCCAACCGCGTGGAATAAAGGTCAGGATGCCGGTCCACACCCACGGCCTGGGGGATCTGGTTCAGAAATTGGACCAACTGACGGGCGATATATTCCAAATCGGCTGCCGCCTCCGGGGTCTCCAAATCACCCACATGGGGCGACAAGACCACCCGCTCGGCAAAACCGACCGCCACCGTGTTTTTCAACTCGGCCCCCATGGCCAGGACGGGTCGTGTGAGCGGCATGGGCAAGGCAATGGCCGTGGGGGCATACCCCCTGGCCCGTCGCCACACCCGAGGTGTGCCCCGGTCGTCGATACAGACCGAATCATCCACCCGCAGACGAATCTCCCGATTGTGACACAAAAAAAGATCGGCTATGCCCGCCAGACGGGTAACCGCCTCGGCGTTACTGGTGCAAATCGGCTCGCCCCGACGATTGCCACTGGTCATCACCAGAAAATCAAAGGGAGGGGTGTCATCACCGGACAGGGGATCGAAGAGTAAACATTGCAGCGGCGTCGAGGGTAACAGAATACCCAGAGTGGCCGTGTCCGGGGAGAGGAGGTCCAGGGGAAGGGGGAGGTATGGCTTGGGGTGGAGGTCTGTCGTGGGGGCTTCGCCCCCACACCCCCACCGGGGGGGATGATCCCCCCCGGACCCCCGCAATAATTTTTTTACAGGATTAAAAAAAAAGGGTGGGGGAGTCTGGGGGGGCGGTTCCCCGCCCCCCCAGTTGGCATCAAGGACCACGACAGGTGCCACTGGCCCCGCCAACAACGCCGCCACCTCAGCAGAGAGTTCCCACCCCGCCCGCACCGCGTCCAAATCCCGCGCCATCACCGCAAACGGCTTGTGCGGTCGCTGCTTCCTCTGCCGCAAACGATCAATCGCCGCCCGACTCCTGGCATCCACCGCCAGCAAAAATCCCCCCATCCCCCGCACAGCGACAATCAACCCCTGCGCCAAAGCGGCCCGTGCCACCTGCAACGGCTCCCCCGCCACCGGCTCCCCCTGCGCATCCCGCACCGCCAGACTCGGCCCGCAACGCGGACACGCCATACTCTCCGCATGAAATCGCCGATCCAACGGATCGCCATATTCCTGCTGACACGCCGCACACAACGGAAAGGGGCGCAACGAGGTCCGCTCCCGGTCGTAAGGCATCCCCTCGACGACCGTATAACGGGGACCACACTGGGTACAGGTGGTAAAAGGATAACCGTACCGACGCCCGCCGGGATCCAGGATCTCCGCGAGACATGCCTGGCACATGGCCAAATCAGCCGGAATACCGGGCACCATCGGCCCAGTCAGATCGCTGGCTTGAATAAAAAAGGGGAATGCCGCAGTCCGGGGATCCACATCCCAGGTAATCACCGGTTTGGATTGAAAATCTATGCGGGCATTGGGGGGCAGATGATCAGACAAACTCTGCAAAAAGGCATCAATCGCCGTCGCCCCCCCCACCAAAGAGAGCCGCACCTGCCCGGAACGGTTTTGTACCCACCCCCCCAACCCGGCCTGGGTTGCCAACCGCTGCAAAGTGGGACGCATCCCCACCCCCTGCACAATACCGCCCAAATCCACCGTCAAACGAATGCACGTACTCACACCAGCCCTATACCCGCACCTGACACTGTTTGACACCACCGCCCAAATCTTTCATCCAAAGCAACACCTTGTGGTTCCTTTCACACCATTTTCGCACATCGGCCTCAAAGGTGTCGCAATTGGCGATCACATCGATCACCTCGCCCGGTTTCATCTTGCTGATTGCAATCGTCATCTTCAATTGTGGTTGTGGACATTTCAGCCCCTTGGCATCCAGCGTGACGTTTGCCATGGTAAACTCTCCTGAAGTTAAAGTAAAATCAATCTGTTGTATTCCACTGCAACGGCCCCAGCATCGAAACGGCCTCGACCACTTCGGTCAAGACACGGGCAAATTTTTCTCCCTCACCGGCGGACACATAATCCATCCGGCACCGGGCCGCTTCAATCCCGAACTGTGCCAACAGGCGCAGCAGAATGCGCTGTCGCCTGGCTGCATGGACATTGCCTTCCTTGTAGTGGCAATCGCCGGGATGACAGGCCAGAATGACCACGCCGTCCGCCCCTTGCCGATAGGCCTCCAGAATAAACTGGGGATCAATCCGACCACTGCACATGACCTTGATGGTGCGCACCTGGGGTGGGCAGCTCAGTTGAGCCACCCCCGCCTTGTCCGCCCCGGCATAGGAACACCAGTTGCACAAAAAGGCCAAAATTTTGGGTTCAAATGCGGTTGCCGCCTGCTGCCTGATCATGCCAACACCCCCGCCATTTCGGCCAGAATGGCCTCGTTGGTAAAGTGATTGCCCCGCATGACACCCGCCGGACAGGCCGCGACACAGATGCCACACCCGGCACAGAGCAGGGCGTTGACACACGCCCGCCGCCCGCTCTCATCCCGATGAATGGCCTTGTAGGGGCAAACCTGGAGGCAAACCCAACAACCGGCACACCGCTCCGCATCCACTTCGGCGGTGACCGGTTCAATCTCAATCCGTTCGCCCAGCACCAATTCCGACAAAATATGCCCGGCCACGGCCATCCCCTGCCCCATGGCCTTTTGCAAATCCATGGGCGATTGGCAGGTACCGGCCAGATAAATGCCTCTGACCGTGCTCTGCACCGGTGCCAACCGGTTGTGCTGCTCGGCAAAAAAGCCCAACCGATCCCGTTGCACCTCCAGCAAGGTCGCCAGCGTCGCCGTATCCGTCGTGGGCACCAGCGCGGGGCAGAGGATCACCAAATCGGCGGTCACCTCGCCCGCCACCCCACTGGCATCCGTATAGGCCACGGCATACCCCTCCTCCCGTTCCTCCACCCGCAGCACGTCCAGGGACGGATAGCGGATAAAATGGCTGGCTGGATCGTCCCGGATGGCCCGATACAAGGCAAAGCCATCCTTGCCCGGCATCACCAACTCTTTGTACAGATGATGAATCACGGCCCCAGGCACTTTTTTGCGGATCAGGTGGTTGAACTTGAAGGCGTTCTGGCAACACACCTCCGAGCAATAGTCGCACTGGGCACCCTCCAGGCTGCCCACGCAATGGAGGATGGCCACCGCAGCAGGCGGCTTGCCGGTACGCAACGTGACAACCTCGCCGCCGGTGGGACCGCTTTGCGCCAACAGCCGTTCAAAAGCATAGCTGGTGTAGACATCCGCCCCTGGCCGCTCGCCCAACGCGGGCAGCGTCGCACAGTCCAACAATTGGGCCCCCACCGCAACCACGATGGCCCCCACCGTTTTTTCAATAACCTGTTCCTGTTCAGCAAACAAAACGGCCTCCTCCACCGGGCAGGCCTCCCGGCACAACTGGCACTCCCCGCCCTGGCTGCGCAGACAGGCCGCGCCATCGATGACGGGCAGATTGGGCAACGCCCCGGCAAAGGGAAAAAAGATGGCCTTGCGCTCGTCCAGATCGGCGTTGCAGCCATTTTTGACCGCCACCGGACAAGGCGGGATGGCAACTACTCCATAATAGCAGGTAATCGAACCGCCATCATGCTACACACGCCGCATTGCGAATGACATCTGGCAAAAACGGGATCCGGTTCAAATTCCCGATTCTGTCCTTCAGAAACTCCCAGA
>JADFYM010000106.1 GCA_015233035.1 Magnetococcales bacterium
GCATGTTGGTCAAAACGGCGACCGTCAAGCACTTGGACGAAACCGGATTCCGGGTCGGCGGCAAAACCCAATGGCTCCATATCGCATCGACGGTTTTCCTGACCTTCTACCGAGTTGCGGCCAAGCGCGGCAGCATGCTGCTGGATGTTGTTGGGACTGTCGTTCACGACCACTGGAAATCCTATTACACGATGGAGGGGGTGCTGCATGCGTTGTGCAACGCCCACCATTTACGGGAACTTAAGGCCCTGGTCGAGATAGAGAAAGAAGACTGGGCTCGCAAAATGCAAAAACTGCTACGTCTTGCCTGCCACTTCACCAATTTGGCCAGGGAGAGGGACAGACCACTGCGACCAATTCAGGTTGTGCGCATCAAACGATGTTATGATGCCATCATCGCAGAAGGTCTTGCTTTCCACGAGGCCCAGACACCGCTGGTTTGCGCCAAACCGGGACGACGAGGAAGGCCAAAACGCCGCACCGGGCACAATCTCTTGTTGCGTCTGGGAAACCGGCGGGAAGACGTCCTTCGTTTCCTTACGGACCCATTCGTGCCTTTCACCAACAATCAGGCCGAACAGGATGGACGCATGATGAAACTCCGCCAGAAAATTTCTGGTGGCTTTCGTTCACAGCAGGGCGCGGAAGAATTTGCTGTTACCCGCAGTCTCATCTCAACGGCCAGAAAACATGGCTGGGACATCATTCACACCCTCATGCAGGATCCCAATACCTTGATCCAACGCCTCCGTTCTGCGTGATGACTGAGGCAGTACCTGGGCAGTTACATTTACCGTGCACATTCTCGCAGTGTGCCTTGAACTCTGCCACGCATGTTTGGTATAATCAGGGGTTTCAAAGTTTCAAAAATTGCACTACCAACAAAGGCAACACCATGAAAGTAAAACGAAAATATTCTTCAGATGACATTCTGGAATGGGTGGAGTTTCTGGCCAAGGATCCGACGCAAACGCCGGAGTCCCTGGCGGGAATGCGGGTGCTGGTCGACACATTGAAGCACTTTGAACACATTACAGACGATGACATGGACGCAAAGGTTAAACTCTATTTCCCGACGGCTCTGCGACCCCGTTAACGCACCGATCATGGGTCAGAGGGGGTTCTCTCCTCTGGGCCTGCCATCCCGATTTTACCAACCCGCCTCGTGCAGAGCTGCCCGCAGTGCATCCACCGTTTGCAACCGTTGGCCCACGGGTCGCAGTGGGGGCGGTTGGAGCGCGAGGCACTGCAGGTGCGGCGTCAGGACCAATCCCCACCGGTCGGGTGAGAGACACGTCAAGGGTTTGCGCCGGGCCCGCATGATATTGGGTAGACTGGCATAGCGCGGCCCACCGGTCTCGTGGATGGCATTGAGACGCCATTCGACCGTGATGACTGCGGGCAGTTGGACGGCCCAACGCTCCAGACCACGCTCTGTTTCCCGCAGCACCACCGCCTCGCCCGCCTGGAGCAGGATCTGGACCGCATGGGTGACCTGTCCCCAACCGAGCAGGGCAGCGGTCATCGGGCCTGTCTGGTTATGGCCGGCATCCACGGCCTGCCGCCCGGTGAGGAGGAGATCCACGCTTTCCTCCTGGGCCAGGGCCGCCAAACAGTGGGCAACCGACAACGGTTCCCAACCCGCCGGGGCGTCCACCCGGAACGCCCGATCCGCTCCCATGGCCAAGGCGGTACGCAGATAGTCCTCCCAGGCCAGCGGTCCCACGGTAACCACCGTCACCTGACTGGCCACACCCGTCTCCCGAAAGCGGATGGCCGCTTCCAGGGCCATCTCATCGAACGGATTGAGCAGGGTCTGTTCCGTCATGCGGCTGGCATCGGCGGTGGGCCATGGATCGTCCATGGGGACAAAATGGACCGGGCGGTCTGGATCCACGACCGGTTTGATGGCAACCAGAATGTTCACTGGGTGGCCAGCGTTTCAATAATCTTGAAGAGTTTGTCATAATCGACGGGTTCGGTCGTGCCTTTGGCATGTTTGCCGGGCAGGATCCGATATTTGCCATTGACCACCAGGGTGGGCGTTGCAGAGACTTGATACGTTTGTTGCAGCGACTTGGCCTGGGCAAGGCGGGCAGAGACGCCAAAGGAGTTCATGTGGGTACGAAACGCCTCGATCTCCATGCCCGTTGCCTGGGCCAGAGCGGTCATCTCCTCCCGGTTTTCAATGTCGATGGAACGATCAAAAAAGGCCTTGAAGATGGCTGTTTTCATGGCTTCGCCTTTGCCCAGAAAATCGGCGGCGAAAAAAGCCCGCGCCGGGATGTCCGTCTGCTTGTCCCAATAAACCGGCACCGACTTGAACAGGAACCGGTCCTTGTTTTTTTCCGCCCAGGCGGTGGTGTAGGGTGCCAGGGCAAAGCAGTGTGGGCATTTGAAATTAAAAATTTCCACAATTTCGGGTTTGGTCTCGGATCGGGGCAACACCGGATTGATGAGATCATAGTGGATGCCAGCTTGCAATGTCTCAGCCGGGGGAGCGGCGACCGCCATGCCCAACCCACCCGTCAGAAAAAAAACAATGGCCACCCGCAGGAGAGAAAAAATATGGCGCATGTCTCAACCTTCCATGATTTCGTAAGTAAATTGAATTTGTGCTGTTTTTTCCAGCATGGCGGCAGCGGAACAGTAGGTTTCCCGTGAGAGACGGATGGCCCGTTCCACTGCGTTGACAGGGAGTCCCTTGCCGGTGACAGTAAAATGCAGGTAAATTTCCAGAAATACCTTGGGATCGCTCTCGGCACGGATTCCTTTAAGGGTGGTAACGCAATCGGAGACGGTATGGCGGCCTTTGCGCAAAATGGTCAGCACATCAATGGAGGCACATCCTCCCAGGCCAAGCAGCAACAGTTCCATGGGACGCATCCCCATGTTGCGTCCTCCCACAGCCGGAGCGGCATCGATGACCAGTGTGTGGCCGGAGCCCGATTCACCCAACATTTGCATACCTTCAATCAGTTTGACACGTGCGGTCACTTCCGCCATGGTACTCTCCTTGTCTGGCCCGGTTCTCGCGCAGGATTGGCCCTGTCCACCTGCGCCGGGATAGTGGATGGAATGGATTCAGTCAGGATGGGCCGGATCTGTGTTTTAACGTCGGAGCAATGGTGCAAACGAATAGGGCCTTTGGTCAAGTATTCTTGAATTGTTGTGGAGCGATTTCTGATGAAAAAAGAGTCCGGTGTTGCGGAGCAGGAGAGTGCCGAGAGCAAAAAAGCCGGTCAACTGGAGGCTCTCCTGAAAGGTCGGGCAGGAGAACGGCATGCGGTTATCTTGCAGGATTTTCCGGATCCTGACGCCATTTCCTGTGGTTTTGCCTATTGCCGTCTGGCGGCACACTGGGGGATAGAGGCCGAGATGCTCTATGGCGGCCGCATCAGCCACCAGGAAAATATTGCCATGGTCAATCTGCTCAACATTAATGTCACCCTGTATGATGCGGACGAGTTTCCGCGTGGTCGCTACCAGGGGAGTGTTTTTCTGGATGGTCAGGGTACCACCTCCTGTTTGACTGATCGGCTGGAAGAGGCTGGCGTACCCGTCTTGATTGTGGTGGATCATCATGCGCCGCAAGATCGGCTGCAACCCCTGTTTTCGGATATTCGACCTTCGGTGGGGGCGTGTGCCTCCATTTTTGTGGATTATCTGCAAGGGGGGTTGTTGCCTTTGGTCTCCAAGGCGGAACATCGGAATCTGGCCACGGCCCTCATGCACGGCATTATTTCCGAAACGGGTGCCCTGATCGAGGCGCAGGCCCAGGATTTTACGGCAGCCGCTTATTTGCAGCCTTTCTGTGACCGGGAACTGCTCAACGAAATTTTGCATCAGCAGCGCAGCCACAAGGTGATGGAGGTGATCAGCCTGGCGTTGGAAAATCGGGTGATTCGTTCCGGGTATTGCATTTCCGGGGTGGGTTATTTGCGGGCAGCCGACCGGGATGCCTTGCCGCAGGCCGCCGATTTTCTCTTGACCGAGGAGATGGTGCATACGGTGATTGTGTTTGGTATCGTCCAGGGGGACCGGGAGGAGATTCATGGTTCCTTGCGTACCATACGGCTTACCTTGTCGCCCGATCAATTTTTGAAGGAGGCCCTTGGCAAGATGGCGAGTGGTTCGCATTATGGGGGAGGCAAGGCCAGGGCGGGTGGCTTTGAAATTCCGTTGGGTTTTCTGGCCGGTCAGGATGATCCCGAGCTGTCCAAGCTGAAGTGGGATACCTTCAACTCGAAGATCCAAAAGAAATTTTTTACCAAGATTGGTGCGGAGGGGGTATGAATGGCGGCGCGTTGCCGGAGGGGTGGGGTGCAACGGGTGGCGTGGTGATCGGCGCGGGTTGGGACGGTTGATGGGGGATGGTCGTATGCGCAAGCCTGTCTGGTTGAAGGTCAGTGCGCCGCGTTCGCCCGCCTATCTGGCGGTGCATGGTCTGTTGGAGCGGCAGCGGTTGCATTCCGTGTGTGCCTCGGCGGTTTGTCCCAATCGCGGGCAGTGTTGGGAGGAGGGGACGGCGGCCTTCATGATTCTGGGGGGGGTCTGCACGCGGCGGTGTGCCTTTTGTGCGGTGCCGACGGGTCGACCGGAGCCGGTGGATGGGGACGAACCGCGTCGTTTGGCGGCAACGGTCCAGGCCATGGGGTTGCGGCATGTGGTGATCACTTCGGTTGACCGGGATGATTTGGCGGATGGGGGGGCGGCGCACTTTGCGGCCTGCATTCAGGCCATTCGGGTGGGGGTGGAGGACGGGCGGGTGATGCCGACGGTGGAGGTCTTGACGCCTGATTTTCGCGGCAAGGAGGGGGCTGTGCAGACTGTTTTGCGGGCTGCGCCGACGGTCTTCAACCATAACATGGAGACGGTGGCCCGCCTGTATCCCTCGATTCGGCCAGCGGCCAGTTATGGGGTTTCCCTGGAGGTGTTGCGGCAGGCGGGGGTCTACCGGGCCGGGGGGATGGGTTTGCCGACCAAGTCGGGCATTATGCTGGGGTTGGGTGAGACACAGGCCGAGGTGGCGGAACTGTTGGCGGATTTGCGCGGGGTGGGGGTGGGTTTGCTGACCATTGGTCAATATTTGCAACCCAGTCGGTCGCACCATCCGGTGGTTCGTTTTCTGCTGCCAGAGGAATTTGAGGTGTGGCAGACAGAGGCCATGTCCATGGGGTTTCGTGGTGTGGAGAGTCATCCTTTGGCTCGTTCTTCTTTTCATGCGCGGCAGCTTTTGGTGGGTTGAACGGCAGGTTCTGCGGGTCCAGGGGGATCATCCCCCTGGTGGGGTCCAGGGGCAAAGCCCCTGGTGGGGTCCGGGGCGAAGCCCCGCACGCGGCACCCCGCACCCCGAGATGGGTATATGGGTGCTGCTCAAGGTCCGTTTGAATTTTTTTTTGCAATGGTAGAAGGCGTTTGTTGCTCTTGGTGGCGTTTCGGTTCATTAAATCCTTGACCTTTGTGTCGGGGCCCTGTAAAAGTTTCGGTTCCCGGTGCGGGCCTATAGCTCAGATGGTTAGAGCGCACGCCTGATAAGCGTGAGGTCGGTGGTTCGAGTCCACCTAGGCCCACCATTTTTCCTGCCGAACGGGTCCACGTTCTTCCACGAAACCAGTACAATCCTTTTTTGACAGTTGGTGCTGATTTTGTGGTATGCTGCCTTCACTGATCACCGTGAGCGGAGTCACTGACATGGCCGTTGCCATCTTCGACACGCTTGAATTTGTTGAGGCTCTTGAATCTTCCGGTTTCACCAAGGAGCAATCCAAGGGGATGGTTGGGGCCTTCAAGAAGGCGCAAGATTCCCAGTTGCAAGAGTTGGCCACCAAGAGCGACTTGCGCGAGCTTGAAGCCCGACTGACTGGACAGTTGGTTTTGGTTAAATGGATGCTTGCCCTGGTCATCGCATCCACCATGATCCCCGCCTTAAAAACACTGTTTGGGTGACCGAGGTAACGGACAGGGATACTTTGGCCACCAAAGCGGATCTGCGCGAACTGTTCGCAGCCTCCATACCAAAAAATGCGCAAAGAAAACCCCCAGACATTTCTGCCTGGGGGTTTTTCTGTTACCCTTCTGGAAGCTCGAATCCGAAGGGTTGCTCCGACCGCACTGCTTTTACCGTGTGGCCGGCAGTGCGGTTGGCCATAAAGGGCCGCACGGGAGGGAGACACGTATATGATGCGCGAAATCATCATACACGTCATCCTAGAGCTACTGCGTTGGCTCTGGGATGTGGTGATCAACTTGCCACTGAACTAAGCCAAGGTGGGGCCACGTCGGGCGGTCACCCGGCGTGGCTGTCCCCTACATGCTGACAAATTCCCCGACAACAATCAAGCAAAAACATTCCCTCGGTCCGTTTTCCGAGTTCCGGTCCAGTTTGTGTATGGCGAAACGGTCATCCACAAGTCGGTTTTATTCGTGCCGCGATCTCCACACCAAAAAATGCGCAAACAAACCCCCTCAGACATTTCTGCCGGAGGGGGTTTTTGTTATGTGATTTCCCCTTGCATGTGACAGAACGGCGGCGTGCCGCCAAGGATCAATCACTCACGACATGCAGAAAGACCAGTTTGTTGATAATTTCACGGTGTTTCCACAGTCTGTCGATCTGGGTCAGGGTGATGGTGATTCTTTGCCGGGCATCGGCCAGATTGCGCGTGGCCACATGCAGCTGTTGGTTCAGCCAATTCACCCGTTCCTGACGGTCACGCACTTCGTTTTCGGTTTCCCGTTTGGTGCGGAGATATTCCTGCCGTTGCCCCTCTGAATCCATCATGGGGTCCACCATGGCGATGGCCTGGACCCGGCGATACCGTTCCGTCATCTCCAGCAAAGGTTTTTGATGCGCCTTCAGGTCGGCCTCGGCGGCCTGCAATTGGTCCAGCAGATCCGCCACCGTCTCTTCGGCCTTGGTCCTGTCTGCCAGTTGAGCCTCCCGGGTTTGGTCCAGTTCCTGGAGTTGGTTATTCAACACTTCGTTCTGTTCCACCTGTTCTGCCGGTGTTTCGGGGTACCAATTGGCCAGGCGGGCAGCAGCATCAGAGAGGGGCAACAAGCTGATGACACAGGCGGCAGCGGCACACAGGGCGGCATGTTTATACGGTAAAAGGGCCAAGCGTTTCATTCTTTTCTCCTCATGGACAGGTGTTTCCCCTGCTGCACCGGGTGATGGATCAGAAAAATACCGCTCAAAGTATAAAGGAAAGCGGGCAAACGGTAAAGAAATATGTGGCGGCAGATCGGCAAAAAAGGGACAAACCATAACCGATTTTGCGGCACCGGTTTTTTTTAGGCCGTTTTCCCTTTTCTGGTAGACACCGGGCATGGTTGAGTTAAAATTAGACGCGCACATGAGTGGACCAGTCAGGAAAGCGATAAGGAGTTTGGCCATGCCGGTGGAAATTGTCCTGGGATTGGTGACCGATGCCCTGAAAGTGGCGTTGCTCATCTCTGCGCCCATGCTGCTTACGGCTCTGGTGGTGGGTATTGTCATCTCTCTCTTTCAATCCGTCACCCAGATCCAGGAAATGACGCTGACCTTCATTCCCAAAATTTTGGCCACCTTCCTGGCCTTGGTGATCGCCCTGCCCTGGATGATTCAGACCTTGATGGACTATTTTGATCGGCTGTTCGGTGCCATTCCAGGCCTGTTGCACTGATCGATTGGACGGAGGTACCGTATGGATCCCATAGCCTTGATGGATTTTTTCGGGTTTACCATCGGCGAGGTGGAGCGCATGTTGCTGATCCTGACGCGCATCTCCGGTCTTTTCCTGGCGGCTCCTTTTTTCTCGCGCACGGTGGGGCCCGCCAGCATCAAAGTGGTCTTGATCGTCGCTTTGACCATTGTCCTCTATCCTCTGGTGGCCCCCTGGTCCCACGAGGGAGAGGGCAACCTGACCAGCATGTTTTATGCTGCCATCGCGGAATTGGCCATCGGTGCCACCATTGGCATTCTGGTGCATTGGGTTTTGTTTGCGGCCCAGGTGGCGGGCAGTCTCATGGGATTTCAAATGGGCCTGTCCATGGCCATGGTGATGGATCCTACCTCCGGCTTGCAGGAAGGGGTGTTGAGCAACCTGCTCTACCTGGTTGCCCTGATGCTCTTTCTCTCCATGGATGGACACCATTTGCTCCTGGACGGGCTGGCCCGCTCTTTTCATTCCCTGCCTTTGGGCAAAGGGTTGCCGCCAGCCAATACCGTGCTGGCGGCGGCCCTCGTCGCGTTGACGGGCATGTTCAAACTGGCCTTGCTGATCACCGCACCGATTATTGTTTTTACCTCCATACTCTATTTGGGGATGGGCTTGATCAATAAAGCATCTCCCCAGATCCAGGTGTTTTTTCTTTCCATGCCCGTTGCCCAGATGGTCGGGTTGCTGGTGTTGGGACTCTATCTGGCGGTGGTCGGAGAGGTCTTGACGAGAGAGATCAATCTCTTCATCGCCGCAGCATTCCGGCTGACGGGACTGTAAACCGGCATAACCCTCCACAGGTGCGGGTTGGACAATGGCTGAAGATTCCGACAAAGATTCAAAAACCGAAGATCCCACCGGCAAGCGGCTGTCCGATGCCCGTGACCGGGGACAGGTGGTCAGTTCCAAGGAGGTCTCTACCGCCTTTTTGTTTCTTTCCGCCACAGGGTTGTTTTACTTCCAGGGTGGGCTGTTGTGGGCGAACCTGCAACAACAGATGCGCCTTTTTTTCAGTGGTGCCATCCAGGACGATTTGACCATGGGGGGGCTTACCCAACTGCTGGAGGGTACCATTACGGAAATGCTGGCCGCGTTGGCCCCTTTTTTCCTGGTCTTTGTGGTCATGAGTGTGGCGGCTTCCGTGTTGCAGCATGGCTTTGTCCTCTCCTGGGAACCGGTGGTGCCCAATTTTTCCAAAATCAACCCCGCCAGTGGGTTGGGACGCATGTTTTCTACCCGTTCGCTGATCGAGTTGGTGCGCTCCACCTTGAAGGTCGGGGTCATTGGCCTGGTGGTTTATTGGGCCATGCGGGATACCATGGATCGGACGCTCATGCTCTCCGCCACGTCGTTGGAGGAGATGGTGCGCACCCTGGGAGAAGATATTATTACCGTGTTGAGGTGGGTAACCATGGTCTTTGCGGCCATTGCTCTGGTGGATTACGGTTACCAGCGGTTTCATTTTAACGATGAACTGCGCATGACCAAGCAGGAGATCAAGGACGAACAAAAACAGATGGAGGGGGATCCGCTGATCAAGGGACGCATTCGCCAGATTCAGCGGGAACTGGCGAAGCGGCGCATGATGGAAGAGGTACCCAAGGCGGATGTGGTGATCACCAACCCCACCCATTTTGCCACGGCCTTGTTGTACAAACAGGGGGAGATGCGTGCGCCGGTTCTGGTTGCCAAGGGGCGTGGCGAGGTGGCGGCCCGGATCCGGGCCATCGCCCAGGAAAAGGGGGTGCCCATCGTGGAAAATCCTCCCCTGGCCCGGGTATTGTACAAGGATGTCGAGTTGGGCCATCCCATTCCCCAGGAACTGTTCAAGGCGGTTGCCGAGGTGTTGGCCTATGTCTATGGTCTGCGTCGTCAGACGGGGCGGCGTGCGGCGTAGGGCGGGCTATATCAGTTCTGCGGGTCCAGGGGGATCATCCCCCTGGTGGGGTCCAGGGGCAAAGCCCCTGGCGGGGTTCGGGGCAGGGCCCCGATTCGGGCAGCAACAGGCTGCAAAAAATGACACAATGTGGTACCAGATTGCAATCAGACGGGTAAAGGCATTGGCTGTGTCGTTACTGCGCGCGGTCGTGAGTGACACTTTCTTTGCCGTCATTCCCGCGCAGGCGGGAATCCAGCCAGCCCCGCAGAATGCCTGGATTCCCGTTTTCGCGGGAATTGATGGTAGCGGGTGGCCGTGTTGCTTCCCGTTCGATTGCAATCCGGTATGAGTGGTTCCCACTCCAGGGGCTTGTTTTTTCCGGGGCTTCGCCCTGGACCCCACCGGGGGAGATAATCTCCCCCGGACCCCCATGAAGAATAACAACTTTTTGCGGGGATTGATTGTCCCCCCCGGTGGTCGAAACGGCAATCTGTCCCTATCTGCCCGACACGGTATGATCAGTGGACGAAGGGTGCAGATCGGAGTCTCTGCGATGCGGTCCGTCCAGATGGGGTTTGACCAGGCAGCCATGTTTGTCATAGGTTACCCCCTGCAATTGTTTGCAACCAATGAGGGAGATCACAATATCGAAGGCCTTGATCAACGCCTCCACCTCTTTGGTAAGGTAGAGCGATGAGTAGGGCATTGTCCTGCATGTCAATGAAAAGTCTGCTTTTTTCAAATCAAGGTGGACGTTTTCGCGCAAGAAATTGGCCCAGCGGAATTCGATAAAAAAGGCCTTGGCATGACTTTCCGGGAAATATTTACCGTGGACATCGACCAGTCGGGTCTTTTCTTTCAAGGTGTCTTTTGTATAGCAACTGCAATCCCGCAACCAACGGGAGAGGGTGCGGTAGGGGTCGTTGAGAATGTCACCAATCGATCTGGGCAGCAGGTTGGGATTGAGCGGACCATCGCCCTTGTCGCCGTAGAGCCAAGTCAGATTGTTTTCAATCATGTCCCGCCAGAAAAGGTCGGGACTCTTGTCGGACCAATCCTGCAACACGTAACCATAAACATTTTTTTTGTCTTGGGGAATATCGGCCCGCCAGACGGCCGTGGACAAATGATGATGATCGGTGATGAACAATGCCCGGCCAGGACCGATCACAACCGGGACCAGTCGTCCTTCCTGGCGTAAAAAGTCGTCCATGCGGTCACTGGCAAACACCTCCTCTATCTGCCGTCTTTTGCAATCCACGGAGACCACGCCAATGGAAAATTGGGTCGGTCTGGCCTGTTCCACCGGCAGCACAAAGACGTCGCCAACTTCCAGGGGATGATGATGTTGTTTCATAAGATGGGTTCTCCAGGTTGAGAGTGCATCAGCGTGAGGAGCACGTTACACGAGACAAGTATATAAAATCAAGTGGACCGGGTCATTGCATGGCAGATTCTCTGGCGTTCCTGGTCCTTTTGGCTTGCCGGTGCGCGACATCAATCGTTCATCGCATGAATGAGGGCATCTCTCGCTGCGGAGGCCTCCTCTTCGGCTGCTTTGCATTGTGCGGTGGCCTTTTCCAGCTCTTTTTCGGCCTCTTTCAGCCGTTTTTGGGCGTGTGTTGCCTTGAGAATGGCCTCGCCCAGATCCGTCCATGCCACCCAGGAGAGAACCCGTTTGACATCGGCGACATTATCGCTGATAACCCATTTGGCCTTGCCCGCCAGGATGGAGAGGCGATGTTTGCACAGGGCGTTCGCCCCGCCGTTTTCACAGGAACAATGCGCGGTGAGATGATGCTCATCCTTTTGGATGGTCACGGTATAATGGGGGGTGTCGTTGGATGCCTGTACCCGGAAACTCAGTTCTTGCATGCGGCACGTACTCTCTGGTGTTGTGGATGACGGTGTCGATCCAGGGTGGATTTGTTTTGTAATGTACTCAACTCGTGTGATGCTCTGCCGATCTGTTCCAAATGATGGACGTTGGAACCGGGAGAGATCAGGGCATTGTGACGACGGCACACCGCCAGGTAAGGGGCCAGCGGTTCCTGATAGGCCGGGTTGAGTTCGATGGCAATGCCATTGCTGGTGGCTTTGCGTACCACCTCCTCAAACAGGGAAAGCGGGAACGGGGCGGCAAATTTTTCGCAAATACCGCCGGGATGGGCGATGGCATCAATCCGGGGATTTTCCGCCAGGGCCATCAAACCCTTGAATTCCAGTTCAATGGCCTGTTCCGGTGGCAAGTCACCCATGGTCCAGCCATAACCGGGATAGGCATGGACGGCTCCCAGGATAAATTCAGCCTTTTCGGCCATTTCGGCACTCATCAACAGTCCACCGCCAAAGTCCGTAATGGGCACTTCCAGGCCGAAGAGAATTTCCATCCCCTTGGTTGATGAGGATGCTTTCTTTCGTTTTTCCGGTGGTTTTTCCAGCAGACGCAGACGGGTGGCCTCGCGCCAGTACGGCTTGAACCAGTCTGGTCCATCCACCAGGTCGGGTTCGGTGTGTTCGGTAAAAATCAGGCGGGTGATGCCTTGGGTGCGGGCGTGGTTGATCAGGGTAGCCAGCGATGAGGAACCATCGGAAAACAATGAATGGACGTGATACTCCCAGGCCGGGAATGGACGTTTATCCATGTCATCGGCGGCAAAGAAAGGGAGATGCGGACGCGGCAACTTCATGGTTGTGGATGACCTTTCAGCAGGCAAATGATGTTCAGCAAAAGAACAGTCCCATCCTAGCAGAAAATGACACGACAAGAAAGTTGCCGAGCCACCGCCATGTGCCCTGGGTCGCATTTTGTCGGCGGA
The DNA here is from genome assembly GCA_015233035.1 of Magnetococcales bacterium. Classification (GTDB taxonomy): domain Bacteria; phylum Pseudomonadota; class Magnetococcia; order Magnetococcales; family Magnetaquicoccaceae; genus Magnetaquicoccus. The sequence continues at coordinate 12,402 of JADFYM010000106.1, forward strand.
AAATTTCTGCTGTGGGATCATGCCAGGGCTTGTTCCTGCTGCGCAACTGTGTCTGAATAGAAATTCTTCGGCCCCCTGGGGGGGGCGGGGTTGGCATCATGCAGATCAACACATTCAAGGAGCGACCATGGCTGATACCGATGGCGAACAGGATACCCACGATTATCATCTGGACATTGCCCAGACCGCGCCCCCTTTTCCACTGAAAGGGTGTCATGCCCTGGATTGGGGGATGAAAAATCGGTTGTCGCATATTTTTGATCCCCGTACCGGACGCACGGTCATGTTGGCGGTGGACCACGGCTATTTTATGGGGCCAACTTCCGGGTTGGAGCGGATCGATGTCAACATTCTGCCGCTGTTGCCGTATGCGAACACCTTGATGTGTACCCGTGGGGTGTTGCGGGCACTGGTTCCGTCCACCTTCAACAAGGGGGTCGTGTTGCGGGCCAGTGGAGGGCCGAGCATTCTGCATGAGTTGTCCAATGAGCATATTGCCGTGAGCATGGAGGATGCCCTGCGCCTGAATGTGGCGGCCGTGGCTGTCCAGGTGTTTATCGGGGGTGAGTTTGAGACCCAGTCGGTCCACAATATGACCCGTCTGGTGGACCAGGGCAACCGGTATGGGGTGCCGGTTCTGGGGGTGACGGCAGTGGGCAAGCAACTGGCGCGGGATGCCAAATATATGCGTCTGGCTACCCGTATTTGCGCCGAATTGGGGGCCACGTATGTCAAGACCTATTTTGTGGAGGAAGGGTTCGAGACGGTGGCCGCCGCCTGTCCGGTACCGATTGTCATTGCCGGGGGCAAAAAACTGCCGGAACGGGAGGCCCTGACCATGGCCTACCGGGCGGTGCAGCAGGGAGCCGCCGGGGTGGACATGGGGCGCAATATTTTTCAATCGGCGGCCCCCATCGCCATGATCCGGGCGGTGGGCAAGGTGGTGCATGAAAACATGCCGCCGCAAGAGGCTTACGAATATTACCAGACTTTGGCCCGGGAGGCCGTCTGACGCATTTCACTACACACATCTCAGCAAGTCGTTAATATGGGCAGGGGTCCAGGGGGATTATCCCCCTGGTGGGGTCCAGGGGCAAAGCCCCTGGCGGGGCTCGGGGCGGAGCCCCGGATCGAGGCATCAAGGGGCTGTGGATCAAAAAAGTGATACCAAATGGCAATCGAACGGGGAACAAGGCGACAGGCACGGGCACCCGTTATCGTCATTCCCGCGAAAGCGGGCATCCAGGAGTTCTGCGGGGCTGGCTGGATTCTCGCCTACGCGGGAATGACGGAATAAGGAAGTGTCA
>JADFYM010000107.1 GCA_015233035.1 Magnetococcales bacterium
TTTAAGGGAAAAAATCACGTCGTTCATCGCGTATTTTAACAAGGCGATGTCGAAACCGTTCCGTTGGACCTACCAGGGCAAACCCCTTGCGGTCTGAAGGAGGGTTCCGAATTTCCGCTGTGCACCAATAGTCGGGCTGGATGCGCACGGCCTGGCGGTAGGCCGCCTCGGCTTCTGCCAGGCGGTGCAAATTTTCCAGGAGAATGCCAAAATTATAGTGCGCTTCGGCAAAATCGGGCTGAATGTGCAGAGCCTGTTGCCAGCAGAGGATGGCCTGTGCCGGGTTGCCCCGTCGCACCTGGCCAATGGCCGCCAGATTGAGCAGAAACGGATCCGGTTGGGTGGTTGCCGTGCCGGGCACGGCCAGGGCCAACAGTTCTGACCACTGGCCAGCATCATAAAGGGCCAACGCCTGCTGTCGGACCTGCACCTTGGCCAGGTTGTGTTCTTTCTCCTCCGCACAGCCCATTGTCAACGAGTACGCCTCTCCTTGGCCAGCCATTGCGCCTCGACCAATCGGGCCGGAGTCAACTTTTTGGCAATGGCATCCCGCAGACCAGCCGCCTGCGCCTCACCGCCCAAAGCCGCCCGATCACTCCATAAATAGGCCGCCAAATCATTGTGGGCAATGCCCTGGCCGGTCGAATAGGCCAAACCCACCTGCCATTGGGCACGCGCATCCCCCTGCTCAGCCGCCTTGAGCAACCAGTAAAACCCCTTCTTGTAATCCTGTTCCACCTGATTGCCCGCAAGATGGCGCATGCCCAGGTTGTATTGGGCATCCCGATTGCCTTGCGCAGCCGCCTGTTGCCACCCGGCCAGCCGTTTGTCTTGTTCCTGCGCTGCGTCGCGACCAGCGACCGCCCCCCGGCCAGCCTCCCGTTGTGTACGGCGTTCCTCTTCCCGGGTGCGGAGGATCTCGCGCTTGTCCGCCACCCTCTGCATCGCGTCATGGGCCAGGCGTGCCTGTTCCAATTGCTTGTCCGCCGCCTGCCCAGCCTGCGTTTGTTGTCGATCTGCTTGTCTGGCGTGGGCTGATTCGGTCAATTCTTTGTTTTTATTTCGTTTATCCTCTTCTCGCCTCTGCACTTTCCAGCGATCATACGCTTCCTGCGCCTGCCGGGCTTCCCACAATCTCCAGTAGGTTTCCCGTTGCAGTTCCTGTTTCCATAGCCCATGCTGTTGACGGTCCACCGCCTGCACATGGGCCGTTTCCTCCAGGTAGCGGAGGTGCTCGCGGCGTGCCTCCTCACGGAATTGTTGGGAAAATTGCCTCTCCTCCGCCCGTATTTTTTCCATCTCGGCCAGGGCCGCCATCTTTTCACGGCGTATCCTGTCCTGGGTGGCTTTCTCTTGTTGAATCTCCAGCAACCGTTCCGTTTGCCGTTGCTGACGTTCCTGATCCCGTTCGGATGGGGGTTTGGTGGGCGTTGCGGAGGAGGCCGCTTTGGTCAGGGGGGGGGCCGTTGCCTCAGGTCGTGCCTCCCCGGCCTCGCCCGGCACAGCGAAGACAAACGGCACCAGCAATGGAAAAAACAGCAAAAGGCGCATGATATGCCTCGGGATTACCGATGATAAGGGATCCGTTGCACAATGGTATGGGCACGATAAATCTGCTCCAGGAGCAGCACACGGGCCAGCATGTGAGGAAAGGTCATGGCTCCCAACGAGAGCGACCACGGTGCCGCTTGCAGCAGTCCCGGATGCAGACCATCCGGGCCGCCAATCAGAAAACAGACCGTTCCCGCCTGGTGTCGCCATAGATCCAACTGTTCGGCCAATTGCAGCGAGGAGAGGTTCCGCCCGGCGGCATCCAGCGGAATCAAGGTGGCGGGAGAGGGCAGGCGTCGCTGGATGCGTTCCGCCTCTTGCGCCAATCCGTGCAGGCGTTGGACCGGACCGCTCGCCTCGCGCTTGGCCTCCGCCACCTCGATCAACTCCACCCCACCCAAACGGACCAGACGCTGGCAATAGTCCGCGACCAGTTCCCGTATCGGTGGCGGCATGCTCCGCCCGACAGCGATGACAACCAGTTTCAAGGACGTTTGGTTTTGGCCGGTCGATCCGGTCGGTCCACTTTGGCCGTCTTGGCCGCTTTGGGTTTGGTCCGCTTGTCCGGTTTGGTTTCTTTGTCCGGTTTGGCCGCTTTGTCCGGCTTGTTTGCCTTATCCGGCTTGTCCGCCTTGGCCGCTTTTTTTGCCTTGTCGGGCTTGTCCATCTGGGCGGGCCGGTCTGGCTGGACCGCTTTGTCCGTCCGTGCGGGCTGCTCCCGTGCGGGCTTGTCCGCCGGTGCGGGCTGCTCCGACTGGATCGGTTGGTCCGCCGGTGCGGGCCGGTCCCGTGTCGGTTTGTTCGCCGCTGCGGGTCGCTCCTGCGTCGGTTTAACCGTTGGTTCCGGTCGGTCTGGCTGGACCGGTGGATCCGACTGTGCCGGTTGATTCGGGCGGACGGGCGGATGACGCCACAATTTTTCCAGGTCGTAAAATGCCCGTGTCTCTTGTTGGAACAGGTGCACCACAATGTCACCCGCATCCACCAGAACCCAGGTTGCTTCCGGCAAGCCAGTCGTGCTCAACACCCGGATGGACCGTTCATGAAAAAAGCGGTCCGCCTCGTCGGCCAGGGCCGCCACATGGGTACTCGATGTGCCCGTCGCCACCACAAAAAAATCGGTAAAGGTCGCCCGTTCGCGCAGATCAAGCAGGGTGACATCCACCCCCTTTTTCTCTTCCAGGCAGGTTTTGAGTGATAATGCCAGCAGATTCTCTTCAGATTTGGTCATGGTTTCCGTATAGATTGTGTTGTTGAATGTAAGCGATCACCGCATCCGGGGTCAGATAACGGATATTTTCGCCTCTGCTCAACCGTTGCCGTATGTGGGTGGAACTGATGCCCAATGCCGTCACGGGCAACAGACAAAAACCGAAATGGCCCAACTGGTGCCGGTCCAGTTCCGCCGGTTTTTCGACCCGAAAACGGGTCAAATAGTCCATGACCGGTGTATGCAGGGCGGCCTCTTCGTGGCCAGGGCGCACCAATGGGCAAATGTGGGCCAGTTGGATAATCTCCTGCCATGCCTTCCAGCGGTGCATCTCGGCCAGCAGGTCACTGCCCAGCAAAAAAACCAGCTCGCCCAGGGGAAAGCGTTCTGTCAACACCCGGAGGGTGTCCACGGTGTAGGAGATTTCCGCGCGCGCGGCATCCAACTCGCACAGTTCAAAGCCGGTTTGTCCCTGAATGGCCAGGCGGGTCATTGCCACCCGATGGACCACCGGGGCCAACTGCTCGGCCTCCTTGAGCGGATGTCCCCCGGACGGCAAAAAAAAGACCGCCTCCAGCGCGAGGGGAGCCATGGCCTCCAGGGCCGGGCGCAGATGGCCAAAGTGGGGCGGATTGAACGAACCGCCCAGAATACCCAGGCGCGTCCTCATTGGCGCAATTGACCATCCCCCAGGACAATATATTTTTGTATCGTCAACCCTTCCAGCCCGACCGGACCGCGGACATGCAGCTTGTCGGTGGAAATGCCCATCTCGGCTCCCAGACCAAATTCAAACCCGTCGCTGAAGCGCGTGGAGGCATTGACCATGACCGAGGCGGAATCCACCTCGCGCAGAAAGCGCAAGGCGCGGGCATAATCCTGGGTGACAATTGTCTCGGTGTGGCGTGACGAGTGGGCCTCGATATGGTCGATCGCCTCTTCCAGGCTGTCCACCACGCGGATGGATAGAATGGCGGCCAAATATTCCGTATCCCAATCTTCCGGCGTGGCTTCCACCATCGGTATCTCGGCGGGCACCAGGGCGCGGGTGCGCGGGCAGACCCGCAATTCACAGCCGGCGGCGGCCAGTTGCTGGCACGCCTTGGGCAGAAAAGCCGCTGCCACGGCCTGATGGACCAACAGGGTTTCGGTGGTGTTGCACACCCCGGTGCGCTGCATCTTGCCGTTGAGGGTCAAGGCCAGGGCCATCTCCAGATCGGCGTAGCGGTCCACATAGGTATGACAAATGCCATCCAGGTGTTTGATGACCGGAATATGGGAATCGGCCATGACGCAGGCGATCAGATCCTTGCCGCCTCTGGGGATGATCACATCCACCCATTTGTCACAGCGGAGCAGGTCGCCCACCGCGCTGCGGTCGGTGGTATCGATATATTGCACGGCATCCACGGGCAGACCCGTGGCGAGCAGCCCCTGGCTCAGACAGGCGGCGATGGCGCGATTGGAGTGATAGGCCTCGGAACCGCCGCGCAGGATGACGGCGTTGCCGGATTTGACGCACAAGGCGGCGGCATCGGCGGTCACGTTGGGGCGGGATTCATAGATGACGCCGACAACGCCCAGGGGCATCCGCATCCGTCCGACCCGCATCCCGTTGGGGCGGGGTTTCAGGTTGGTGATCTCCCCCACCGGGTCCGGGAGGGCGGCGACCTGGCGCAATCCTTCCGCCATGGCAGCGATGCGGCCCGCATCCAGGCGCAGCCGGTCGATCATGGCCGGGCTGAGGCCTTTGGCGGTGGCGGCTTGCAGATCCAGGGCATTTTCCTGTTGCAACTGGGTGGTGTTTTGTACCAGCAGATCGGCCATGGCCAGCAGGGCGCGGTTTTTGCTGTCTTCGTCCGCCATGGACAAGGGGCGTGCCGCACGGCGGGCGCGTTGTGCCATGGCCATCACATCCACTTTCATCTTTATCCTCCTGGCATGTTGGGTGCCCCGATGCAGAACAGGGCATCCATGGGGTACCATAAATGGCATAGTATGGGTAAACGGGGGTCGGATTGGCGATGGTTGTCAACCCAGGACGATCCGTTCGCCGCACCCATCGTTCTGCGGGTCCAGGGGGCGCATCCCCCTGGTGGGGTCCAGGGCGAAGCCCCGAATGCAAAACGATATCCCCCGAGACAGGTGCAGTTTGGCAGCAAGCAAAAAAAAATTATGCTTCCATTAAACATACCTGTTCTCTCCGGGTCGGTCAACCAGATTTCAGGTACCACGCCATTTAACTGCGGTCAGTTCGGGATCTTGTGGTGGGGTGCAGGGGTAAAGCCTCTGGTGGCAGGGTATTACCCCGAGACAGGTGCGGTTTAAACCGCACCTGTCTCGGAATGCGTAGTTTCCGTCATCCCCGCGAAAGCGGGGATCCAGGTTTCGCAGTCTCCGTCATCCCCGCGTAGGCGGGGATCCAGATCTCGCAGGTACCACCTGGATTCCCGCCTGCGCGGGAATGACGTTTGAAAAACTACGCATCCCATGCTGGGTGCGGTTTAAAATGATCAAAAAAAAAGGGTGGAGGGGTCTGGGGAGGCGGTTCTCCGCCTCCCCAGATGCAACCCACTTACTGCACTTGCAATTTCGCCAGCAACGGTGCCAACGATTCCTGCTGCTTGGGATCAACCCGTGCCGCCTCTTCAAAAGAGGAACGGGCCAACTCACGCCGATCCGTGTGCAGATAGGCCAGTCCCAGACCCATCCAGGCCTTAGCGTTGTTCGGATCCAGACCAATGACCCGCTGATAACCGGCAATGCAGGCCTCCAACTGCTGCCGGGACAACTGAAATCCCGCCAACCGAAGCTGGGCCAGAGCCGAATTCGGCTCCGCCGCCACCGCCGCCTCAAAGGCTTGTTGGGCCTGATCCATCTGCTCTGCCGCCCAATACCGATCCGCAGCGGCGATCAACTCGCTGGCCTGCTCGGCGTGGGCAACCATCCCCCCACCCAGCACGAACAACAGGGTCAACAGCACCCGCGTCCTCATTTCATGGTCCCCTTGCCGTAACGCTCTTCGTAGCCCTTGCGCACATTGTCCAGGGCATCCTTGCTGATCCCATTGAAGTACCAGGCATGACCATCAATGGGTTTGAAATATTTTTCCAACAGAGCATTGGCAAAATCTTCGTTGCCATCCTTCCGGCGCACCACCTCTTTCAACTCGGGAATCCATTTGAAATAGGTGTGCTGGGCGACTTCGTAGATACCGTGCCACCACGTATAGTCCGGGCCCATCATGGACGCACCGTGACGGGCACGTCGACCTTCATGGTGCCAAATCTCGAACCAGGTCCACTTGATCTTGTCATCAAAGGGGGCCGCCGTGACATAGCCCTTGTCCTGCAATTCCTTCATGATGGCAGAGATCGGCTTGGCAAATTTTTCGTTGTACAGTTCCACGACATCATCGAACTGCTTGTAATGGCCGTCCGCCGTCTTGGGGGCATGGCAGGCACGACAGACATCTTTCATGTTTTTCCGCCGTTGCTCCCAGGTCAAAATTTCCGTCACTTTTGACCCTTTGACTTCATCGCCCACGGCAGGCAGCGGCTCCCCTTCCGGCTGGTCGAACTCGTCCCCGTTGGCCAGGCGAATCATGTTCAGCTTGGTCGAAACGGCGGGCCGCAGGGTCCAGGAGATGCGCTCGCCCACATCATGGGTGACCTTTTGCTTCAAGGTGGCACTGATGTGGCAGGTGGCACAGGTGGGCGCGGCACTATAGTCCACTCCGGCAACCCATTTTGCCGAGTCCAGATTCATCTCGTCCATCTTTGCCCGATAGATGATTCCATGCTTGGATTCGTCATAAACCTCGATTTGCGGATGATCAGGACCCATGTGGCACTTGCCGCAGGTATCCGGGGTGCGCGCCTGCGCCGAGGAAAACCGGTGCCGACCGTGACAGGCGGCACACGATCCCAAAGAACCGTCGGGGTTGATGCGCCCGATACCGGTATTGGGCCAGGTTTGCGGCGTGGGCCGGTTGAATTGATCCAACTCCACCTTGCCACCATGGCATTGCCGACAACCGGCATTGACCGCTTGCGGGCCACCAATCACCTCGCCCAGGATGCCATCCAGGGAGGCCAGAATGCCGCCCGCTTTGGCATGATGCGACCGTTGTTGCTGGGCAACCTCCTTCTCGTGGCACTCCGCACACCGCTTGGGGGTGACAATCGTCGTGATATACATGGCCTTGCCATCATAATCCCGATGCTTGTAGGCACCCACCTCGCCCTCCTTGGCCTTGTGGCAGTCATAGCAATCCACATTCTTGCCACTGTGTTTGCTCTCTTTCCATTCGGTCACCAAACCCGGCGTCTCATTGGTATGGCAACTGAGGCACTCCTTGCCCATGCCAATCTCTTCCTTGCTCTTTTTCGGGTGGGTCGTCTCGCTGGCCGAGACATTGGATGCCCCGAAAACAAAAATAGCTGTTATCAGAATAAGCAAGCTTGTGCGTAACCACTGTGGTGGGCGCATGATGTGTTCCTCCCTGGCCGGTGTCTATCGTATACCAAGGCAATCCTTGGCGGTATCAAAGCCGATAAGTCGGGAAAACCCATCTCGCACCGTGCGACTGTCCGCCGGGGATTCCGGAAACACGCCCTCTCCATGGCCCGGACGGGGTCTTCTTGGTGGCAGTTTCGCAGAAGAGGCAAGAGATAAAATTGACTTGGATCAATTTTTTTAAATTTTTTTTAAACCGCACCTGTTTCGGAATGCGTATACTGCGCACGGTCACAATTGACGAGTATCGTCATTCCCGCGCAGGCGGGAATCCAGGAGCATTGGTGCTGACTTGTACAACGCCGTCACATCATCGTCATTCCCGCGCAGGCGGGAATCCAGGAGGTTCGACAGGCCAAATGGATTCCCGCCTACGCGGGAATGACGGAACAGGAAGTGTCGCTTATGACCGTGTGCAGTATAGTTTCCGTCATCCCCGCGAAAGCGGGGATCCAGGTTTCGCATGTACCACCTGGATTCCCGCCTGCGCGGGCATGACGCTTAAAAAACTACGCATCCCGAGGTGGGCTCGGTTTAATGGGGGGTATCGCTGGACAGGCTGTTGCGCAAACGACGCACATGCGGCAGCAAATCGCTGGCCAACAGACCCGCCTCTCCCCCTTCCTGGGCCACCAGATCGGCCGCACGACCGTGCAACCAGACGCCCGCGCGCACCGCACTTTCTGCCGACCAGCCCTGAGTCAGCAAACCGGCAATCACACCCGTCAGCAGATCGCCACTGCCCCCCGCCGCCAGGCCTGTATTGCCGGTATCATTGATCCAGGCTCGACCATCCGGCGCGGCGATGACCGTCCCGGCTCCTTTGAGCACCAACCATACCTGCCACGCCTGCGCGACTTGACGTGCATAATGCAGCCGATCCGCCTGTATCGCCGCCGCCGATACCGCACCCGCCAACAAGCGGGAAAACTCCCCCGGATGCGGGGTCAATATCAGCGGTGCATGGCGACCTTGGCTCAATTTGGCAATGACATGCCTTCTCCTGGCCACCAGATTGAGTCCATCGGCATCCAACACCGTCGGCACATCCCACTGTTGGAGCAGTTCGATCAAGGCCCCATCCAGCCAGGCGTCACGCCCCAGACCCGGTCCGATGGCCAGGGCGTCCGGTTGGACGGCACTGGCGTGCAAAGCGGCCAGCACAGAGGCTTCCGTGCCGTCATCGGGCAAGGGCAAGGTCATGGCCTCGGTCACTTTGGCCACCACCCCCGACCGGGCCGCCTGCGGGGTGGCCACCGTCACCAGTCCGGGACCAGTACGCAACGCGCCCAATGCCGTCAACACCGCCGCCCCCTCCTTGCCCACCGAACCCGCCCAAATCAGCAGATGTCCGAACGATCCCTTGTGCCCATCGGCCTGACGCAGGGGGATGGCCAGATCTGCCGGCAGATTGCGGGCGATGGCATGTTCGGGAATCTGGATAAAGCGGTCGGGAATGCCAATGGGAACCACCACCACTTCACCACACCAGGCCGCCCCCGGATAGGTGCGGTGGCCAATTTTTTCCGCCGCAAAGGTGACGGTCCACCGTGCCTGCAACGCCACCCCCAATATTTGCCCGGTGTCCGCCGAGACGCCGGAGGGGAGATCCACCGCCAGGACCGGCTTGCCGGAGCGATTGACCAGACCAAACAGGTGTGCCATCCTCTCCTCCACCGGTCGTGTCAGACCGGTGCCAAAGACTGCGTCCACCACCACATCGGCCTCCTCCAGCAGGCGGTCAAACTGTTGCCAGTCGGCGGCAATGCTCCGCTCGCGCACCAACCCGCCACACCCCTCAAACACCCGGAAATGGGTGAGGGCATCGCCGCGCAGGCCGTCACAACGGCCCAGCATGAAGACCGAAACGGCCACACCCGCCTGCAACAGGCGACGTGCCACCACAAACCCGTCACCGCCATTGTTGCCCTGTCCGGTCAACACCAACACCGTCTGTTTGCGCCAGTCGGGCAGACGCTGTTGCAACAGGCTGACCACGCCAGCCCCCGCGTTTTCCATCAATACCACGCCCGGCAGGCCCAACTCTTCCATGGTGCGCCGGTCTGCCGCACGCATTTGCCCACTGTCCAATAATTTTGCCATGGGATACCTGTTTGCCAAGTTGTCCGATCGGATAAAGCCAGCCTTTCCCCCCAACGTCACGTCCAGGCTCTCATTCGGGGTCGTCTTTGTCAACTTTTTTCAATCATTTTGCGGGTTCAGGGGCAACGCTCCGGAAAAACAAGACACGGAAGTTGACGTCGGTAAGATATTGCTACGGCGTCATTTTTTATTCCACAGTTCAAGGATGTCCCAGTCCGGGGCTCCGCCCCGAACCCCGCCAGGGGCGTTGCCCCTGGACCCCACCAGGGGGATAATCCCCCTGGACCCCTGCCAATATGAATGACTTGCCGCCATGGCATGAACCCGCCATGCCGGGCGCATGAAATAGGACGCCATGTCGAGCATTCGCTCGATATAAATCACCTCCAGGATTCGTTATTCTCGTTCTTCGGCAAAATCATCGTGACAACTGCGGGTGCTTGGCCCTCGCTGCGGATGAACGTGCGTCAATGGGTGATGTGCGGCCCTCAAACAAGGAGAACAACCATCATGGCAACCATTCACACACGTGGACTTCCACTTTACTATCAAATACATGGCGATGGACCACCCGTATTGCTGCTGAACGGCCTTGGCTTGGGATTGGATGCCTGGACCCCACAAATTGAGGGATTGTCCAGTACGCTGCGTCTGATTGTACCCGACAACCGGGGTGCGGGCCGGTCGGAGATCGGCGATACGCCGTGCACCATCGCGTCGATGGCGGAAGATGCGATCACCCTGCTCGACGCGCTCGAGATTGGCACCGCGCATGTGCTGGGTCTTTCGATGGGCGGCATGATTGCCCAGGAACTCGTGTTGCGCCACCCCATCCGGGTGAGGAGCCTGATCCTCGCCGCCACGGCGAGCCGTCTATCGGTTCACACCCGGTATGTCATTGATGTCTGGTCGCGCATGGTGCAGCATCGTGTCGATGCGGAGTTGTTCCTCCGCGAGCAGTTTGGCTGGGTCTTTACCGACCGGTTTTTGGCGCATCGGGAGATGGTGGATGGTTTGATCGCCCTGTTTCGCACGTTGCCTTTTTCTCCAGCGGGGTTCATTGCCCAGACAACCGCCTGTCTCAATCACGACACCACCGACCGTTTGCCTGCGTGCAGGACACCCACCCTGGTTCTGGTTGGCCGGGACGATATGCTGATTCCGGTCGCCGCCTCCGAGGAGTTGGTGCGACTCATGACCAACGCACGCTTGCAGGTGCTGGAGGGTGAAGGTCATGGTTTCGCCTCCGAGTGCGCCGGGGCGTTCAACAATGCGGTCCTGGATTTTGTGCATCACATGGAGAGGGCGAGGGAGTAATCACACCGCAACGCCCCATATCATCGACGATATCCGGCACTCCTTGTCTTGGTTCTCTGCTCGATTGGGCAGGGAGGGGCTGGATTGGTTTCGTTTCCATTCGTTCGCACAGCAAACGACGACAGAGGGGCACTCAGGGAGGGGGTGTCAGTGGGTCGGTGCAGATGGCGTCGGGAGCGCAGGGGATGGGACAGGCACCGGGGCCATTTGGCGCATTTCTTGGGTGGGGGGCTGATAATAGGCCGGACCGGTCGGGGCAAACCGGATGAGTGCAGCAACCCCCCCCAGGATGGCAATGCCGGTGACGACCACCCACTTGATTATGTCTACCTTGGCGGTCTCAATATCCTTCCGCAATTCCGCTTTGGTTATCTCAATCTTGCCGTTCAGGATGGCAATATCCTTCTTGAGATTGGATTCAACGTTGACGATGCGGACATCCATTTCTTTGATGTCTCGCTTGAGGTTGGCTTCAATAAGGGCGATGTCTCGCTTGAGGTCCGCCACATCCTGTTTCGTCGCAAGCCTGTCTTCCACCAAGGTCACAAGGGTATCTGCCTGGATGGCGGCTTGTGCTTCGTCAACCCCAGCATCCCGGAGTCTGCGAACATAGGCATACGTGTCAAATGCGATGGCTGTGCTCATGGTGGTGATCCTCCCAGGGCGGACATGCCCATACTGTATCGCACCGGGGGTAGGGATGGAAAGAAAAATGCGCCGGGTGACCATCTGGAGGGGGATGGACAGGGAGGAGCGGTGGGGTATGTCGGGCTGGGTACTGGGTACTGGATATTTTCCTGCTGGGTACTATGTGGGTACTGGCATAAAAAAGGCCACCTCGGGAGTGGCCTTAACTACTTGATTTTATTGGTCGGGGTGACTGGATTCGAACCAGCGACCCCTGCGTCCCGAACGCAAGAACAACCGTTTTTTGACGTTTCCGGCTGTTGCAGAAAACCATATAAATCACAACATTATATCGCTTGACGTTTCCGGCTGTTTCCGCTATTTTCCATCCAACTGCTTACTGGCTGCTTACTGGGATTCGCGTCCAGTAAGCAGACAACCCCCCTCGGAAGAACATTCAGACCGGAGAAAATCCATGAAAGGCCGAATCTCGAAAAGTGAGGTTGACAAGCTCCAACCAGGGACCAGAGATGAATATTTATGGGATGCCCGGTTGGAGGGGTTCGGTGTCAAAGTGACCCCGACCGGTCGCAAAATCTACTTGATCCAGTACCGCCACCTGGGGCGCACCAGACGGGTGTCAATCGGTAATCACGGATCACCCTGGACACCAGAGCAGGCACGACAAGAGGCCACCAAGCTGCTTGGACTGGTTGTCGATGGGCAAGACCCCTTTGAGCAGAAGGCGGATGCCAAGGCTATACCCGCCATGGCGGCATTGTGCGACTTGTACCTGGAGGAAGGAATATCCACGCAGAAGCCGTCTACCGTGTCAACGGACAAAGGGCGCATTCTTCGTCATATCAAACCCCTGCTGGGACGCAAGCGGGTGGATCAAATCACTTGTGCCGACATTGAGCGGTTCAGGGATGCTGTTGCCTCTGGCAAGACTGCTGGCAAATTCAAGACAGGGGTGCGGGGACTGGCCATTGTCACTGGCGGGGAAGGAACGGCCAACCGATGCCTGGAACTGTTGAGCGGCATTTTCTCTTTTGCTTGTCGTCGTCACATAATGACCGACAATCCCTGCGTGGGGGTGAAAAAATTCCGCCGTCAAACCATGGAACGATTCATGACTGGGGAGGAGTTGGGCAGATTGGGAGACGCCATGCAGCAAGCGGAACAAGAGGGAGTCAACCCGGTTGCCATTGCCGCCTTGCGCATGTTGCTGCTGACCGGGATGCGCCGGGGGGAGGTTCTGACACTGGAATGGTCCCACGTCGATTTTGAACGTGCCTGTCTGCGACTGCCCGACAGCAAGACCGGATCGAAGGTTGTCCATATGGGAGCGGCGGCACTGGAGTTGCTGGCCAGTCTGCCACGGATTGAAGGGAATCCGTTTTGCTTCCCTGGCTCGATTGAAGGTCATTGTCTGGTGGGGCTTCCAAAAATTTGGCGCGATATTCGTGATCGGGCAGGATTGACCGACGTGCGCATTCATGACACCCGGCACGGGTTTGCCTCTGTCGGTGCCATGGGCGGCATGGGGTTGCCTGTCATCGGTGCGCTGTTGGGCCACAGCCAAGCCAGCACCACCCAACGTTATGCCCACTTGAGCGCAGACCCCCTCAAGATCGCAGCAGACCGCATATCCAGGGAGATTGCCGCTTCACTGGACGGCACTCCCAAAGCAGACGTGATCCAGATTCACGCCAAACAGGGATAAACCAGTACCGGCGCGCCCCATCGGGTGATGCGCCCACAGAATGCCCGGCCTACATCGGCCAATGGAAAAGGGGAAAATCCTCATCCCCCTGGTCGGGCATCATCAAACGAGGATACGCCAGAGGATGCGAACAATGCCCACACTACAGGACATTCTACAACGCGCCCGCCGTGCCTGCCTTCCAATATCCGAAGCTGCCACGGCCTTGGTGCAAGACAGCGATCTGGCGAGCGTTGCAGATGCAAAGGAATGGCTGGAAAACAGGTTGCCCAACTCATCGATGATCACGGAACCAGAGTGTGTTGATTATGATCTGGTACTCAAACGGACCAGATACATGGGGAGCGCGGCGAGAGAGTTATGGATTGACCGAAACAAGTTCCAGACCATCCCGTTTGCTGCCCGACATATCGCCGAGGAGACCGGATACTGTGCTGGTTCAGCGAAAATCGGACAAATTGCCTTTTCTGATAAGCTACTCCCCGTTCTTTCCTGGGGGTCATCCAGGAACATCGGATTGCGTTTTTTTAGGCATGGTGGGTCTATTGTCCGGCGGG
>JADFYM010000108.1 GCA_015233035.1 Magnetococcales bacterium
TGGGCATGACACGAAATTCGCTCGTCATTCCCGCGAAGGCGGGAATCCAGGGTTCTGACTGGAATGGCCGAAACGATGATCCAGGCCCGGCGCAGGGCTTATCTCCAGGCAAAAGGGGGGTGTGTGGATATTTCTGAACTCCTGGCCTTTGGCGTCCAGAACGGGGCGTCGGACTTGCACCTTTCGGCGGGGATGCCCCCCCTGATTCGTGTCGATGGCGATATACGTCGCATCAACGTGCCTGCCCTGGAACAGGATCAGGTACATGCGTTTGTCTATGATATCATGAACGACAAGCAGCGCAAGGAGTACGAGGCTTTTTTTGAGGTAGATTTTTCTTTTGAAATTAATGGTCTGGCGCGTTTTCGTGTCAATGCTTTCAACCAGAACCGGGGGGCGGCGGCGGTTTTTCGGACCATTCCCTCGACCATTCTGACCTTGGAACAGTTGGCGGCACCGGCCATTTTCAAGGAATTTGCCGAATTGCCGCGCGGCCTGGTTCTGGTGACCGGCCCCACGGGATCCGGCAAGTCCACGACGCTGGCGGCCATGGTGGACCATAAAAACAAGAATGAATATGGCCATATTCTGACGTTGGAAGATCCGATTGAATTTGTCCATGTATCGCAAAAATGTCTGATCAACCAGCGCGAGGTGCATCGCGACACAAAAAGCTTTGAGGCCGCCCTGCGCTCCGCCTTGCGCGAAGACCCGGATGTGATCCTGGTGGGGGAGATGCGCGACCTGGAGACCATTCGTTTGGCCTTGTCGGCGGCGGAAACCGGCCATTTGGTGTTTGGCACCCTGCACACCACCTCGGCGGCCAAAACCATAGATCGTATCGTGGATGTCTTTCCGGCGGCGGAAAAGGAGATGATCCGCACCATGCTGTCGGAGTCGTTGCGGGCCGTGATCTCGCAAAACCTGCTGAAGAAAAAAGGGGGCGGTCGGGTGGCGGCCCACGAAATCATGGTGGGTACGCCCGCCATCCGTAACCTGATTCGGGAAAACAAGGTGGCCCAGATGTATTCGTCCATTCAAACCGGACGCAAGATGGGAATGCAAACTTTGGAACAATGCTTGCAAGAGTTGGTAGCCAGAGGCGTGATCACCAAGGAGATGGCCCGCGACAAGGCCAATGTCAAGGAATCTATTGTATAATACTGTTTCCACTGGGAAAAAGAGCTTTCATGGACAAATGGATGAATATCAAAAATAGCGGGTTCATGCGTTCTGCCTGGATGCCTGTGGTATTGGCCGCCGGGTTGATGGGGCTGGCGATGCCGGGGTGGGCGGGGGATTCTTTCAGTCTCGCGGATTCTTTCAGTCTGGATCCGAAGCCGGGCAGCTCGTTTCTGGAGGTGCCGGCGGCGACCAATGGCGAGGCCGATCTGATTCGGGTGGGATACGCCCTGGCGGATGCTTTGGTGGCGGAATTGCGCAAAAATCATCCTCCGTTGGGTCAATATCAGCCGCTGCTGGTGGCCACTTTTGTCAATCGGAGCAATCTGGATTTCAGCTCGGAACTGGGGATGGTCATGGCCGACCATATTTCGTCACGCATGACCCAGCATGAGTACACCATTCTGGAACCCAAGCTGCGCAAGGAATTTTCGATTCGCAAAGAGAATGGGGAGTTTATGCTCTCGCGCGACATTGACAAGCTTTTTCTGGAAAACAAGGCCTATGCGGCGGTGGTCGGCAGCTATACGGAATCGCGCAGTTTTCTTGATTTTACTGTGAAAATTGTGGAGATTAAAACCCGTCATGTGCTGGCCTCGGCGGATTTGAGGTTGCCTCTGGGAGACAATACGCGCGATTTGCTGTTGAATCTGGGAGGCGGGACGACGATGGAGGTGTTGGATAAATGAGCGGTCGCGTGATGAACATGGGGGGCAAAGGCCGCTGGGGGGCCATCGTATTGAGCGGGATGATGTTGTCTGGGTGCATTATACCCCAGTTGACACCCCAACCCAACTATCCGCTGGTTTCCCAGCCGGTGGGGGAGCAGCATCACCTGGGGCTGGAAGAGGCCAGTTATCTGGCGGCAGACAGTATGGTGGCGCAAATCAAGGATAAATTCCATACCCGGCAGACCATTCTGCCCGCCAGCTTTGTCGACGACAAAAATCTGGAGCAGTCGTCGGCCATGGGACGCATGTTGGCGCAACAGGTCTCCTCCCGGTTGACCCAGGCGGGCTATTCGGTGGTGGAGATCAAGCTGCGCAAAAGTGTCCGTTTGGTCAAGGGCGAGGGGGAAGGGCAGTTTCTCATGTCGCGTGAACTGGAAAAAATTGCCGAGTTTCACAATGCCTCGGCGGTGCTGGTCGGCAGTTATGTCGTGACCCCAAGCCAGTTGTTTGTCAATACCCAGTTGATCCTCGTGAAAGGCGGTCTGGTCATCGCCTCGCAAGATTATAAAATTCCCCTCACCCGTGAGTTGCGTGCCCTGCTGGAGCAGGGAACCTGATTGTTGCCCAGGGGGCGGTGCACCGCCCCCCGGGATGCCGGGCACCCCCCCTCCATCGCTGCGGTTTTTTGAGTCGATATGAGCAATCATCAAATCATCTACATTAAGAAACCGATCTTCCTGCCCATGTTGGGTGGACTGCTTGTGCTGTTGGTGGTCTTTGTTCTCTCCACCTTGTGGACGGTGCAGGAACAAAAAGAGACCATCTTCGACCAGTCACGCGCCAGCATGATGACCCAGTACCGGGAGACGCTCGACGCCGCCGTGATGGAACTGTGGAGCCATGCGGAAATTATCAGTCGCGTCGAGGCGTTGAAAGCGGCTTTTACGGCCAGAAACCGGGATTTGTTACTGGAGCAAAGTCTGCCGATCAACAAGTCCCTGCTGAACAATAATGCCATTACACACTTTTATTTTCACGATCTGAATCGGACCAACTTTTTGCGGGTTCACCAGCCCCAACGGTACGGTGACCAGATTGACCGGTTGACATTGCTCAAGGCGGAAAAATCGGGCACGGTCTCCCATGGTATTGAAATCGGGCCGTTGGGTACCATGACGCTGCGCGTGGTCCTGCCCTGGCAGTCCGGGGGCAAAACGATTGGGTATATCGAACTGGGCAAGGAGGTCGACCGTCTGGTCGATTCACTGAAAAGCCGGTCTGACTTGAGTTTTTATGTTTTTGCCCGCAAGGCGTTGTTGACCAAACCGGAGGAGCGGACCAAAGAGGCCCTGGGCATGGTGTCCAACTGGGACATGTTTCCCGATGTGGTGCTCATGGACAAGCCGGGGACAGCATTGCCCGATGGTCTGCAACCGTATGTCTCGAGTGGCATCTTGAACCAGGAGGATGCCACCGGAAAGCAGGGAGAAAAACTGGTTCGTGCTGTTGAAAAATTTCATTTTTTCAGTATTCCTGTCAATAATCCGGACAATGTTTCCGTTGGACATCTGGTGGTGTCTTACGATTTCCGCTCTTTTCTGTCTGCCTTTTATTCCAATATGGTGACCATATTATGTGCCAGCATTGTCATCGTCATCCTGTTGGCTCTTGTTTTTTACAAACATCTGGATACGGTGGAAGGCAAGATCAGAAGCATTGCCCGCAAATTACAGGACAGCGAAGCCAGGACTCGGCATGAGATTGGTCGGGTGACTGAGACGGCAGAGCAGGTCCAGTCGTTGACCAACCGCATCTCCGAGGCCATCGACGAGGAGGTGACCAGTGCCACCGAGCAGTCTGCGGCGGTTTCAGAGATTACGGCCTCCATGGAAGAGTTGTCGGCCACCTCAAACCAGATCAGTGAAAATGCGGCCCTGGTTTTGGCCGTGGCTTCCCAGACCCTGGAAGTGGCCGAGTTGGGGCGCAATGCCGCTGAGCAGGTGATGCAAAAGATGCGCGAAATCAACGAGGACAACCAGAAAAACATCAATGAGGTGGTGGAACTGGGGCGCAAGTCGCAGGAGATCAACAAGGTCATGCTGATCATCAATCGGATTGCCGACCAGACCAAGTTGATTGCCTTCAATGCCGCCATTGAGGCGTCGAGTGCCGGGGAGGCTGGCACCCGTTTTGGCGTGGTGGCGGTGGAGATCCGGCGTCTGGCCGACAGTGTCATGGAATCCACCAGTGAGATCAGCGACAATTTGCAGGAGATTCAGGAAGGGGTGAATCGTCTGGTGGTGGCTTCCGAAAAAGGTTCCAAAGGCATTCGCGAAGGGTCCGAATTGACCGAAGGAACTGCCCGGTTTCTCGGTGAAATCTATTGCGGGGTCGAGTCAACCAATGATTCTGCCAGACAAATTTCCCTGTCCACGCAACAGCAAAAAACGGCCACTGCCCAGGTCGTGGTGGCTCTGCGGGAGATTGAGGATGGCTCGCAAATGATTGTCAATTCTGTCAGAAAGACCAATGAGACGTGCGATGCCTTGACGCAATTATCCAGAAATCTGAGCGTATCCTGTCTGGCCGAGCAGCCGGATGGGGCAAGGGTGGTTTAGAGCCAAACCTTTGGGCAGGGCACATGTTGCATCACTGAGGATCCCCTATGGCCTTCGACCTGGAAAAGTTTCGAGCCAACTTTCTCAATGAGGCGGGAGACTATCTGCGCCAGATCAACGATAATTTATTGATTTTGGAAAAAAATCCAGAGCATCTCGAGACGATCCACGACATTTTCCGGTCGGTGCATTCCATCAAGGGCACCTCGCGGATGCTCAAGTTGGAACGGATCAACACCGCAGCGCACAAGGTGGAAGATCTCCTGGACGGTTTGCGCAGTACACGCATCCCACTGACCAGGGAGTTGTTCACGCTCCTGTTTCAGGGGGCGGATGCCCTGACGGCGTTGGTCGAAGAGAGTCGTGCCAATCTGGGGCCTGTGTTCGATCTGGAGGCCTTTTGTCGGCGACTCGAAGAGGTGGGCCAACCGTCGCAACTTTCACAACCACCGCCGCAACCCCCACCACCGCCGCCGCCTTCACCACCGCCGCAACCCTCACCACCGCCGCCGCCTCCACCACCGCCGCCGCCCGATGGGTCGCGTCCCCTGGAAGCATCGCCTTTGCCCAGTCGGGATGCGCCTGCTGTCCGGTCGACGGCTGCCACAATACGGATTGCGGCGGATCGATTGGACGATGTGATCAATGTATCGGGTGAAATTGCCATGGTCCAGCGTCGTCTGCTGGAACGTTCCCTGGAATTGAAAAGAGTGGTCAAACTGGCCAAAACCTTGGCCAAACAGGCACAAGTCACGCAAAACGGTGATCCGAACAGCCTGGAGGAGCGGCTCCCTATCCAGAATCTGGCGGCACAAATGGCTCTTCTGGTGCAGGCGACATCCGCCTCGTTCGCCAATGATGCCGAAATGCAATCCCTGTTGGTGGACAATTTGCAAAACAAGGTGCTTGGGTTGCGCATGTTGCCCCTCTCCACCATTTTCAATGCTGTTGCCCGTTCCGTGCGGGATATTTCGACGGCCATGGGCAAGGAAGTGGATTTTATTGAAGAGGGCGGCGAATCGGAACTGGACAAAAAAATTATTGAACGCATCGGTGATTCCCTGTTGCACATGGTGCGCAATGCCCTGGATCATGGCATCGAACCGCTGGAACAACGGCGGCAGGCGGGCAAGCCGGAGCGGGGTGTCCTCCGTTTGTCCGCCGGTTATGAGGGGGGCAGTGTCATCATCGAACTGGAAGATGATGGCGCGGGCATCTCGCTGGACGGTTTGCGCAATCGTGCCTTGCAGATGAAATTGATGGACGAGGAAATATTGGACCAGATGACCGAACGGGAGGTGATTGACCTGATCTTTCATCCCGGACTGAGTACCAGCCCGTTCATCACCGATGTTTCGGGCCGGGGAGTGGGGATGGATGTGGTGCGCCGCAACATTGTCGACGAGTTGAAAGGGGAAATCTCTGTGGAGACCACCCTGGGCAAGGGTTCCCGTTTCCATATACGCCTGCCCGCCACGTTGGCGGTACGGACCCTCCTGGTGGTATCCGTCGCGCAGACTTTGTTTGCGTTCCTGTCGGACTTTGTCGATGAAATTATTCAAATTCCTCTGGCCGAGTTGACCCTGATGGCGGGTCGTCCCGCTGTTCGCCTGCGGGAACAGTTTATTCCGGTGGTCGAACTGGGGCATCTGCTCAACCTGCCTCAACCGGCGGAGACCACCTCCACGGAAATCTTGACCATTCTGGTTGTCAGCAATGAATCCGAGCGGTTGGGTCTCATTGTCCACGCGCTGGAGGGACAAGGATCCCTGCCGATCAAGCCCCTGCCTCGGCACTTGAAAAACAATCCCTGGGTCTCTGGCATCACCCAGTCTGGTCATCATGATGCCATCTGTTTGCTGCATGTCCCGGGTCTCATTGCCCGCGCCAAACAGGGACAGCTCTCCCAACGGGGCCGTGCCCAGGGGGTCGAGGCGCAGACGCACCGTAAAATGCGCATTCTGGTGGCGGACGATTCGGTCAATACCAGCGAGATCGAACGCAGCATTCTGGAATCGTATGGCTACCAGGTGGACGTGGCCCATGATGGCCTGGTCGCCTGGGGTAAACTCCAGGCCACATCGTATGACCTGCTGATTACCGACATTGAAATGCCCCGCATGGATGGTTTCACGCTCACCGAAAAGGTGCGTGGCAGTGGCCAGCAGGCCAATCTGCCCGTCATCATGGTGACTTCGCTGGAAAAAGAGGCGGACAAGCGGCGGGGTATGCAGGTCGGAGCCAACGCCTATATTGTCAAAGGGGATTTCCAGCAGACCACATTGCTGGATACGGTTAAAATTCTGGTGGGATGAGTGGGCAGACAGCAAGCAATGGATCCAGTGCTTAAAATTTTGGTGGTGGATGACGAAATGATCGTCCGCTGCATGTTGGAAGAGATCCTGACCGGCGTCGGTTATGAGGTGATTACTGCGGAGGACGGTGCCGCTGGCTGGGAACGTCTTCGTGTGCTGGATGACCTCTCGTTGGTCGTGTCCGACTTGAACATGCCGCGTCTGAGCGGTTTGGAATTTATTCTGCGGGTCAGAGAAAGTGGCAATGATGTGCCGATCATTATCCTGACCTCCAGCAACGAAATGTCGGTAGCCATCGATGCCATCAACAAGGGAGCGGACGATTATCTCCTCAAGGATGAAAATATTCACGACATGCTGCTGATTTCTGTGCGCAAGGTGCTGGAAATGCGTCAGATTTCCAGGAAAAATCGGCAGCTTATGCTGGAGTTGGAGTCACAGAACAAAAAACTGGAAGGTACCCTCGAAGAGTTGCAAAAAACTTACGAGGATCTGAAGCTCAAGAAAGAGCAACTGATTCAATCAGAAAAAATGGCCTCTCTGGGTCGTCTGGTCGCGGGTGTTTCGCATGAAATCAACACTCCGGTCGGCATCAGTGTGACGGGGGCCTCCGCTCTGGTGGCGGCGACCAGCCAGATTGTGGCCGATTATCAAAACAAGGCTATGAAACGGTCCGACCTGGAGCACTATTTGCGCAAGGCAGAGGAGTCCGCCCAACTCATTCTGCTCAACCTGTCCCGCACGGCAGAACTGATCCGCAGTTTCAAGATGGTGGCCGTCGATCAGACGAGCCAGGAAAAACGTTCCGTGCGGATCAAATCCTATTTGTTGGATATTGTCACCAGCCTGCGGCCTCGTTTGAAAGATAACCGGTATGTTATTGAAATTCAGTGTGATGAGACTCTGGAAATCAGTTCCACACCGGGGGCCATTGCCCAGGTATTCACCAATTTGATCATGAACTCGCTGATTCACGGTTTTGCCGACCGCGAGCACGGGCGCATCACCATTGACGTGCTACCGGCAGGCGACTGGGTGCGGTTTCATTATCGTGACGATGGCCAGGGGATCGCCCCGGAAAATCTGGGCAAAATTTTTGATCCCTTTTTTACCACCCGGCGCAATCAGGGCTCGACGGGGCTGGGGTTGAATATTATTTTTAACCTTGTGGAACAGAATCTTGGCGGTACCATCACCTGTGAGAGTCTGCCCGACCAAGGCGTGTTTTTTGTTGTCTCACTGCCCATGCGGGCGTAACCGACCAGGGATATTGACCGGGACACATCTTATGACAAATCAGCAACATGCCATGGCGGACCAGGATCTGGTGGCCGGTCAGCACCCCGACTTGCCCGCTGCCGATGAAGCGGTTTTTTTTGCGGCAGAGGAGGAGGCAGCACCGCAACAGAGCGAGGCCGAACCGTGGAAAATATTGATTGTGGACGATGAGGAAGGCATTCATTCGGTCACCCGGATTGCGTTGGACGATGTCCTGTTCCAGGGGCGCAGACTGCTTTTTCTCAGCGCATTCAACTTTGCTGAAGCCATCATCGCGCTGGCGGCCAACCCGGATATTGCCGTCCTGTTGCTGGATGTGGTCATGGAGGAGGACGATACGGGCTTGAAGCTGGTCAAATATATTCGGGATGAACTGGGCAACCATATGATCCGCATCGTCTTGCGCACAGGTCAACCCGGCATGGTGCCCGAAAAGGATGTGGTGATCAAATATCAGATTAATGATTATAAAACCAAGAGTGATTTAACCTATCAAAAACTTTTTACGACTGTGGTGTCATTGCTGCGTTCCTATCAGGATTTGGAAAATCTCAAGCATTCCAATAGGCGTCTGCGGGAAGAGTCGGAAAAACGGCAACAGGCCCTGGAAAAGATTGAACACAAGACGCGCGCCTTTGAACGGTTTATTCCCAGAAATTTTCTCCAGCATTTGGGCAAGGATGAGATAGAAAATCTCAATTATGGCGATGCCACGGTCCAACCGATGACCATTCTGTTTTCCGATATTCGCAATTTTACCAATCTGTCGGAAAGCATGAGCCATTTGCAAAATTTCAGCTTTATAAATAATTATCTGAAATTTGTCGGGCCGATGATCCAGAAGCACGGTGGCTTTATCGACAAATTTATTGGGGATTGCATCATGGCCCTGTTTTCCGCGCAGGATGGTGATCGGGGTTGTGGTGCCATCGGTGCGGCTATCGAGATGATGCAAATCCTGAAAATTTATAATGGTTATCGTAAAAATTCGGGCTACCGGCCCATTCGGGTGGGCATCGGCATTCACATGGGTCTGGTCTATCTGGGCACGGTTGGTTTTGAAGAACGCATGGACACCACCGTGGTGGGGGATGCCGTCAATCTGGCCTCCCGCCTGGAGAGTTTGACCAAACATTATGGTATTTCAGTCGCCATTTCGCATTCGGCCAAGGCGGCCATCGAGCCGGGCAAGGGGTATCGGCTCCGAGAGATTGATACGGTGCGCGTCAAGGGCAAGATGGATCCGGTGACCATTTGGGAGGTTTTTGACGGGGCCGATGAGAGCTGGGTCAGCCAGTTGGAGCAGGCGTTGCCGCAATATAACGAGGGTCTGCGCTGGTACAAAGAGCGGCAGTGGCAGAAGGCGGAGGCGGTTTTTGCGGATCTCGATCGGCATCTGGTCGAGGATCCGGTGAGCCATATCTACCTGGAGCGGTGCCGCCGGTTTATCCAGGAGAGGCCCGATGATGGCTGGGATGGGGTAACGCAATTATAGTTTTGCGGGTCCAGGGGGATCATCCCCCTGGTGGGGTCCAGGGGCAAAGCCCCTGGTGGGGTTGGGGGCAAAGCCCCCACTGTTTATCACCATGGTCCGAGCCGCAGGAATGGCTTGTTATCCCGATGATGTTGACCAAGAGGCCGCCGCCATGCTTGAAGAGACGACCGGTCTCCTGTCCAAGACCCGCCTGTACGAGTGGGCCAAACAACGGCAGGAGCGCAAAAAGACCGTTGATGTCCAGGAAGGGAAGATCAAACTGGTCTTGTTTTCCCTGGCGGGCAGTCTGTTCGCCTTTCCCGGCCAACAGGTCAGGGAGGTGGTGGAAATGGCGACCCGTTCGATCACCTTGATTCCCGGTTCCCCGGAGTTTGTCCTGGGTGTCATCAATCTGCGTGGTGTCATTGAATCGATTGTCGATCCTTACGCCTTGCTGGGGATGGACAAACCCGTTGACACTTCCCAACGCCATGCGGTGATGGTTCGTCAGGGTGATTTTTGTACCGGGGTGTCTGTGGATGCCGTTGAGGATGTTGTCGATATTCCGTTGAGCGATCTGCACACGGCGACCGCTTTGCCACTGCATCAGACGTTGCAGGATCTGGTCTCCGCCAGCACGCAATTTCGTGACCGGCCGGTGGCGATCCTGGATACGACCCAGTTGTTGCAGCGCATCCTGCAATGAACGGGACGGAGGACGGGCCGTCGCCAGCCCAGGTCGATATCTTGCTGTTCAGGATGGGGGGGGTTGCCCTGGGGGCCGTGTTGCAGCAGATCGCGTATATGGCCCTGCCTCCCTCCGACCAGGAGGGGCAAACAGGGGTGGTTTCTCTGGTGGATGTCCTGGACTTTCGGGGGGCTGTGACCTCCTGGCTGGCACCGAAAGCCTTGTATCTGGCGGGTGGTGCTGGCCAACAGGCGGTGGTGGTGGACAATCCCGAAGAGATTGTCTCCATCGACCTGGACGAGATTCAATCTTTGCCCGACCATCTGTTGACCCGTGCCGCCAGAGGGGCCTTTCTGGGTGCCTTTGTGACCGCAGCGGGGGCACCGGTTTTGCTTCTCGATCTCTATGCGATTCATGGTCTTGCGGGCCAAAACAGGCATAATGCCGGACAACAAGGTAAATCAAGTTGAAAAAAATGATTCGTGTTTTGGTGGTGGATGATTGTCCCAGCATCCGCAGCATTATGCAGGCTGTTCTGGAACAGGATGGCCACATTCAGGTGGAGACCGCTGCCAACGGTTTGGAGGCCTTGGCCCGGATGGAACGCGGCGCGGTGGATCTGGTCACGCTGGACATCAACATGCCTGTCATGGATGGTTTGGAAACGATTACGCGGATCATGGCGGCGTGTCCCATCCCCATTCTGGTGATCTCCGACGTGGCAGATTCCACCACGGCGTTCAAAGCCTTGTCCAGTGGTGCCCTGGAGGTCATCTCCAAGGCGGAGATTGATCTCGAACATCCAGAAACATTGCTCAGAAAGATTTTTTTACTGAGTAAAGTCAAAGTGATCCGGCACATCAGCGGATCCCGGCTGGATCGGGAACGGCATGATGGCAACACGGAAAACAATAGCAGTTTCAAAGTGGTCGTCATTGCCTCCTCGACGGGGGGGCCCAAGGCTCTGGCCGGTATACTGCAACGCTTGCCGGCCACCTTTCCCTGTCCCATTCTGATCAGCCAACATATTGTGCCGGGTTTTATCGACAGTCTGGTGGGATGGCATGCCGGGTTGTCCCGGCTGCCCGTCCAGGTCGCCGTTGCGGGAGAACTGCCACAACCCGGTCAAGTGTATTATGCCCCGCCCCATTTTCATATGACATTGGGTGGCAGAGGGGAAATTGTGCTGGTCACGCCGGGGCAGAAAGAGTTTTTCTGTCCCTCCGGGGACAAGCTGTTTGCCTCGGCGGCCCAGGTGTTTGGGAGCAGGACGTTGGCGGTTGTCCTGACGGGCATGGGCGAGGACGGTACCCAGGGGGCTGCCCAGATCCGGGCGCGGGGAGGGGTGGTCATTGCCCAAAACGAGGTGACTTCCATCGTGTATGGGATGCCGAAGGCGGTGGTGGATGCCGGGCACGCCGATTATGTGTTGCCCCTGGAGCGCATTGATCGGGAACTGGTGCGATTGACCCGCACAGGCCACACGGACACGGCGGCCGGGGGATATTGAGCCAGTGAATGTGCCCCTGTTTGAAAATATAATCAAAAGTCATTGCGGCCTGACCTTCGATGGCACACGCAGCCAGGTTCTGGAGAAGGTGGTGCTGGAACGGATGGCCATGCTGAATCTGGCCTCGCCAGAAGCCTATGCGGTGTTGATCCAGACCTCTTCCCTGGAGATGGAGACGCTGGTCAGTCACTTGACCATCAATGAAACCTATTTCCTGCGCGAACCGGCTTCGATTGATTTGCTGACGGAACGCCTTTTCCCGGAAATCATGGCCCACAAGGCTGCTGGCGAGCGGATTGTCATTCTCAGCGCGGGATGTGCCACCGGTGAGGAACCCTATTCGTTGGCCATCCGGCTGTTGGAAAAATTTGGTCCTGCCATTGTCAATTTTACGACCATCATCGGCATCGACGTGGATGTCAGAGCCTTGGCCATTGCCAGGAAGGGGATTTATGGCAGGCATTCTTTCCGTGGCGTGCCTCCCGAGTTCAAGAATAAATATTTCGACAAGGTGGAAAAAAATCTGTTCCAGATCAAGGAATGTTTCAGGAAGCAAGTCGATTTTCGTGCATGCAATCTGCTGAAAATCAAGGAGCTTCAAGACATTGGTGCCCCGATCGATATTGTATTCTACAGAAATGTCTCCATCTATTTCAATGATCCGGTCAGAAGGTCTATTTTTGAAAATTTTTCGTCCGTATTGAGTGAAGGAGGATATCTGGTGGTCAGTTTTATTGAGATTCTGCACCATGATTTTGGCATTCTTTCCTTGAACGAGGAGAACGGGGTATTTTTTTTCCAGAAAAGCCTGCAATTAAAATTTCAGGAGCGCAGAAAATGGCGTGGGCCTGCGGTCGAACCCAAAAAGAGGCCCGACCGTCTCCCGGCATCAAAAACCGGTCCCATGGCGCGTCTCGATCAAACCCCGGTTGAGAAAAGTATCGTGCCGCCGTCGGCCACAGGATTGCCTGATCGGGTGGCAGACCGGGAACCTGCCCTGGTGGTGGACGCCAGGCAGCAGCAGAGAAACACGCTGTTTGCCCAGGCTCTCGCGCTTGCCCTGCAACGAAAATTTGCGGAGGCTCTGCCGATCATCCGTCGTTTTGTGCAAGAAAATGCAACCGTCACAGCAGGATATGCCTTGTTGGCGGCGGTGCTGATTGAACTGAGAAACCATGCGGAAGCCAAGACAGTATGCCGCACGGTGCTCCAACTGGAACCCTGGCACATTGAGGCACGGCTGTTATTGGGATTGGTGGCCAGGCAGGAGGCGGATGCCAAAGAGGCACAGGCTCAATTCATGGAAGCCTCTTATCTGGATCCAAAATGCTGGCTGGCCCATTTTTATCTGGCGGAAACCTACCGCACCGTTGGGAACAGGCCTCTGGCGATCCAGGAATATCGCATCTCTGAAAACATATTGAAAAATGGTGGCAAGCCCAATCATGGATTGACGTTGTTTCCTCTGGCCTGTTCCGCCGAGCAGCTTTTACATCTTTGCTCCACCAGCATTATGCGTTTGTAGCGGTTGCACCAGGGGCGTTGCTTCAAGACCTGGGGGGATAATCAATATTGGCAGGGGTCCAGGGGGATTATCCCCCTGGTGGGGTCCAGGGGCAAAGCCCCTGGCGGGGCTCGGGGCGGAGCCCCGGATCGGGGTATCACGGGGCTGTGGATTAAAAAATGACATATTAAACCGCACCTGTTTCGGAATGCGTAGTTTCCGTCATCCCCGCGAAAGCGGGGATCCAGGTTTCGCAGTCTCCGTCATCCCCGCGTAGGCGGGGATCCAGATCTCGCAGGTACCACCTGGATTCC
>JADFYM010000109.1 GCA_015233035.1 Magnetococcales bacterium
GTCCATTGGCACCCCCAACAACCTGAAAATTCCATATAAGAGTTCCCGGACCGTTTCCCACCCCACCCGCGTTCAGTCCAACCAGGTTTTTGCGTCGGCAAGCGACGCAAAAAGCCTTAATTCGTTCAAGCGCAAATATGCTGGTCTTGTCATCCGCCGGGGACACAAGCGATCCATTATTGCCTTAGCACACAAGCTCTTGAAAATTATATTTTTTATGCTCTCAAGGAGGGAGCCGTACCGGGATTCAACTGTTGATTACGAGGCTCTTGCAGTCAAAAGAAATGCGCCTCGTTGGATCAAGAAGTTGATTCAATTCGGATACCTGCACAAAGCAGCGTAATCTGGATTCCATTTCTTGGTGTCTATGCGCCTTTTTTTATTGTGGAAAAGGCGACGGAGGGTTATTGCTCCACACCGGCCGTTCTTTCACGGTAAATCAGAGGTCGGCAGAAGACCGGAATGGGTCTCCGGAGAAGGGGGCTTTTCTCCGGAGATTCGCCGACCTGAATACACCATCTGCGGCTTGCCTGTCTGGAACTGCCATTGTTGTTTGTTGGTGCGCCACACCTCAAAATGGCGTCGCGGCAGGCGTGTCAGGTAAATGTTCCATCATTCCCCGAAGAGTCACCCGGATTTGCCGGGGGACTCGCTACGTTTGACTTAATTCAACACCACTGGCATCTCCTCCCGCTGTCCAATATTGGACAGGACAACGCCCTCGATCCACTCAATGGCATCCCTTAACTCTCGGAAAATACGTGTTGTTCCATCTTCTGTCACACCCGCTCGTTCGAGCATGGCCCGCAAATTTATACCACTTGATATGGAATCCCTGACATTACTGAACAGCAGTGTGGTGTTCCACTCACGCATGGCGTGCTGTAGGGTATATAGCTTGTGAGCAGCGGTCACATCGATGGAATCGACCAGACGAAAATCCAGGATGAGATAATCGACATGCCTGCTCGCTTCCTCCAGGTCAGAGTAAAACTGGCGGGGGGTGCCGAAGGACAAGCTCCCCTGCAATTCATACGCAACCGCATGGTTACCAAACGGTTCCAGTGTCCCGACATCCTCTCCCGGGCGACAGCATAGGGACGAACCCCCATGGATAGAGTGCTTGTTGTAAGTAATCGTGTCGCCCGCACGTCCACGCCAATAGAGCAGGACGGCAAAGATCATACCAGTCCCGGCGGCGATGACCGGACCGATCGTCAGGGCTACCACCACCACGGAGGCCGCTACCACAAAGTCAAACAGCGTATCCCTTGACTGAAGGAAGAACAAAACTTTCTTGTCGATCATCCGCAAGCCAATCACAATGAGGATGCCAGCCAGGGAGGAAACGGGGATCCAGGCGATGAGTGGCATCAAGGCCAAGGCCGCGATCAGGGCAGAAATTCCTCCGACAACACCGGACAAACGGGTCTGCCCGCCATTGGACAGGTTTGCCAGTGTGCCCCCCATCGTGCCTGCACCATATACCCCCCCCATTACGGAAGAGGTCATATTGGCCATACCTTGGGCAACCAACTCCTGGTTGGGGTCGTGCTGGCTGCTGGTCAACTGATCCATCGCCGCACAGGTCTTGAGCGTATCGACACTCGCCAAGGCAGCCAGGGTAAGTGCACCACCCAACAATTCGACCAACTGATTCATCTGGATGTTACCCACATCGCGCCACCGACCGACGATCGAATCAAAAAAAACGCCCACTGTGGATCCCAGGGAACCGATCACCAGTTTGTTGCCAGCCAGTTCAAGCATGGCGGGCTCGGTCATGGCGAACAAGCCATACGTGGCCATACCTGCGGCAAGGGCTGTGATGGGGCCGGGTATGGCCTTGGTCCATCTGGACCCGGAAACCATCACCAATGCCGTCACCATCCCGACAACCCATGCCCGTTGATCCCATAATTCTGGACACGTCAAAGTCTGCCAGAATGACGTGCCAGCAGCCATACCAAAAAACTTTGGCATCTGACTGCCGATGATAATCAAGCCCACCCCGGTCAAGATGCCACTCAGCACGGTATTAGGGATGTACCTGATCAGGTGGCTCAGCTTGGATACGCCAATCATGACCTGGAACGCGCTGGCCAGAATGGACAATAGAGCGACCAACAACATCACCGAGAGAGGAGAGAGGTTCTGCTGTACCAGTCCCAGGGCAAACACAGAGAGCAAGGCGGCCGCCGGGGCGTAGGGCGCGGAGATCAAACGATCCGTTCCGCCCATGATGGGGGCCACAACGCCGATGGCAATGATTCCGACAATCCCGGCCAGGGCACCCCAAGGTACATATTCCGGGCCGAGTGCTGAAAAGATGAGGACACCCAACACCACCGATTGTGGAAAGGTCGCCATCATGGCCGACACCCCACCCCGGACATCTCCTGGGATCTGGACCCCTTTTAATCCTGGCAGCGTCGAGCAGGTACTGGAATCCTGCAATTTTACATGACCTACCCATTGCCCGCCGTTCAGCCTTTGGGAAAAAGAGATGGCTGGAGAACCAGAACCTTGCCATGCTTGAAATTTATCAGAAAACATCGAATCACCTGTTAAGCTGAAACGGAGACCCACGGTGGAAACGCCAAAGTTTCCATCCGTACCCACGGCCTGGAGAAGAAAGTTCCCAGAAAATGGTCCCACGACTGCCAAGAAACCTCGAAATGCTCGCGTTCCAGATCCTGGGTACGACATGTCCAGGATCCAGACGTCGAACGACGACTTCGCCCTTTGTTACCGTTTGAGGGCATATGGCGTGGCCGACGCGCGCAAGAGAAGCCCCGCGATCACACCACAACAAGAGACGCCAAAGATGAGCGGCAGAAAGCCTTCCAGGTTGAATCGGGACAGGGTGAGGATGGCCACAATCCCTGTCACTGCCAACAGATAGCGATGTGCCGGCCGAGTCGTTATTGCCTTCATGGTTTTTCTTGATCCTCTGTTGTAGACTGCCCATTGAGTACCGAACAGTGTCTCGTCCGGCCCCGTCAGTTATATATGTGAATGTCACAAATCGTGCCATCTTGTGTATATTTTACCTTCTCATTCGATTTCAATGTGTTAAACTTCCGTCGGTGGGCGATCTCGGTATGCCCTAGACTGCAACAAAAACGAGGCATATTTTGTCTTGTCAATTATTAAAATATTGATTTATAATGTTAATGTCTGTATGCAGCAAATGCTGGTCAGCAGGATTTGCTGCACCCAATCGGTACGCAACCCCATTCTCAGCTTTCCTTGGGTGTACAGTATGTTCGAATTTTTATGTCCCGTGTGCTCATCCCTGGCGCGTTGGGTGCGTTCTGACCGCCACATGTCCACCCTTATTTTGCTGTTGTGTGGGATGCTGCTCTCCTGCGTGACGTGGCAGATGATGGTGTGGCAAATGGAATTTTACCATCGAACCGAGTTTGATTGGGTGGCACAAACCCGCAACCGTGTTTTTCAAAAAGGCGTCTCCTCCGCCATCGACATAATAAAAACGGTAGGGGTTATTTTGGAAGAGGAGGACCATGACGAAACGAACGAGTTCCTCCATTTGTCGCATCATTTTTTATCCGACAACCCTTGGCTCGCATCACTGACTTGGTGGCAAGAGTCAGGAACGGTTGCCACTGTGGGTCAAGAAGATATCGACCTGCAAAACAGTCCGCTCGTACAAGAGGGGTTGGCGAGGGCGCGCACCACCCAACAGATGGCGATTAATTCCATCTCGCGAGAATCTGGAGGGGAGTATCGTTTAAAATCTTTTATTTTTTTACCTGTTTATAAGGATCACCCGCTTGCGGATAACCACGCCGTCAGAAACTTGATCGGTTTTGTCATCGGGGGGATCGATGTTTCTCGATTAGCGAACACATCCATCGGCATTCTGGAACCTCGGGGTGTGGAATTTCTGCTGTTGGATGAGACATTATCCACCCAATCCCAATTTCTTGAATTTTATGGCAGTCGATTGTCCCCGGAGCATCATCTGAAAATCACTCCGAGCAATTGGTCTTCGTGGTTGCAGCAACAAAAACGGATTGCAACCGAACGTTTCCCCGTGGCGGACCGTATCTGGTCCATCACATGTGCTGCTACCCCGTATTTCCGGAGTGCCGAAGGGTTTCCTGACGCCCCGTTCGTGGTATTGATCACTGGGTTGCTGTTAACCCTCATACTGACTGTGCTGTTTTATCGGACGCGCAACTCACTGATTGAACGTACCCAACTGTATGACGAGTTGTCCCGATCCGAGGAGACATTGCGGGTGTTTTTTGAACAATGTCCCGATATTGTTCTGATCGTTGACCGGGAGAGCGTTATTCGGGCGGTCAACCGGGATCTGCCGTTAACGAAAGTTCTAGATACTGACGGGAGCCCCCTCGTTCAGGGAAAATGTTTCCTGAATTTTTTGCCTGCTGATTTGCGGAATACCTATCAAACGGTGGTGGATACCGTTTTGCGGACTGGACAATCCTGCCAATTTTCCCATCAAACGGGAAAGCTCATCTGGTGGGAGATTCGTATTGCTCCGATTCATCGCAAAACGGGTCTGATCGAGGCCATGGTGCTGTTCACCAATATCAGTGAAAAACGTTTCGTGGAATTGAAGGCGTTGCGCAACGCACGTCTGGCCTCCATGGGGGCGTTGGCAGCCGGCATTGCCCATGAAATCAACAATCCCAACAACGCCATTCTGTTTAATGCCTCCATCCTGAGACGCAGTTGGCAAGATGCCCTGCCGGTGTTGCAAGAGCATCATCAAGTGGCAGCCGATTTTGCCCTGGGCGGCGTCTCTTTTGATCGGGCTGTGGAAGCCATTCCACGGTTGATTTCTGGCATTGCCAGCAGTTCGGAACGGATCAAAAAAATTGTGGAAAATGTGAAACAACTGGCACGGGATGATCCGGGCACGATGGAGCATTTTATCAACGTAGAGGAGGTCATTTGCACCGCATTGACCATTCTGGAACATCAAACCATACGATACACGGATCATCTGTCAACTACGGTGGACACATCCAACACCGCCGATGGTCTGCTCCTGGTATATGGCAATTTCCAGCAACTGGAACAGGTGGTCATCAATCTTGTGATTAACGCCCTGCAATCTTTGCCGGACCGTTCCCGATCCGTTTCGGTAACAGCTTGTTGTCTGGATGGGATGGTGCAGATTACGGTCGAGGATGAAGGGTGTGGCATTGATACAAAACACCAGCCATTCGTCTTTGATCCCTTTTTCACCACACGCATGAGCAGTGGTGGAACCGGCCTGGGACTTTCCCTTGCCCAGGAAATTGTCACCAACCATAAAGGTAATATTCATGTGCGTTCAAAGCCTGGAGATGGGACGATCATGATAATAATGCTGCCGATGGACACCAAGCAGGAAGGACGTCCATCCCGTTCACAACATTTGCCAACCTGAAGAAGAGACGCGCGAGGAGGCCATGTTTGAATCACTTTCACCCGAGGAATATGTCCCCGTCATGCTGGTGGATGACGAGGAAGAGGTCTTGTTCAGCAGCAGTTATCTGCTGGAAAGTTACGGTATTGCACCAGCAGTTGCCTTCTCCGATCCCCGTCAGGTATTGCCCTGGTTGGAACAGCACTCGGTTGGTGTGATCTTGTTGGACCTGATCATGCCCTATCTGCCTGGCCAGGAATTGTTGGCGCAGATAACAGCCCTGCGCCCGGAGATCCCGATTGTGGTGGTAACCGCCTCCCAGGATGCCAATTGGGCCGTCTCCTGTATGAAAATGGGCGCGTTTGATTACCTGATTAAACCTGTGGAGGAAAACCGTTTTATTTCATCGGTGCGGCGGGCATTGGAAAACCATGCCCTGCGTGATCAGGTCAGCTCTTTGCGCCATGTGCTCTTTTCCAAACAACTGCGGGATCCGGACTGTTTTTCGCCCATTTTGACCAAGAATCGCCGCATGTTGACCATATTCCAGTATCTGGAGGCTGTGGCTGGTTCGACCGAGCCACTCTTGATCACGGGAGAGACAGGCGTCGGGAAGGAACTGGTCGCCCATGCGGCCCACCAGGCCAGTGGTCGACCAGGCAAGATGGTCACCATCAACGTGGCTGGTCTGGATGATGTCATGTTTTCCGATACCCTCTTCGGCCATGTACGGGGGGCCTATACCGGTGCTGCCAATGAACGTCCAGGACTGATTGTCCAGGCAAAGGAGGGCACACTTTTTCTGGATGAGATTGGTGATCTGCCGCCTTCCATCCAGGTCAAACTGCTGCGACTGGTCCAGGACGGGCAATATTATCCTTTGGGATCGGACACGCCCAAGCTCTCCCAGGCACGCATCGTTGCCGCCACCAATCGGGAGATGCGCCTGGAGACGAACAATGGCCATTTCCGCCTGGATCTTTTTTTCCGGCTCTCCAGCCATCTGGTAGAGATTCCCCCTTTGCGGGATCGGTTGGAGGATCTGCCCATTCTGGTGGATCATTTTGTCAAAAAGGCGGCAGAATCCATGCGGAGACCGGTTCCCAGGGTGCCGCCGGAAATTTTTCCCCTGCTCTCTGCGTACCATTTTCCCGGCAATGTACGGGAATTGCGCGCCTTGATTTATGATGCTGTGGCCAATCATGCCGCAGGATCGGTTCTTCCCCTGGATCGTTTCCGATCAGCAGTACGTGCCTTTACCAAAACGCAGCGTGGCGTGGGCACGCCGGAGACAGAACAGCAGACGCAGCATGCCTCGCAGAAAACGTCCGATCTGTTGATTGCACCTGGGCGGTTACCCTCCCTGAGGGAAGCAAACCAGTGGCTGGTGGAGGAGGCCATGCGCCAGACCGATGGCAATCAGGGCAGTGCGGCCGCCCTGCTGGGCATCACCCGTCAGTCGCTCAACCGCCGTCTGCTCACTACACAGAGGCAATGATCTGCTCGACATCCCTTGTTTCAATAAGGGGTGTGCAGCTTTTTATGCGCCGGAATATATGCGAAAAAAATTTATAAACATTCAAAATATATGTGAATTTATGTATGTTTGACAGAAAGTGCGCAATGATTGCTGCACCCCCACTGTCCTGATCGCAAGGGAGAATATTCTAACAAACAATTGAAATGTAAATAAATTTTTTACATGAAGGCTTTTGGCGCGATTCTTGACTTAGCAATCACAAGAGACGAACAGCAACCACTTCTCGGTGATTGGAAAGATAATGTCCAGAACAGCTAAAAAAATTGTCAGTGATGCAGAAGAGTTGCGGCAACTGGAAGCGTTGGCGCGCAGCAAAAAATCCGAATTCCGTCTGGTGGAACGAGCCAGGATGGTGTTGGCCTGCCTGGCCGGTGAACCGGTTTGCGCGGTTGCCGACCGGTTCCAGACCAGTACCAACACCGTTATTGCCTGGCGGGACAGGTTTGAGCAGTTGGGCGTGTGCGGGTTGACGGATATGCCGCGAAGCGGGCGTCCGGCACATTATGCCGCAGAATTCCGGGAGTCCGTTCTGCAACTGCTTGGCATGCCACCACCGGCCGGGCAGGGGTATTGGAACGGAGTGACCATTGCCAAAACCCTCCAGGTATCGGACGATGCCGTTTCGCGTCTGCTGCGCAAAGAGGGGATTCAACTGAGGCAGCAACGGAATGTGGAAACCAACCTTGCATTGGCCCAAAACCCGAGTCCGGCCTGAACGGTACGTCTCCTCGACGCTTCCCAACAAATCTGCCATTCGGTGCTTTCGCCCCGAACCCCACCGGGGGGGATGATCCCCCCCCGGCATCATTTCACCCCGATTGCTGCCCCATAAATCGCAAAAATATTGTGGGGGCACTGTCCCCGCCATAGCACCATAAATAACAATAAAATTAAATAGTTTGCTGTATTTATCGCGGGCATATACATGTCATGCACAGGTAAATTAAACAAACTATTTTTGCGATTCAGTCAAAATTAACCTTCCAACGACACGCCCTCTGGTCGTACACTCCTTCATCGAACCTGTGCGTCTTGACCATGGTCTGCCTGCTGATTCGGGCAGTGTCCGGGAGTCTTCGCTGTTAATGGCACGATTTCTTTATGATTTGGAACAGTCATGTCCAGAACATCCAGGAAAGTTGTTTGTAATGCGGAAGGATTGCAGCAACTGGAAGCATTGATACAAAGCAAAAAATCTGAGTCTCGTGCGGCAAAACGGGCCAGGATGGTCTTGGCTTGCCTCAACGGAGAGCCGGTTGGCGAGATTGCCGATCGGTTTCGAACCAGTACCAACACCGTGATTGCCTGGCGGGACCGGTTTGTGCAATCCGGAGTGTACGGATTGACCGATATGCCCAGGAGCGGGCGTCCAGTACGGTATACCCAGGAATTCCGGGAGACCGTTCTGCGCATGCTCGACACTCCCCCCGCAGACCGGAACTGGTGGAGTTGTGCGGCCATTGCCAAAACGCTTGGGGTGTCAGACGACGCCGTTTCCCGACTGCTGCGCAAAGAGGGGATTCAACTGGGGCGTCGCAGGGAGCAAGGAACGAGCCTGGGGTTGGTCTGAATCCGACAGGATTCGCGATTCCGGGTTGTCGACCGCATGTCGCAAAATTGATGTAAACACCATCCTCTTGATGCGTTGCATATAAAATTAATCAATATCCGTTAGTTAGATATGATTTACTAAAAAATGTAGTGCGTTGCCATCAAGAATTAAACAATTTTTTTTTGCGACAACATCAAAATCTTCCTTCCCAGGAAAGGACTCCTGGCTGTACACTTCCCCTTGTTCCGTTGAATGGCATACCCTTCACCAACAACAGGCCGTCGCCCTGACGAAAGGATCACACTGCTTACTGCCACAGACTGAGGTTGTGGCATAATGGAAGGGAGAGACGGGAACTTTGGGTCCGTCTCTCTCCGTCGGGCTGATCGGGAGCACCCCCTCTGACTCCAGGTCGGCCCGACCTTTTCCCCGCCTCCTGCCATCCTTGCCCAAACCCACCTGACGACAGGATATGGCGGAAAATGACAAAACCTCCTTCAGCGCAGGGGAACTGTGGGTTGGCCAAGCCAACCCGCCGCGAGGTTTCCCGGATCATCGCTCAAAATTCCGCAAAAGTAACTTGGCAAACATTTTCATGCTGTAAAACGAGCGAAACCCAATAATATTCACTAATTTATGGTAATTATCCGCAATCTTGACAGATAATGACGAATCATTAAACAAATTTTTTTTGCGATACCATCAAAATTAACCTTCCAACGACAGACTTCTTGGCTGTACACTCTTTCCCAATTCCGCTGGCTGGCACGACGCAGACCAAAACGTGCTCCCTGGTTCGGACAGTATTCGGGTACGCGCGCTAACCGAATGCTCCGCACCGGCAGGGTCGTCTGAGTTTGCCCCGTTCTGCCAGCGATCCACTCTGTGCAACTGGAGAGAAAAGGAAACCCATGGATACGCTCTTTATCCTGGCTGTGACCGCCATTGTAATTGTGCTCATCTTTGACTACACCAATGGCTTTCACGACGCCGCCAACATTATTGGTACCGTCATCGCATCCCGTGCCATGACTCCGATTCAGTCGGTCATCATCGTGGGGACTTTTGAGTTTTTGGGTCCCATTCTGGGTGGGACCGCCGTGGCCAACACCATCGGCAAGTTTATCACCATCGGCGATCTGCCCGCCGCGCTTTCCCTGACCATCGTCCTCTGTGGTATCTGGGGGGCCATCTTCTGGAACATGGCCACCTGGTGGTATGGCATCCCTTCCTCCTCCTCCCATGCCCTGGTGGGCGGGTTGATTGGGGCGGTTGTGGTGTCGGCTGGCTCCGGAAACGTTATTTGGGGCTTCTCCGAACTGGCCCATGGCCATTTTACCGGTTTTACCAAAATTCTCCTCTCCCTGGTCATCTCGCCCGTGTTGGGTTTCTGGGCCGGGTTTTTCATCCACAAGGGGATGCGTTGGTTGATGAGAAATGAGGAGCCTTCCGCCAATCGCTGGCTGAAGCGGTTTCAGTTTGTCACAGCAGCGGGTCTCGCCTTTTCGCACGGTGCCAACGATGCCCAGAAAAGCATGGGTATCATCACCCTGGTTCTGGTGCTGGGCGGGTTTATCGACAAATTTGTGGTGCCCAACTGGGTCATTCTGGCGTGTGCCATTGCCATCGTGCTGGGCATTCTCTCCGGTGGCTGGCGTATTGTCCGCACTGTCGGGTTTGGCATCTACAAAGTCCGTCCTTTGCACGCCCTGGATACCCAATTGACCTCCGGGGTCTTGATTCTGTCTGCCTCCATGTTTGGCGCGCCGGTTTCCACGACCCACGTGGTGAGTTCCGCCATCATGGGCATCGGTTCGTCGGAACGGCCCAAATCCGTGCGGTGGGCCAAGGCCAAGGAGATTGTCAGTACCTGGGTAATCACTATACCCGGTTCCGCGTTTGTCTCCGTCCTGACTTACTACATTGTCAAGATGATCGTCGGCAACGCCATTTGATCGCGCACGGCGGATGTGTGCAAACCAACCAGTCGGGTGATTCAACCTATCGGGCCGGAACGGCCCCCAGTAACAGGAGGTATTTGATATGAGCGGCAGTTCCCCAATGGCAGCCAAACTTCTTGCCAACGTCTATCCCCGCATCCCGGATTTTTACAGTCTGATCAACGAGCAGTGCAGCGTCGTCTCCCAGGCCATGGAGGCCTTGGTGGAGTTCATGTCGGGCGATGCGAGCAAGGCTGACTGTATTGCCGAGTTTGAAAAGAAAGGCGATGAAATCAAAAACCGCAGCATGTATGTGCTGAACAAGTCGTTCGCCACTCCCATGGACCGGGAAGATATTTATCGGGCCATCACGGCGATAGATACCATTCTGCACTATGCCTATACCACCATCCAGGAGATGCGCTATTTCGAACTTGCCCCCGATCAGTTTGCGATTGATATGGCGCGCATCTTGAGCGAGGGCGTGGATGTTCTGAAACTCGGTTTTGCCAAACTGGGCACCAATCCCGCCCTGGCCCAGGATGATGCTCTGGCCGTGCGCAAGTCGGAGCGCAATGTCGAAAGAGCCTACCGCAAGGCACTCGTCGCCCTGTTCCAGGTCGAGCATCATGTCTACCATATTCAGCAGAGCAAGGAGGCAAGCCTGGAGTTCCGGGTCATGGGTCGGGTCGCAGAAATATTCAAACGGCGTGAGTTGTATCGGCACCTGTCCAATGCGGGTGACCAGGTGGCCAAGGCCGGGACCATCCTTCACGATATTGTGGTGCAGGTCTCTTAAAGGAGGAATTTCATAATGAGTGGTACTTCGACGAGTGGAATGGCTCAAGCACAGGTGAGTGATGGTCCCCCTGCCACCCTGTTGAGCAGAATTCTGGATAATGTCTTTCCCAAAGTGCCTGATTTTTTCAGTCTGCTCAATGATCAGTGCGAGATCATGGCTCAGACCATGGAGGCTCTGATGGCGTATATGGAAAATGCGAACGAAGAAAATGCCTCTACGGTTCGCGAGTTGGAAAAGAAGGGGGATGTGCTCAAGGCACGCAATTTTGCCATCCTGGCCAAAGCGTTTGCCACCCCTTTGGACCGGGAGGATATCTATCGCGCCATTACCAGCATCGATACAATTCCCAACTATGCCAAGACCACGGTGCGCGAGATAGAGGTTCTGCAATTGGTGCCGGATCTGCACATGTTGAAAATGGTGCGCACCATGAAAAACGGCACGGATGCTTTGTGTCGCGGTTTTGCCAAACTGTCGTTTGATCCTTTGGGCGCAGTGGAAGATGAACGGGCGGTTCGGCTCGCGGTGTATGAGGTGGAAGCATGTTTCCGTGAAGCAAAAGCGGCCCTGTTCGATCGATACAGAGGCAAACCCCAGTTGGACAATCAGGACGAGGAGATCGAAACCCGTCTCATGGCGCATACCATTGAGCAGTTCAAACACCGTGAAGTGTACCGGCATTTGTTCAATCTGGGTGGCCAGAACGGCCATTTGGCCGTGGCCGGTCAGGTGCTCTACGACATCATGGTGCAGGTCTGATTGTGTGGCCGTGTTTGGGAAGGCGGTTCGCCGCCTTCCCGGACGGTTCTCTTTTTGGTTTCAGACTCGAATGGTGCATGGGAGGTGAATATGGCAAGTCAGAATGCTGTTGGCCGTCTTCTTTCCGGGTTCAAGGGGTTTCAGGCTTATTATTTCGAGCAACGCGGCGAATTGTTGGAATCCCTGGTCCGTGGTGGTCAGCATCCCCCGGTCATGCTGATCGGCTGCTCTGATGCACGGGTTGATCCAGCCATCATGTTTCATTTTGAACCGGGGGATGTGTTCACAGTGCGCAGTGTGGGTAATCTGGTGCCACACTATGATCCGAAGGGTCTCCACACCGCCATCCCCGCTGCCCTGGAATATGCTGTGCGGGACTTGGTGGTCAGCCATATCGTTGTCCTGGGACATTCCCGCTGCGGGGGTATTCGCGAACTGGTGCGACTGCTCCAGCAACCGGGGGACGATCGGGAATTTCTGAGCAGGTGGGTCTCCAATGGCCGGAAAGCAGTGGAGCAAGTCTTGGCCCGGAACGAGCCCGATGCGCCACTGAATCCCGTCGAGGTCGAGCAGGCCGTGATCGCCTTGTCCGTGGAAAATTTGTTGACTTACCCCTGGATCGCCGAGCGGGTTCGCCGGGAGCAACTGCAACTCCATGGCTGGTGGACCGATCTGCGGGATGGAGAATTGTGGCATTTGGATCAAATCGATGGATTGTTCAAGAAAAAATTATAGTACATCGAGGTAGTTAAGCAAATTCAACCACATAAGTACAAAAACCTGGAATGGAGGAGCACTGCCGTGGAACCAATGAGACTGGATTTGACCGACGTTTCGTCCATAGGGAAATCAACTCCCCGACCCGCCACCTGGGACTATAGTGATCAAAAACTCCCCGGCGAAGATGCTGAAAAACCTGTCAAAAAAAACGGTTTTAGGGAATTGTGGAAGCCCTCCACCGCTCCCATAAACCCGGAAGTGCTCAAGAAGAGGCTCGAATCTCTCCAACCGACGAGCGCAGTCCATGAAACCAGAACACTCAATAAATATCTCAGGGGAACGAGTCTGCTATTGATGGCCCTGGGCGCGGTCTTGTACATGATGTTGCGTGAGACATCCGAGCTGATTCTTCTGGTGTCTGGCGTTTTTCTGTTCATGTTCAGTTCTGAACCGGATGAACAGGAGACCCCGTTTAGTGGATGGCAATGGTACTTCTGATACGTCAATAAATGTATCCTTTCTGGATGTGTCAGGGGTAACCCTGCCGCATCCGATGGGTTATTTTAATGTGGGGTGTCCAAATCGGGCCTTGGCTGTTGACCGGTTTTTGGATAGGATTCCCTGGAACCGTCGTTCGCGTGTTTACGCTGCGGCATCTTCTGTGCTGGTTCAGCGAAAATCGGACAAATTGCCTTTTCTGATAAGCTACTCCCCGTTCTTTCCTGGGGGTCATCCAGGAACATCGGATTGCGTTTTTTTAGGCATGGTGGGTCTATTGTCCGGCGG
>JADFYM010000010.1 GCA_015233035.1 Magnetococcales bacterium
TGCTCAATAATGAACTGTTTCATTTTACTCTCCAGGTGAGTTGAAAAACAGTTCAAATTGTATCATATTAATGTGCAAATTCAAATGGTTGACGATCATTTCCCCGCAACGAAGTCACCGATTCAGGTATCAGTATAAAGATGTGTGCATAGGGTAGGGACCCCACCGGGGGAGATAATCTCCCCCGGACCCCCATGAATAATAACTACTTTTTGCGATGTGCATAACGGGATGCATCCAAC
The DNA here is from genome assembly GCA_015233035.1 of Magnetococcales bacterium. Classification (GTDB taxonomy): domain Bacteria; phylum Pseudomonadota; class Magnetococcia; order Magnetococcales; family Magnetaquicoccaceae; genus Magnetaquicoccus. The sequence continues at coordinate 243 of JADFYM010000010.1, forward strand.
TCCATCGTATATCCAGGAGTTGGGCCATGTCAAATCGCATTTGTTCCGCAAAGTGAAAAATATTGAATTTCCTTCGGGGTTTGGAGATGGAAACCATCCCCAACACCCCGTAGGAACACAAGCCAGCCGTTACAGGAACGACTGTACGGTCGCTTGTGTCCAGGCCAAAAGCCGCGCGGGAAAGATGCCACCCACCAGCACCACAAAGGCACTGATCGCCAGTACAACCTGGTGGGAAAGGCCGACCTGGACGGCAAAAGACTCATCTGTTTGATCGAAGTAGAGGATCTTGACAATACGCAGATAATAAAAGGCCGCAATGGCGGAAAACAGGACACTGATCACCGCCAGGGTGATCATGCCTGCATTGACCGCCGCCATCAGGATATAAAATTTGGCAATGAAACCACCCAGGGGTGGAATGCCTGCCATGGAAAACATGAACGCTGCCATGAGAAAGGCCAACAAAGGCCGCTTTTTGGCCAACCCGCCATATTCGCGAATCTCATCCCCCACGCCACCCTTGTTCAGCACCAGGACCACACAAAAAGCTCCCAGCGACATGAAGATATAAAAAGCCAGATAGAGCAGGACGCTCTGGTGGCCCAGGGCATTGCCCGTGGTCAGCCCGATGAGCAAAAACCCGACATGGCCGATGGAGGAATAAGCCAGCAACCGCTTGATGTTGGTCTGGGCAATGGCACCCAACGCCCCCACCGCCAACGAGGCCACTGCCAACAGTTGCAGCAGGGGGGCCCACTGGACCTGCAAGGTGGCAAACGCCTCCAGCAGCACCCGGAAAAAGACGGCAAAGGCGGCCACCTTGGGCATGACGGCAATGAAGGCGGTCACCGAGGTGGGGGCCCCTTCATAGACATCCGGTGCCCACATGTGAAACGGCACCGCCGCCACCTTGAAACTGATCCCGATCACCACCAACACCGCCCCCAGGGTGACAATCGGGTTGAGGGGACCGGTCCCCTTCAACACACCACCCACCCCACTGAACAGCAAAGAACCGGTGGAGCCATAAATCAGGCTGATCCCATACAACAGGATCCCGGAAGCCAGGGAGCCCAGGACAAAATATTTCAAGCCTGCCTCGGAGGAACGCGCATTGTCGCGTTGATAGGCCGCCAGGACATAGATGGAGAGTGACATCAACTCCAGTCCCAGATAAAGCATCAGAAAGCTGCCCGCCGAAACCATGGTCATGGCTCCGATCAGGGAAAAGAGTGACAGGACAAAATATTCGCCACTGTCCAAACCATGTTGCGTCAGATAATCCCGTGCCATCAACAACGGCAGGGCCGTGGCAGCCAGCAGCAGCATTTTCATGAACCGCGCCAGATGATCGTCTATGCAATGTCCGCCCAGGGTGACAGAAGGAACGGCATCAGACAGACAGTTGAGCAGCACACCCGCCACCAGAATACCGCCGATGGCCAATGTGCCAATCAGGCCACGCGCCTCCTTGCCCAACCAGGCACTCATCAACAACAGTACCATGGCCAGGAGAGCAAGAAAAATCTCCGGTGACAGCAAGATCAAGTTCATATCCGGTAGTGGGATTGCCATTTCCTTAAGTGCTCCACTGCGCTTGTGCGTAAAAAACTTTGTCGAGTTGACAATAAAAAACGATCAAGGGGGTCCAGGGGGGATTATCCCCCCCCGGTGGGGTCCAGGGGCAAAGCCCCTGGTGGGGTTGGGGGCAACGCCCCCCAGTTTGCGCTCTTAAAAGGGTATCGCGGCCGCACCCGCCTTGACGGTGCCCGCCTGCACCAACAACTGTTCCACCGAAACATGCATCATATTCAAGAAGGGAGCGGGATAAAAGCCAATCCAGAAGACCAAGACCAACAAGGGAACAAACAGCACAATCTCCCGCATGGTCACGTCCCGCAACGCCGCCACTTCTTCACTGCGCACTTCGCCAAACAATACCTTCTTGAACATCCACAGCATGTAAGCGGCACCCAACACCAACCCGGTGGCCGCCACCAAGGCCACGGCCTTGTTGGCCAGGTAGGCCCCCAGCAGGATCAAAAACTCCCCGATAAAGCCATTGGTGCCCGGCAAACCGACCGAAGCCATGGTAAAGATCATAAAAATGACCGCATAGATGGGCATCCGATGGGCCAGACCGCCAAAACGGGCAATCTCCCGGGTGTGCATCCGGTCATAGACCACCCCCACCAACAGGAAGAGCCCGCCCGCCACGACACCGTGGTTGACCATCTGCAAGATACCGCCTTCCAACCCTTGCTGGTTGTAGGCGAACAGGCCGATGGTGACAAAGCCCATATGGGAGACCGAGGAGTAGGCGATCAGCTTTTTCAGATCTTTTTGCATCATGGCCACCAACGCCGTGTAGACAATGGCCACCAGGGAAAGACCGAAAATCAGCGGGACAAAAAAGCGCGAGGCATCGGGCAGCATGGGCAGCGAGAAGCGCAGGAAACCATAGGCACCCATCTTCAGCAGAATACCCGCCAGAATCACCGAACCGGCCGTGGGAGCCTCCACATGGGCATCCGGCAACCAGGTATGCACCGGCCACATCGGCACCTTGACCGCAAAGGAGGAAAACAGGCCCAGAAACAGCCACACCTGCAAGGTGAACGAAAACGGCACCCGCATCAACTCGGGGATGGAAAAGGTTCCCCCCTTGAAACCCATGACCAGAATGGCAATCAACATCAACAACGAACCGGCCAGCGTATACAGAAAAAACTTGAACGCCGCATAGACCCGATTTTTGCCGCCCCAGACGCCGATCAGCAGAAACATGGGGATCAGCATGGCCTCCCAGAGAATATAGAAGAGGACAAAATCCAGGGCGCAAAAGACGCCGGTGACAAAGCACTCCAGGGCCAAAAAGGCCACCATATAGCCCTTGACCTGCTTCTGCACACTCTCCCAGGAGGCCAGAATACAGATGGGGGTCAGCAGGGTTGTCAGCAGCACAAACGGCAGACTGATGCCATCCACGCCGACTTTGTAGGTGATCCCGTAGCCGGGCAACCAGGCGGCCTCTTCCACAAACTGAAAGGCGGCCGAGCCGACATTAAAACCGTTGAGCAGGCGCAGGCTCAGGAGAAAGGTCACCAGGGTGGTGAACAGGGCCAAATACCGGGCCACCTGGGGATTGTCCTTGACGCCAAAGAACAAGACCAGCGCACCGACCAATGGAAGAAATATGACCAAGCTCAGCATTGCCAAATCGTCCCGCCTGTTAAGAATGAGATAGCCGTTGCCGGGGAGCGGCGCACCGTCTCGCCAGTTCCTCTGCAACGATTAAAAATTTTTACAAAACCCTGCCATTTTCTCAAGCGTACAGCGACACCAATACCAACACACCCACCAACATGGCGAACGCATAGTGATACACATAACCGGTCTGCATCTGCCGCAACTGTTGCGCCAACTGGGCACAAATGGTCGCCACGCCGTTCACACACCCATCGACAATACCCTCATCGCCGGTGTGCCACAATCCCTCGCCGATCCGCTTGGCCGTCTGGACAAACAACCGATCATACAGCCGATCAAAGTACCAGGCATTCAGCAAAAATTGATGGGTACACCGGAACCGCTCGGCGATCAGGCGGGGCAGGTTGGGCGATTTGATATAGAGCACATAAGCCAACCCCAAACCGATCAGGAACATGGCAAACGGCGACCATTTTACCCAGGCGGCCACATGATGGGCATGTTCCATGGCATCGTGTCCTGGAGCCAGGAAGATGGCCGACTTGAACCAGCCCAGGTGGGTCATGGGGGAACCCAGATAACCCGCAAAGAGGGCACCTGCCGCCAGCACCAGCAACGGCAGCAGCATCACCCAGGGCGACTCCTTGGCATGATCATAACTGTGATGATCGGCTGGATGGCCATGGAAGGTCATGAAGATCAAGCGAAACGAATAGAAGGTGGTCAAAACCGCCGCCGCCATGCCCAGGCCCCAGGCGAAGGTACCGACGGGCGTGTGCGCCGCATAGGCCGCCTCCAGAATGGCATCCTTGGAATAAAAACCGGCCAGAAACGGAAAACCGGTGAGGGCCAACGTCCCGATCATCATGACCGTATAGGTGATCGGAATCTTTTTCCGCAGCCCGCCCATCTTGCGCATATCCTGTTCATGGTGCATGGAATGGATCACCGCACCGGCACTCAGGAAGAGCAAGGCCTTGAAAAAGGCGTGGGTCATCAGGTGAAAAATGGCCGCCGAATAGGCCGAAACCCCCGCCGCAAAAAACATGTAACCCAGTTGCGAACAGGTGGAATAGGCGATCACCCGTTTGATATCATTCTGCACCAGGCCCACCGTCGCGGCAAAAAAGGCCGTGGTCGCACCCACCAGGGTGACCACCGTCAAGGCGGTCGGCGACAGTTCAAACAGGGGCGAGGCGCGGCAGACCATGAAGACACCGGCGGTCACCATGGTGGCCGCATGGATCAAGGCCGACACCGGGGTCGGACCCTCCATGGCATCCGGCAACCAGGTATGCAGAATAAACTGCGCCGACTTGCCCATGGCACCCACAAACAGCAACAGACAAATCAGGGTGATGGTTTCCACCGAACCACACAGCGGAAAATCCAGCGTCGGGACATATTGACCGGTGCCCGCCATCCGAAACACGGTGGCATAGTCCAGGGTGTGGAAGACCTGATAGATGGTAAAAATACCCAGGGCAAAACCGAAATCCCCCACCCGGTTGACCAGAAAGGCCTTGATGGCGGCGTTGCAGGCCGACTCTTTCTTGAACCAAAAACCGATCAGCAGATAGGAGGCCAGGCCCACCCCTTCCCAACCAAAGAAGAGTTGCAAAAAGCTGTCTCCGGTGACCAGCATCAGCATGGCAAAGGTAAAAAAGGAGAGATAGCTGAAAAAGCGGGGCTGGTCGGGATCCTCCGCCATGTAGCCCACCGAATAGATATGGATCAGGGTGGAAATGCCCGAGACCACGATCAGCATCACCGCTGTCAGACGGTCAATGAGCAGGCCAAAGGAGACGTGAAACTCACCGGAGAGGATCCAACTCCACACCTCCTGCCGGATGGGATCCCCGTTGCCAACCGCAATCTCCAAAAAGGTCTGAATGGCCAAAACCGCCGAAATGGTCATACCGGCAATCGTGACCAGGCGCGCCAGGGCATTGCCCAGAAAACGGCCAAACAACCCGGCAATCAGCGAACCGAACAGCGGTGCCAGGACAATCAAAAGATGCTTGCTCATAGTTTCAATTCCATGGCCTTACCGGCTCAACCTTTTAGGGAATCAATCTGTTCCACATCAATCGTGGCCCGGTTGCGGAAAAAGGAGACCAAAATGGCCAAACCAATCGCCGCTTCCGCTGCCGCAACCGCCAAGACGAAAAAGGTGAAAATCTGCCCGGTAATGTCGCCATTATAATGGGAAAAGGCCACAAAGTTCACGTTTACCGACAGCAGGATCAGCTCAATGCTCATCAGAATGATGATCACATTGCGCCGGTTCAAAAAGATGCCCATCACGCCCATCGTGAACAACAGGGCACTCAAAATCAGACAATGTTGCAGCGACATGGTTTTATTACGCCCCTTCGCCCGGTTGCCGTTTAACGAGTTCCACCGCTTCCGCCCGTGTCCGGGCAATCTGCTGACTGATATTCTGCCGTTTCGCCCCTCTCTCCCGTTTCCGCAGGGTGAGCACAATGGCACCGATCAGAGCCACCAACAACACCAGAGAAGCCACTTCAAACGGATAGAGATACTGCGTGTACATGACTCGTCCGATGGCCAGCGTGTTGGCCACGGGAGCAGCCGTCGCCGCCGCTGTCGACGGGATGGCCTGACTCTGGGTGGCAATGACCACAAACTCGGCCAGAATCACCAGACCAACCGCCAGTCCCACCGGCAAATGACTGAGGGCCTGCTCTTTCAGGGTGGCAAAATCCACATCCAGCATCATGATCACAAACAGGAAGAGCACGGCGACCGCCCCCATGTAGACCATGACCAGCAGCGCGGCCAAAAATTCCGCCTCCAGCAGCACAAACACGGCGGCTGTGGAGAAAAAAGTCAAAATCAAAAACAAGACCGAATGCACCGGACTGCGACTGCGAATCACCCCCGCCGCCGCCAAGGCCGTGATCGTTGCAAAGGCATAAAAAATGACATCCACCACCTGCATCGCCCATTCACTCCCATGCTCGTTAGCGGTACTGCGCATCCTGTGCCAAGTTGGCGTCAATCTGCACCTTCCACCGATCATAATTGTCCAGCAGTTTTTTCTTGTCGTAGACCAGCGCATCCCGTGTTTCGGCGAAAAACTCAAAATTGGGCCCCAGCACAATGGCATCCACCGGGCAGGCCTCCTGACAAAAACCGCAATAGATGCACTTGGCACTGTCCACTTCATAGGTCCGGGCCAGCCGCTTCTCCGCCGTACTCTCCGGGTCGATGGTGATAAATATGGCCTGGGCCGGACAGACGGCCTCGCACAACTTGCAGGCGACACACCGTTCCGCACCCTGCTCGTTCCGCCGCAAGGCATGTTCACCCCGAAAACGCGGCGACAGCGGTATCCGTTCCTCGGGATATTGCACCGTGATCGTGGGTTTGAAAAAATAGCGCAACGTGACTGCCAAACCAGCGGCCAACTCGCGCAAGGCAAACGTATCCGCCAATGACTTAATGCTCATGGCTCTTCCCCGCAGCAAGGCATCTCCATCGTGACCCCAACATTCCGTCCATCCATTTGTTCACGCTCCCCAAGCTTGCCGTCAGACCTTGCCAAACAGATGCATTCCCAGACCGGTGACAAAGATCCAGATGAGGGAAATCGGCAAAAATATCTTCCACCCCAGACGCATCAATTGATCATAGCGATACCGGGGGAATGTGGCGCGAATCCAGAGAAAAACAAACATCAGAAAACCCGCCTTCAGCCCCAGCCAGATAATGCCTGGAATAAACGACAGCATCCCGATGGGCGGCAACCAGCCACCCAGAAACATCAGACTGCCCAGGAAACAGACCAGAATCATGTTGGCATATTCACCCAGGAAAAACAGGCCAAAACCCATGCCCGAATAATCGGTAAAATAGCCCGCCACCAGTTCCGCCTCGGCCTCCGGCAAGTCAAACGGCGACCGGTTGGTCTCCGCCACCGCCGAGATGAAATAGAGGAGGAAGGGGGGCAGCAAGGGGATCACATTCCACAAATGTTGCTGTGAGGCCACAATATCCTTGAGGCTCAGGCTGCCGCTCAGCAAAATGACCGGGATGAGCGAAAAGCCCAACGCCACTTCGTAGGAGATCATTTGACTCGCCGACCGCATGGAGCCCAGAAAGGCATAGCGCGAATTGGACGACCAGCCGGAGAGCAACACCCCATACACCCCCAGCGAGGAGATGGCCAGTACATACAGAATGCCGACATTGACATCCGCCAGAATCAGTTCCGGCGAAAACGGCACCACCGCCCACATCAACAGGGCCGGGATCAACGTCAGGGCCGGTGCCAGAAAAAAGACTGTCTTCTTGGCCCCTTGCGGGATCATGGTCTCTTTGGTGATCAGCTTGAGGGCATCGGCAAACGGTTGCAGAATACCAAAAAATCCCACCCGGTTTGGCCCAAGGCGCACCTGCATCGCGCCGATCACCTTGCGTTCCGCCAGGGTATAATAGCTTACGCCAATCATGACCGGGGTGACCAGCAGGATAATCTTGATCAACGTCCAAACCAACGTCCAGACCGGTGGCCACCATTGGGGGCCCAACAGTGCCAAGCCTTGATTCTGTATAAATTGATAAAGTTCAGTCATCTGTCTGTTGCCCGGTTCCACATCGTCCGAAAAAATGATCCGATTTTATCCCGCTCTTCCATCCGCCCGACGGCTCTGCCTACAACCCCACCAGACTCACCTGGGGAAACCCGCCGCCCCAGTCACACATATCCTGCAACAAGACGGGCGCGTGTTCCCGATGACCATAGACCACCCCCATCGGTACATTCGCATCCACGCCCACCGTGCATTCCAGCTTGCGCTCGCCGCAGACCAGCCGCACCTTCTGCCCCGCCTGGAGCTTGAGCTGGACCGCTTCCTGCGGATGGATCCGCACCATACCCAACCCGGCCGACCGTCCCTGGGTCAGTTTGCCCAGAATGGCCGACCGCCGCGTGATGGCATCATCCTGATAAAAGGGAGACTCCAACACCAACACCAGTCCCGCCCCTTTGCTCCCTGCCGGGGCCGTCAGTGGCAGATCCACCGTCACCGGACCATGGTCACAGGCCTTGGGCAATACCGCCCCGTCGGCCGTCACCGCATAGCGACGATCCGCCTCGGCCATCCGGCCCAGCAGTTCTTCGCGGCTGTTGTAGGGGAGCTGTTTGGCAAACCGATCACTCAAGGCGCGGAAAATACGCCAATCTTCCTTGGCTTGCAACGGTCCCATGACGGCCAGCGCGCTCTGTTGTGCCCGACCTTCTGCATTGGTCAGGGTGGCATTCCGTTCCGTGCTGGTCAACCCAGGCAACACCACATCCGCCTGCAAGGCCGCTGGCGTCTGATAGGCACCGATATAAATCACCCGACACTTGGCCAAAGCCTCCCGGCCCAACCGGGTATCCACCGCCTCCAGACCAGGATCACAGCCCAGCAGGAGCAACACCTTGATCTCGCCCCGCGCCGCCAGCCGTAAAATATGTTCCGCATGGTGGCCACGGCGATCCAGGGACTGATAACCCGGTCCACGGTGCGGCACCACACCCATATCCTGCGCCGCTGCCGCATTGCTCCGTCCCGCCACCCGATTGAAGCCATTCCACTCCGGTCCCAACGCCCCCACCCGCTCCAGCAGGGCGACGGACAACCGGCGAATGATCTCGGCCTGGGGATGGTTGACGGCATACTCTCCCAGCAGCAGCACCGGCCGCTTGGCCGCCCGCCACGCCGTCGCCAGAGGCGACAGCCCGGAGGCCTCGCCTTCCGCCGATACCTCCCGCAACAATCCTTCCAGAAAGGCCACTTCCTCCCCAGGATGCACCACAATCTGCGTCAGGTTGACCAGATTGGCCTCCATCCGGCGCGGATGCACGGCAAAAGATTGGGCTCCCGCCCGCGTGGCCTGCCGCAGCCGCACGTTGAGCAACGGTGCTTCATAACGGGGGTCGGCCCCCACCAGCAAAATCACATCCGCCCGCGCCAGATCCACCAGCGGCGTATTCATCAACAAGTCGGCCCGACCGAGGGGCTGCTCATCGCCACTGAAATCCCGCTGCCGGAGACGGTGATCCAGGTTTGCGCTGCCCACCACCCGGCGCATAAAATCCTGGAAGGCAAACAACTCTTCCGCGCCCTGCGCTGCATCCGAGGCCAGCCCCGCAATCTCCTCCGCGCGAAATTTTTTCAACAATTCCGCCGCCCGATCCAGGGCCACCGCCCAGGTGACCTCGCGCAACCCGCCGGTGCTTTCCGAACGCACCAGGGGCGCATCCAACCGTTCCTGCGTCAACCCGTCATAGGCAAAACGACCCTTGTCGCACAGCCACATCTGATTGATGGCATCACAACGGCCAGCCATGACCCGCTTGACCTGATTGCCCAGATGATCCACCCGGATTTGACAACCCACCGCACAATGGGCACACACCCCCGCCGCATGTTTCAGTTCCCAACTCCGGGCCTGAAAATGGAACGGCTTGTTGTTCAAGGCCCCCACCGGGCAGACCTCAGCCAGATTGCCCGACAATTCCGAGGTGAGCGGTTTTTCGATATACGGTCCCACCTGGGTATGATAGCCGCGATTGACCGCCCCCATCTCCTCCACACCCGCCACCTCGGTGCAAAAACGGACACAACGGGTGCAGTGAACGCACCGGTTCATCTCGGTTTCCGTCAGCGGGCCCAGATCATAGTTTTGTGCCTGTCGCTTCTTCTCACGAAAACGGGTGTGGTCCAGGCCATATTTCATGGCAAAATCTTGCAGGTCACACTCGCCGCCCTGATCACACACCGGGCAGTCCAGAGGATGGTTGACGAGCAGATACTCGATCACCGTCTTGCAGCCTTTGCGTACCATCTCCGAGTCGGTCTTGACCACCATCCCTTCGCGCACCGGCTGGACGCAGGAGATGACCGGTCGGCGGGTCTCCGCCACCTCCACCAGACACATCCGGCAGTTGCCCGCCACGGAAAGCAGGGGATGAAAGCAAAAATGCGGAATAGAAACGCCCGCCTGGCGCGCCGCCCTCATGATGGTGGTCCCCGCCTGAACAGTTACTTCCTTGCCGTCAATCGTCAGAGTTGGCATCTTCTCGGCTTGCTCCGTATATTTATTTCTTTCCAGTCGTCAGGCCACCATGCAGCGACCATGGGTCACGTGATACTCAAACTCTTCCCGGAACGCCTTGATGGCACCCCGTACCGGATTGACCACACCCTCTCCCAGGGCACAGATGGTCAGCCCCAGAGGCCCTGCCTCATTGGCCAGATCCATCAGCAGATCCACATCCCCCGGCCTGCCCTGGCCATTTTCCAGACGGTCCACGATCTGGGTAACCCAACTGGACCCTTCCCGACAGGGAGAACAGCGACCACAGGACTCATGCCGATAAAAATGGCACAGACGGGCCATGGCCCGCACGATGCACACCGAACGGTCCAGCACAATCACCGCCCCGGAACCCAGATTGGTGCCCGCCTTCTTCAAGGCGTCATAATCCATCGTGACCGTCTCGCACACCTCTTTGGGCAAAATCGGCACCGACGAACCGCCCGGAATCACCCCTTTCAGGTTGTCCCAGCCGCCCCGCACCCCGCCCGCATATTCCTCCAGCAACACCTTGAGGGGAACCCCCAACTCCACCTCATAGTTGCCCGGCTTGTTCACATGGCCCGAAACCGAAAACAGCTTGGTCCCGGACGAATTGGGCACTCCCAGGTTGAAATACCACGCCCCGCCATGGGTGATGATGCCGGGCACCGCCGCCAACGTCTCCACATTGTTGACCACCGTCGGCTCGCCATACAACCCGACAATACCAGGCCGGGGCGGCTTGAGACGGGGCTGACCCTTCTTTCCCTCCAGCGACTCGATCAAGGCACTCCGCTCGCCGCAGACATAAGCCCCCGCGCCCCGATGCACCGCCAGATGAAAGCAAAACCCCTTGCCCAGCACATTGTCACCGAGATAACCCGCCGCATAGGCCTCATCGATGGCGGCCTGGAGCCGCTCCGCCTCGCGATAAAACTCACCCCGGATATAGATATAGCCCTGATGGGCCCGGGCCGCATAACCACAAATGACCATCCCCTCGATCAGCATATGGGGATCCTGGGTCAAAATGACCCGATCCTTGCAGGTGCCCGGCTCGCCCTCGTCCGCATTGCAGACCACCCGGTTGGACCGCTGATCCTTGGGCATGCTCCCCCATTTTTCACCCGCCGGAAAACCCGCACCCCCACGACCGCGAATGTTGGAAATCTTGACCTCTTCAATCACCTCCAGGTCCGTCATCCCCAAGGCCTTCTCCAGGGCGGTATAACCCCCATTGGCCAGATAGACCGCCAGGGTATGACTGTTCTCCAGGTGAATATTTTTATAGATAATCTGCGTCATGGAGGTTCCCAAAAAAGCCTAAGGCAACTGATCTATGATCTCCGACACCTTGTCCGGTGTCAGATTTTCGTAATAATCATCACCAATGTGCACGATCGGGGCATTGACACAGGCCCCCAGACACTCGACATGGTCCAGCGTAAACCGCCCATCCGCGCTGGTCTCGCCCATTTTCAGGTGCAATTTGTCCTGCAAGGTCTGGACGATGGCATCCGATCCGCACAGCCAGCAGGAAATGTTCGTGCAGACCCGCACGTGATGTTTCCCCACCGGTTTGAGGTTGTACATGGTGTAAAAGGTCGCCACCTCGTACACCCGGAGGGGGGGCATCCCCATAAAGGCCGCGACATAGTCCAACGCCTCCTGGGAAAGCCAGCCGCCAAACTCGCGTTGCGCCAGGTGCAACACCGGCAGCAACGCCGATTCACGCCGTTCCGCCGGATACCGCTTGAAGATCATCTCGGCCTGGCGTACCGTTGCCTCGGAAAACTGAAGACTATTTTGCAATGCGCTCATGGAACGTGCTTGCCTGTCACAGGGTGGAAAAACATCATCGGTCAATTTCACCAAACACAATATCAACGCTGCCAACCAGCGTGGTCACATCCGCGAGCATGTGTCCCAGGGCCATCCGCTTGACGGCTTGCAAATGGTTGAAACCGGCCGCCCGAATCTTTACCCGATAGGGCTTGTTGCCCCCATGGGAGATCAGATAAACGCCAAACTCTCCTTTCGGCGATTCCGTGGCGACATACACCTCGCCCGCCGGAGCCTGAAAACCTTCCGAAAAGAGCTTGAAATGATGGATCAGCGACTCCATGCCGCTTTGCATCTCCTGGCGGCGCGGCGGCGAAATCTTGCAACTCTCATAGCGCACCGGACCCGGTTTCATCTGTTCCAGACACTGCCGGATAATCCGGTTGCTCTGCCGCAATTCGTCCACCCGCACCAGATAGCGATCATAGCAATCGCCATTTTTGCCAACCGGAATATCAAAATCCAACCGGTCATAGACATCATAGGGTTCTGACTTGCGCAAATCCCAGGCCACCCCGGAACCGCGCAGCATGGGTCCGGCAAACCCCATGTCCAGGGCCTCCGCCGCCGTCGCCACGCCAATGTCCACCAGCCGCTGCTTCCAGATGCGATTGCCGGTCAACAGGGTCTCATATTCATCAATCTTGCTGGGGAACGAATCGGTAAAGGCCAGGATCCGCTCGGCCAACCCCTCCGGCAGATCCACCGCCACCCCACCCGGACGAAAATAGGCGGCATGGATGCGGGCCCCGCAGACCGCCTCATACATGTCAAAAATTTCTTCCCGTTCGCGGAAGGCATAGATGAACATGGTCATGGCCCCCACGTCCAGCCCATGCGCCCCCAGAAACAGCAGATGGTTCAACATGCGCGTCAACTCGGCAAAGATCACCCGAATATATTGCGCCCGCTCGGGAGCCTGGATGCCCAGCAAACGCTCGACCGCCAAGACCCAACTGTACTCTTCCGCCATCGGCGACATATAGTCCAGACGGTCAAAATAGGGCACTCCCTGGAGATAGGTCTTGTGCTCCAGCAGCTTTTCAGTTCCCCGATGCAGGAAACCGATGTGCGGATCAGCCCGCTCCACCACCTCGCCATCCAGGTCCAACAGCAGGCGCAACACCCCATGCGCCGCTGGATGCTGCGGGCCAAAGTTGACGCTAAAAGTCTGAAATTCCTTCTGTTCAGCCATCGGAACCACTCTCTACGACGGGTTGGCTTGGTAGGGCTCCCGATTGGGATGCACCATCTGGAGCGACTGGCGTATCACCCGTCTCTGCGCCGGGTCATACCGTACTTCGGTCAAGCCGCTCAACGGAAAATCCTTGCGCAACGGATATCCTTCAAAATCATAGTCGGTCAGCAGGCGGCGCAAATCGGGGTGACCCGAAAAAAGTATGCCGAACATCTCATAGGTTTCCCGCTCGAACCAGTCCGCGCACCACCAGACGTCGATGACGGACGGGACCGGGGTCTGCTCATCCACCGCCAGCTTGACCCGCAAACGATGATTTTTGTGGACGGACAGCAGTTGGTAGACCACCTCCAACGGTTTTTCCCGTTGCGGATAATGCACACCCGTCAGATCCACCATCTGCGTAAAATTCAGTTCCGGGTCATCCCGCAACCGGGTCATGGTGGCCACCAGGGTCTCCGGGGTGACCCGCACGATCAGGGCATCGGCCAGCCGCTCCCGCGCCAATTCCGGCAGACGGTCGGTGATCAACTGTTCCAAACGATCCAGCTTTTCCTGGGTCATGTCCGCACTCCCCTGCTTTCGGTCACGCCGGACGCGCCCCAACCGCTGTACAGCGTATTGGTGCGATGAACCTTTTTATGCAGTTGCAAAATGCCGTAGAGAAAGGCCTCGGCAGTGGGGGGGCAACCGGGAATAAAAATATCCACCGGGATGATGCAATCGCAGCCCCGCACCACGGAATAACCATGATGATAATAACCGCCCCCATTGGCGCAGGATCCCATGGAGATCACCCAGCGGGGTTCGGGCATTTGGTCGTACAGCTTGCGCAACACCGGGGCCATCTTGTGGGTCAGCGTACCGGCCACAAAAATCACATCCGACTGCCGGGGCGAGGCGCGCGGCACCATGCCAAAACGGTCCAGATCATACCGGGCGGCCCCCGCGTGCATGAACTCCACAGCGCAGCAGGCCAAACCAAAGGTCATCGGCCACATGGAACCCGTGCGGGCCCAGTTGACCAGCTTGTCCGCCGAGGCCAGCAAAATGCCCCGTTCCGAAACTTCCTGTTGTACGGCTTCGATCACTCCCATTCCAGTGCTCCCTTTTTCCAGACATAGGCGTAGCCGACCAGCAGCACCAACAGAAACAGAACCATTTCGACAAAACCGGTCATGCCGATATCCCGGAACGCCACCGCCCAGGGAAACAGAAATGCGGCTTCAATGTCGAAGACGATGAACAGAATGCTGAACAGATAATAGCGCACATCGAAGGGGAGGCGTACCCGACTCAACGGGGCAAACCCGCATTCGTACTGGGAGCATTTCTCCGCATACCGGCGACTCGGACCGACCAGAAAGTTGAGCCCCATCATGCTGGCAGCGGTCGCCACAGCCATGGCCAGCAGGATTAAAATGGGAAAATAATTTTCAAGCATGATGCGAGAATCACCTCGTCAGAGAAGACCCGGACAACCATCCAACACGGTTAAAAGTGTTTAGCACCTTGCTCGCTCCACGTCAACCGTGCCGCATAAATTTTTTGTCGATTTCTGTGACAATTTTTTTCCCAGGCCCCAGGGTCGGACAGATGTTTTTCTATCCAATTGATTTTACGTCAATGATTCGACGCGGGGTTCTGGTCGGGGTTCGGCACCAAACCGGGAAAGCCGGTCTGGCGCAGGGCTTCATAGAGCATGATGCTGACGCTGTTGGCCAGGTTGAGGCTGCGGGCCTGGGCCACCATGGGAATGCGCACCAGGTTCTCCCGGTGGGCCTCCCGCAAGGCGTCGGGCAGCCCCGAACCCTCCGCGCCAAAGAGAAAGCGGTCGCCCATTTGATAGCTCCTGGCCGAGTAGGCCTGGGTGCCGTGCGTACTGATCGGAAAAAGCCGGGCGGTGGGTGGGTGGCTGTGCCAGTAATGTGCCCAGTCGTCCCAGCGACGCACGGCGGCCCATTCCCGATAATCCATCCCGGCGCGCCGTACCGCCGCGCCGTCCAGCCGAAAGCCCAGCGGTCCCACCAGGTGCAGCGTGGCATGGGTGGCGGCACACAGGCGGACAATATTCCCGGTGTTGGGTGGAATCTCCGGTTGATATAGAATAACGTGGAAAGGTGTGTCCATCAGGCAGTAACCCATAGAATTGATGTAGATCAAGAGAAGACGGATTGCACCGGCCTGCGGATGGGCCGGATGGTCCGGGGTTTGTTTTTGTAATGGTTCGTAATGATTCGCAATAGTTTGACAAATATAAAAAAATGGGGGAGAAAGCTCTTGCTGATTTGAAATGTCAGCGCGATTTGGTATAATGCCGGACGTTCCATTTTTTTGCTACCCGTTTGCAATTTTTTTCGGGTACACCCTTTGGTTTTTCTGGGGAGGTTGAAAGAGGCATGGTTACTGAATCGGAGGAAGGTCGCCGGGATTTTTTGCTCCTGGCCACCAGTGCGGTCGGGGCAGCCGGTGTCGCCGGGGCGGCCTGGCCGTTTATCAAATCCTGGAGTCCGTCCTCTGACGTGCTCTCGCAGGCGACCACGGAGGTGGATATCAGTTCCCTCGCCGAGGGACAGATGATCACGGTGCCCTGGCAGGGCAAGCCGGTCTTTGTGGTGCATCGCACGGTGACCCAGATTGAACTGGCGCGCAAAGACGACACCAAATCCCTGCCGGATCCCGCCAAAGATGCCGACCGGGTCAAACGCCCGGAATTTCTGGTGCTGTTGGCTTTGTGTCCGCATCTGGGGTGTGTGCCGCAGCCGATCGGGACGGGCAATTATGGGGGGTTTCTCTGTCCCTGCCACGGTTCCCACTATGACACCTCGGGCCGTATTCGCCAAGGTCCGTCGCCCAGAAACCTGCAGGTGCCTTATTATGAATTTAAAGACGAAAAAACGCTGGTGATCGGCAAGGCGACCGTCTGAGTCTGCTCAGGTCGGCTTGTTGCAATGCCCTGGAGAATTCAAGGAGAACTAGCCCGTGTCAAAGATTATGGAGTGGGTGGACGCCCGTCTGCCCGTCACAGCGTTGTTGAAAAGTCAGGCCACCGAATATCCAACCCCCAAAAATTTGAATTATTGGTGGAATTTTGGTTCGTTGGCCTTGTTTGTCCTCATCATCATGATTGCCTCTGGTCTGTTTCTGGCCATGCACTACAAGGCGGATGCCAATCAATCCTTTGATGTGGTGGAACACATCATGCGGGATGTCCATTTTGGCTGGTTGTTGCGTTACCTCCATGCCAATGGGGCTTCTTTCTTTTTCGTGGTTGTCTACATCCATATTTTGCGTGGGATGTATTATGGCTCCTACCGCAAGCCCCGGGAAATTTTGTGGTGGTTCGGGGTCACGCTCTTCCTGATCATGATGGGCACCGCCTTTATGGGGTATGTGTTGCCCTGGGGTCAGATGTCCTACTGGGGAGCGGCGGTGATCACCAACCTGATGAGTGCCATTCCCCTCATTGGCGAGGATCTGGTGGTCTGGATCTGGGGCGGGTTTGCGGTGGGTGATCCCACGCTGAACCGGTTTTTTGCCCTCCATTTTCTGTTGCCGCTGGTTATTTTCGGTTTGGCGATTCTCCACCTGTGGGCCTTGCATGCGGTCCACTCCAACAATCCGGTGGGCATTGATCTGGACGAGGAAAAAGACTGCATCCCCTTTCATCCCTATTATACCATCAAGGATCTGTATGGCATGGGGGTGTTTTTGATCGTTTTTTGTGCGGTGGTCTTCTTTGTGCCCAACCTTTTTCTGGAACCGGACAATTATATTCCCGCCAATCCCATGCAGACCCCGGCCCATATTGTGCCGGAGTGGTATTTCCTGCCCTTTTATGCCATTTTGCGGTCCATCGACTTTCTGGGACCGTTCAGCAAACTGGCGGGGGTGGTGGCGATGATCGGGGCCATTGCCATTTTGTTCATCCTGCCATTTCTGGACCGTTCGCCGGTGCGCTGCTTCCGGTATCGGCCTCTCAGCCGGCAACTGTTCTGGATCTTTGTCGTCGACTGTTTTCTCCTGGGTTGGGTGGGGTATAACCCGGCGGACGCGGTCACCCTGGATGGTGCCTTGCCCCTGACGGTGGTGGGACGTACCGGCACAGCCATCTATTTTGGCTATTTTGTCCTGCTGTGGGTGATTACCGCCTTCGACATCGAAAAACACTCACCCGTACCCAAAAGCATCTAAGGGGAGCGCGAACATGAATATTATGACGACAAGAGGCAGAGACGAGCGGGCCGGTCAGACCATGCGCCTCGGTGCGCGGGTCAAACCGGCCGGGGTATGGGTGGTGGTGTTGGGGTTGTTGGCGGTCCTGTTGCCCAGGGGGGGCGTCGCCTCCGAGGCGATGCATCTGCCCAAACAAAACTGGCCGTTTGTGGGGGTGTTCGGGCAATTTGACAACGCCGCGCTCAAGCGGGGGGTGCAGGTGACGGTGCAGGTGTGCATGGCCTGTCACTCTCTCAAATATATCAAGTTTGATCGCCTGCGGCAGTTCGGGTTTACCGAACAGGAGGTCAAGGCGTTTGCGGAAAGCCAGGGGCGGACCAAGAAGGATGCCATGCTCTCCGGCATGGATCCGGTGCTCGCCAAGGACTCGTTTGGCGTGGTGCCGCCCGATCTTTCGCTCATCACCAAGGCGCGCAAGGGGTATGAAGACTATGTCTTTGGCATTCTGACTGGCTATGCCAGCGAGAGTGATGTGGCCCTGGCCAGGCAGGTCATGGCCGATGGACATGCGGCGGACGGGGAGGTCCGGGAGGTGGCTGCGACATTGCATCTGGATCCCAATCACCCGGAAAAAATCGCCGAGACCTTGAAACGTATCGCCGACGGGGGCAATTTCAACAAATATTTCCCCGGCCATTTCCTGGCCATGCCGCAGCCGCTGATGGATGGGGCGGTGGTGTATGCCGATGGTACGGAAAACAGCAAGGTGCAGATGGCGCGGGATGTGGTGACCTTTCTGGCCTGGGCGGCAGAACCCACCCAGACGGAGCGCAAGGCACTCGGCTTTAATGTGTTGCTCTATCTGGTCGTCTTCACCCTCATGCTGTACGCGCTCAAGCGGCGCATCTGGGCACGGGTGCATTGACAATGGACCCCACCGGGGGGGGATAATCCCCCCGGACTCCCTGGATAATGATCAAAAAAAAAGGGTGGAGGGGTCTGGGGAGGCGGAGAACCGCCTCCCCAGAAAGGGTGTTCGGCACCTCCCAATCAGCCTTGTCACGCCACCCTGTGCCAGAAAACAACGGTGTCCTTTCAGGAGGCCTTGATCATCGTTTCGGCCATTCCAGTCAGAACCCTGGATTCACGCCTTCGCGGGAATGACGAGCGAATTTCGTGTCATACCCATTCCCGTCATGCCCGCGAAGGCGGGCATCCAGGGGAGTTCATGGACGAAACGA
The DNA here is from genome assembly GCA_015233035.1 of Magnetococcales bacterium. Classification (GTDB taxonomy): domain Bacteria; phylum Pseudomonadota; class Magnetococcia; order Magnetococcales; family Magnetaquicoccaceae; genus Magnetaquicoccus. The sequence goes on from JADFYM010000010.1 coordinate 19,008, forward strand.
TGATCAAGGCCTTTCAGGATAACCGGACCTGAAGAGTCACAATCCAAACAAACGCCGAAAAGGCATCACAAGGGGGGGGATGGGGTGGGGCGGTTGACCGCCCCACCGGTGATCATTCTCTGGAGTCCGACAGGATGCGGGCTTTGTCACGATTCCAGTCGCGTTCCTGGATGGCGTGTCGTTTGTCGTACAAATTTTTGCCCCGACCAACGCCCACCTCTATCTTGACCTTGCCATCTTTCCAGTAGGCTTTGAGGGGAATCAGGGTCAGCCCTTTTTCCCGGCTCAGGCCGATCAAACGACGGATTTCTGCGCGATGGGCCAAGAGTTTGCGGGTGCGCAGGGGATCGTGGTTGTTCAGATTGCCGTGGGTGTAAACGGCAATATTGGCGTTGAGCAAGACCAGTTCGTTGGCCTGCACCACGGCATAGGCGTCGTGGATGGTCAGCTTGCCGGCCCGCACAGATTTGACCTCGGTGCCGAGCAGGGCGATACCGACCTCCAATTGTTCCAGAATTTCATAATTAAACCGCGCCTTGCGGTTTTCAGAGATGATCTTGATGCCCATGCGGCCCGAAGCAACTATTTACCCAGGCTGGAGAAATAGGCGGCCAGATTGTCGATATCGGCATCGGTCAGGTTTTTGGTTTGTGGGTTCATCAAGGGATTGACGCGCTTGCCCTCCCGGAAGGCTTTCAATTGAGCGACGAGGTAGGCTCCTTTTTGGCCAGCGAGGTTGGGTTGGGTTTCCACCTTGCTCAGGCCATCCAGTCCATGGCAGGCGGCGCAGACAGCGGCTTTGGCTTTGCCAGCGGCGACATCTCCGGCGGCGAAGGCGGGGCTGGCGATGAGAGCAGAGGCCAGCAGAACTCCTGCAACGAGCTTTTTCACACGTGTTCTCCTTGAAATTGAACAAAATCTGTCAACGGCACCCATTGCCGCTGACGTGATCCTCAACCCAACACAGTCAAAAGTTGTCCTGTTCGGGGCTTTGGATCCAACCAGGGGGACAATCCTTTCTGGACCCCTGAATGATTGGAATTATGATACCGCCAGGCCAATCCGCACCATGGCCTGCCGCAACGGTTCCCGATGCACCTCTGCCAACGGGGTCAACGGGAGCCGAATTTCCGGGCCACACAAACCCATCATGGCGGCGGCGGCCTTGACCGGGATGGGATTGGTTTCGCAAAACAGCAACCGGTTGATCTCCAGCAAGCGGGTATGGGTATGACGGCTGGCGGTCAAATCGCCTTTGCAGAATTGCCGCCACAGGGTCACCATCTGGTCGGGGGCAATATTGGTGGAGACCGAAATGACACCCGCCCCACCAATGGCCAGGAAGGGCAAAAAGGTGGCATCGTCACCCGACAGCAAGGTAATCTGTCCGTTGGTCTTTTCCAGGATGATGGAGGCCCGTTCCATGTTGGCGGTGGCCTCTTTGAGGCCGACGATCCGGGGATGCTGGGCCAGACGGGCGACGGTATCGGGCAGCATATCGACGCCGGTACGACTGGGCACATTATAGAGCACCAGGGGAATATCGACGGCCTCGGCCACGGCCTGATAGTGGCGGACCAGCCCTTCCTGGGTGGGTTTGTTGTAGTAGGGGGTGATCAGCAGGGCTCCGTTGGCACCGGCCTGTTGAGCGAAGCGGGTCAGTTCGATGGTCTCTGCCGTGGAATTGGAGCCGGTACCGGCGATGACCGGGACGCGGCCATTGACCTGTTGCAGGCAGACCTCGATGACGTGGCGGTGTTCGGCATGGCTCAGGGTGGCGGATTCGCCGGTGGTGCCGCAGGGCACCAGACCGCTGATGCCGTTCTGGATCTGAAATTCGATCAAGTGGCGCAGAGCGGCATCGTCCACCTGGCCGTCTTTGAATGGGGTGATCAGTGCGGTGAAGACGCCTTTGAACATGGCGCGCTCCTATTCCTGAAAGAGAGGCGGTTTTGCTGGCCGCATCTGTGTTGAACCTGTTTTACCAGCGACCAAGCTACCGGAATTGGCGACCGATCACAAGGGGTTCTTGCTATCGGTAACCGGATCTGGGGCCAAAACGAGTAAAAAAAAAGGGTGGGGGGGTCTGGGGGGGCGGTTCACCGCCCGCCCCAGAAGGGGGCATCACTATCCTTTCCCCAGAAGGGGGCATCGCTGTCTTTTCCCCAGAAGGGGGTTTCTTGTGCTTGGCGTATGGCAGCGATTTTGTCTTTTGTGACGGTGATGGCAGGCAAGTCGCCGAGTTTCTCGAAGACTGGGAGTTGTTCTTCATGGATACGCAGGGCCAGGTCGAGTTCTCCCCGTGCTTTGTGGACATCGGCGATTTTGCTCATGATGGTTGTGCGAGAGTGGAGGTCGCCGATTTTTTCGAAAACCGGAAGTTGTTCCTTGTAGGCACGCAGAGCCTCGTCGAATTCTCCCCGCGATTTAAGTACATCTACGATTCTGGTTATGGTAACGGCGCGGAGGCGGATGTCGCCGATTTTTTCGAAGATCGGGATTAATTCCCTGTAGACGCGCAGAGCCTCGTCAAGTTGTCCACGCGCTTGGAGCACATGTGCGATTCCGCCCATAGCGATGGCTCGTTCGCGGGTGTCGCCGATTTTTTCGAAGATCGGAATCTGTTCCTCGTAGATGCGCAGAGCCTCGTCGAGTTGTCCCTGCCCTTGGAGTACATCTGCGATTCTGCTCATGGTGATGGCGCAGAAGCGGAGATCCCCGAGTTTTTCGAAAACTGTAAACACCTCATTCTTTAATAAATTTAAGGCTATCTCCGATTCTCCTCGAAGCAACAAGGATTCCACCATGAGTATTCCGACCTCGGATGCGGTGCGTGGGTCATTCTGATCTTCAAACAGGGTGCGCGCCTTGCGCAAATCCGCCAAAGCCTTGTCCCACTCTCCCAATTGTCTGTGCAATTGTCCCCGTTCTTTCCATAGGCTGGCCACGGCCCATGAGGGTTCAGGATAGGTGGCCAGGTGGTTGTCAATGGTTGAAATGCGTTGCACGGTATCGTTATGCCGGAGGTTAATCCGCTCGACATCAAGGAGGGGAGGCAGAATCGCCTCTTGTTGCGGTCTGCTGGGTCGGGTAAAGGTTAACACCGCACTGCGCCAGGACCACAGGTCCGGGGCCTCCAGGGCGAGGGTCCGCAACTCGGAAGGGCTGAGCCAGATGAGTATCGGTCTGGCGGCTTTTTCGGCCATAATGTCCCGCATGCCGTTGAGCAGCCAACAAAAACGCATCCCCTGTTCCAGCCGCAACCAGGTTCCCAGTTCCAAAATATGCACGGGCGCGTGATCCGGTGGCAGGGCAGCCAATGCTTCCAATACCGGTCCCGAACTGACCCAGTCGAGAGGCATGACCAGTTGCTTACCGGGATAGCCCATCTCCGCCAAGCGTTGGATGATGGCATCCCGATAGCGGCGTTCCCCGTATTCCAGGAATACCAATATAAACCGAGGATTGTTCCCCAGTAGGCGATCCAATTGCAGGAGCGCGCCCGAGTGTTCGCTGGACAGCGATGGAAGTGGGTCCGAATCAGCCGAGGGGGGCATGGCGTGTGTAGCCTGGCAAAGTCTGTACGATGGGATGGGAACGCCACCAGTGGTCGTTGTATTCCAGCAATGCCAGTACCTTGAATAATTTGGTCAGTTCTGGTCTGTCTGGTTGCACATCATCGCCCGTGTCGATCATCCGCATCAACTCGTAATCTCTGGCTTCGAGCAGTCGGCGAAAATCCGACGCCATGCTGGCCACAGCCTTGTCAGCGGCGGTGCGATCCAGGCGATTGTGTCGGCTTTTTTGCCAAGTCAGACTGAGTAGACGTACCAGGTCACGGGGATGTCCACCGCAGTGGTCGATCAGATGATCCACGGTCTCCATGCCGTCGAACCATTGGAGCGGAACGCGCCGCAGGACCATTTCCCGCAGAGTTGCTCGGGCGTCGTTGTCGCTGAAAGATCCATCCCGATTGTACAGCTTTATCATGGGGAGACGGCATACAGCACTGTACTGTTGTTGTAGAGCATTGGTCTCAAACAGGATGTGAATCGGTGCGCCATAGAGAAAATTGGCACGAATTTGTTGCAATTGATGGACATCCTCAATGAAGAAACGATGGGTATCTTTCCCGTTGAGCTTGTCCGTTCCGTCAATGATAAACAACAGGCCTCGTCCCAAATGACTCTCCTGGAGCAGACGATTGGCTTCGTCAATCAGGGCGTTGAAGGCTTCCGCGAATTCTGCAAAGCTGTTACGTACCACTTCGCGCAACTCATCCTTGTAGGAGGCGTTATATCGAAAGGCATTGGTTACCTTGACCAGAAAATCGCTGATAAAGGGCAGAGAGAGACCAGCCTTGATTTCTGTTGCCAACTCCGTGGACAACGTCTTGTCCGTCATGCGTGTGATCACATGTTGTGTGAACCAGACGTGCAGACGATCCAAATATACTGCATCCACTATGAGTTGTTTTTCCTGCAAGGCAGAACAGAGCCGTTGGGCACAAGTGAGTAACAAGTCCACATACTGGAGATTTTGCGGGTCGAGTTCGTTGCGGGCATCCAACAAGATGACATGGTAGCCATCCGGGTTGTGTAGAGTGCTCTGAAGCCGACGCATTTCTGTACTCTTGCCGCAACCAATATGACCTGTGAAAAGCAGGTACCGGCGATTCGGCACTTTCACCACCCGCGACGTGTTCGGATCTACTCCCAACTCTTGGTAGAGATCATGAAAGCTGAACTCACCCCGGGCATGGGCTGTATCCACATATAACGGATCATCCGGCTCCAGTGCCCGATTGGGCTCGAGATTGTCTCCGAGTTTAAAAAACTCCAATAATTCATCGCTCATTGGTCCATCCTCCGCTCATCATTCACTCTCCGAAACGATCCACAATCCGCACCGTTTCCAGGGCCAGTTGACCAGCCCGAGGCCGGGCGGGCTGGAGGGCCTTGCCGATGGTGACAAACATCGCGATGGCATGATCCGCCGGCAACTGGATCAACTGCCCCACGGCCGCAAAATCAAACCCGTCCATGGGGCAGGAATCATATCCCATCCCCTGGGCCGCCAGCATCAACGTCTGGGCGGCAATGCCACAGGAACGCATTGCCTCATCCCGTTGCACCTGCGGGCGTCCGTCGTAGTACTGGTGAATGGCAGGCAGGATAAAATTTTGTGCCTCCGGCGGGGCGTTGCGCCAGTAACGGAGCGGCTCCTTTTGCCAGGCTCCCAGATCGGCACACAAGACGATCAACAGCGAGGCGTCGGTGACCTGGGCTTGGTTCCAGGCGACTGTGCGAATCTGCTGGCGCAAGGCCGGATCCCGCACCACCACAAAACGCCAATGCTGAATGTTGAAGGCCGTGGGGGAGAGCATGGCCAGTTGGATGAGACGCTCCTCTTCCGTCTGGCTCATGGGATGGTTCGGATCGAACAATTTGACAGCCCGACGATTTTCGATGGCAGAAAAAATTTCCATGGTGGGTTGCTCCGGGGGTGTGGGTTGGCAGGTCAATGGGTAAGCGGAAGGGGGGTGGGAATGTGTGTTTATGGTTTTGACTATCGTGTTGCTCGCCAGGGGCTTTGCCCCTGGACCCCACCAGGGGCTTTGCCCCTGGACCCCACCAGGGGGATGATCCCCCTGGACCCGCATTCATATTATTAAAAAAAAGGGTGGGGGAGGCTGGGTGGGGCGGTTCTCCGCCCCACCCAGCAAGGGTCACAACGACCGCCGCCGTCGCAAGGTGACACCCACCCAACGGGCAAACCGCACCGCACCCGGTTTTTTGACCGACACCTTGACCCGACAAACTCGCGGATAAGCCAGGCAAAGCCCGGCGATACGCTCGGCCAGAGTCTCGACGAGCAAAAAACAGGACTGTTCCGCCAAAGCAATGATGGCCTGGCTCACAGCCGCATAATCGATGGTCTCTTCCAACCGATCACTCTGGCCCGCCGAGGCGAGATCTGCTTGCAGGACGACGTTGACTCTGACCTCCTGCACCGTATGGCGTTCCCACTCCAGCACGCCGATGATACAGCGCAGACGCAGATCGTGAATTCGGATCCGATCCAGCGGGGCCGCGTCAGGAGTGGGCAAAGATATCCTCCGCCTCCCATCCCGCCAGATCCAGGGTGACCCGGGTGGGCAAAAAGGCCATGCACTCCCGTGCCAGTTCCAGCCGACCCTCGCGTTGCAGCATCACCTCCAACGCCTCTTTCAGGGTAACCAGATGGATCACGTCGGATTGTACATATTGCAATTGTTTGGCGGACAGGGTGACTGCGCCCCAATCGGAAGATTGCTGTTGCTTGTCCATTTCCACGCCCCGCACCTCGCGGACCAGATCCTTGAGGCCGTGAAAACCGCTGTAGGTGCGAATCAGACGGGAGGCAATCTTGGTGCAAAAGACCGGTTGCACCTGAATGCCGAGCCAATGGCGCAACGTGGCCAGATCATAGCGGGCAAAGTGAAAAATTTTTTCGACCGCAGACGATTCTAGTACCGCTTGCAGACGGGGGGCCGGTCGCCGTTGGGCGGCCTGTTCCTGTGAGATCTGCACGATGGCCACCGCTCCGTTTTCGTTGCACATTTGTACCACGCACAGTCGGTCGCGCAAGACATTCAACCCCATGGTTTCGGTATCGACCGAGAGATAACGACTGCTCAGGTACCGTTGCTGATATTCCGCATCCAGATCGCCCTGGAAGACTTTTGGCTGGGTTTGCATAGTGGTCACGGCTCCACGCCTCGCAAAAAAGTGTAAAAGAACAGTCACACGGTCGGACAGACGCAAAAAGAGGTGTAGCCCTCGCGCTGGAACTGTGGCATAATTCCATATTCCCGTTATAAAGCGTTCTGGATGGAATGGAAAGGATTTGGCAATGGCATCGAAAGATAATTATACCGTCGAGCAACTGGACCGCATTCGCACCACGCTGGGAACCGCGTTGGGGGACAAGTCGGCCCAGGCCCTGGAGGCTCTGGAGACCCGTTTTTCACCCGCCCCGGATATTTCCGAGGAAGATGAAAAACTGATGAAATTGCGCGAAAAAATGGATAATCCAACGATCGATGTGGACTCTGTGATTGCGACGGGTCGTCTGGATGCCATGATTGGCGTGTTGGAAAAGGCCAAAAACGAACCGGACAAGCAGAAACGCTTGGTGACCTCCATCCTGGGTCACAAGGATGCCAAGCCGCCCCGTCTGGTGGAGGCCTTGAGCAAGGTCAGCAACCAGAAAGAGTTGGTCGAAGATCTGGTGGCGGGTATTGTGGCCCAGCGCGGGGTCAATCCGCTGATCGATGCCTTGCGGCACGCCACGATCAGCAAGACGGCCTATGAGGCACTGGCCAATGGTATTGCCGAGCAGGGTACGGTCAACCACATGATTCGCACGATTGCCGCCGCGCCAGCGGGCCAACCCGATGCCGAGTTGCTGTGGGCGATGGAGATCATGCGCAAGGGGACGGTGGAGCAGATGCTGGAGGCGATGAACCTGCTGAATGACAGTTCGCCCGGTGTGGTTGCCTTGGCCTCGGGGGTGGCCAATCGCAAGGATGTGGGGGTCGAGCAGATGGTGCGGGGGCTCTCCTTCTGTAAAAACAATGCCAAGGCTTCGGCCATTCTGGCCCTGGAGCTGACCCGGATTGCGGATATCAATGCGGTCGTGGTCATTCTGGAAAAATATATCAGCGATGCGACGGATGCGGGCGAAATTCTGGTCGTCAAGCTGGTGCATCGGGCCAAGTTTGCCCGCAATCGGGAACCTTTGCTGCTCAAGGCGACCCGTTTCATGCGGGGCAACTCCATGGCGGGCAAAATTTTGGCCATGGGTATCTATGAGATGGGCGACCCGGAAAAAATTGTGCAGGCTTATGGTCGCATGGCCGGTCATCCTGCCGCGCAGAAGGTCATGGCCTGGGGGGCATTCAGAAAACTGGGGGCCTTGAAGGCGATGTCCTTGTTGGGCAAGGAATATTTCCGCATGGGGTCGCAGCAGGCGGAGGTGGAGGCGACGCTCAAGGAGGCCCGGCAGCGGTATGAATGGGTGTTGCAGGAGGTGTTGGGCGAAGATCCCACCCTCAAGCCGGATCCCGAACCGCCCAAAACAGAACCGCCCAAAACAGAAGCACCCAAAAAAGAGGCGGCCAAAAAAGAGGCACCGAAAAAATAGCATGTGCAAGGGGTGCCTGCCCTATGCACACATCTTTATGCTGATAAAAAAATCCGAAGTATATTGTGCAGTCATAGGGGTCCAGGGGGATTATCCCCCTGGTGGGGTCCAGGGGCGAAGCCCCTGGTGGGGTCCGGGGCGAAGCCCCGTGAGGAACACACGATCAACACGTGGAGGAATTTGCCCCTCACCGGGGAGCGTGGCGGTTCCCGGTTTCCTGCAAAAGTTGTGTGCATGGGGTATCCCGGAGGGAGATGGGAAAAAAGAGCTGTGAATCAATGGGATAGGGGAAAATCTGCACTTGCGAGGGGATTATCCTCCCCCCGGTGGACCCCGACGGGTTGGTGAAACCCTTGCTGGGGAGGGCGGAGAACCGCCCCCCCAGACCCCCCCACCCTTTTTTTTTAATCATTTCAGGACAGGATTACTGCCCCGCGACCACTTGACCCCTTCCAGGTTGGCCCCCTCCAGATTGGCCTTGTCCAGATTGGCCCCGCGCAAATCGGCCTCCTCTCCTGCAATCGGGCCTGCCCCAGATTGGCCCAAAACAGGTCGGCCCCGCGCAAATCGGTGGCCTGCAAATCGGCCCCATACAGATCACACAAGCGCAACACCGCCCCCGACAAATCCAGATGACTCAACCAGTTCAACGCCCCCGTGCCTGGCTCGGTCGCACTCCGCTGCCGCCGCAGATGATGCAGCCAGGTGCCAAAGGCGGTCGCTTCCGTCACCCATTTGGGAGAGCGACGACCCGTGTGGCGGGCACAACCGTTCAAGGCGGCCAGCAAAGCCAGTTCGGCATTCCGCCCTTCGTCGTCCATCGCCCGGCTGCTGGGCCACTCCCGATGGCTCCTGGGCAGACCGTTTTGCAGGAGGTGGTCCAATAGTGTGGCCAACCGTTTTTGCCATTCCCATACCGTGCGGGGGGTATATGAAGCCAGTTCGCGCCGCACAAAGGCGAACAGGGTGTCGTCCACCGGGCTGGGACCGCACACCAAGACCCACTGGCGCAAGGCGCGGGCCTCGTTCCACCCCTTGTCAGGCTGGGTCCGCAACAGTTTGAGTTGCTGGCTCACCTGCTGAATCAGGCGGACAATGCGCCGGGCGGTCAAAAATTGGGCAAAGCCCGGCTGGAGGAAGGAATAACTCTCTGCGCCATCCGGCCGGGGGGCGGACGGGCGACAACCGAAGGCGGTCAAAATGCGCAACATGCCCTCGCTGGCCTCGGGTTTGCGGCGGTCCAGGCGGCCCTTTTGCCGGGCGGTCTGCCACACGGCCTCCCATGCGCCCAGCGATGCCGTCCACCCCCGCCCCTGCCAGGCCGTCACCGCCATCTCTTCCAGCAACAGGATCAAGGCCTCTTCGGTCCACCCCCTGGTGGCCGGATTGCGTCCGCCCTCATAGGTGCGGTGCACGATTTCTGTCAACAGGTACCGATAGATCCGGTTCAACCCCTCTTCCTCGATGCTGTCGAGCTGACCGGACGCCAGCCCCTGGGCGAGCAGATGGTTGGTCAGGGGATGGGCGGTGATCTCGGCCAGGAAAGGGTTGTCGATAGGACACGGTGCAGGCAAGGCGGTCGCCAAACGCCCGGTGGCCTGGGCGTAACCGGTCCACCACGCGGGCCGCTGGTCGGTTGGGCATGGCAGTTCGGGATGGTCCCGCCAGGGCGGTTCCGTGGCCGGGCAGTAGGAGAGCAGATGGAGCCATTGGCCGGGCCGGCGCAACAGGTCGCTGTTGGCGGTACACAACGGGTCGCGGGCGGTGATCAAAACCTGCAATCGGGTCTCCCGTTGGTTGAAGCGCGCCGCCGTGTGCCAGACATCTTCCAGCCATTGCCGGGCGGCGGTGACCATCTGGTCGCTCTGCATCGCCCACTCTTCCAGCCCGTCACAGATGAGCAAAAGCTGTTCCCGGTCGCCCATTTCCTCCAATGGGCTGTAACTGTGGCAATACGGATCGGCAGCGACCAGTGCCTTGACGGCCAAGACCAGGTCGAGTTGCACGGGCAACAGATGCAGGGGGATGAACAGCACGGTCCGTTTGCCTTCGTTGGCGATGGCGGCGGCCAACATTTTGGCCAAGGTGGTCTTGCCGCTGCCCGGTCCGCCACAGACCAGGCGCACGGCATCGTCGGGATTGGCCGCGTGCAACCACTGCCACAGGGTGTCATGCAGATCGACCACTGGCGGGGCGATGGTCTGTTCGGCGCATTCGGCATAGGGTGCAGCGGGTTCCGTGTACCAGCCGCGCAGGGGGATATAGAGGGTGCGCAGACTGATGTTGGCCGTCAACAGGGGTTCGTCCACCTGTTTTTGCAGCCAGGCCCGGTAGTGGTTCCAGCCTTGTTCGCGCGCGGCGGCCTGGGTGAAAGGGGTGGCCACCTCCTGTTGCAGACAGCGATACGCTTCGGGATGGTTGCGCCATTGATTGTTGAGGGCAAAGACAAAATAGCTGGGGAGACGTTGGGCAATGGCCTGGGCCTGGGCCGGGTCGGTGCCGCTGGCCGTCAGCCAGTGCCGCAGGGGACGGTCCATCTGTTCCAGCAGGGGGCAGCGTTCGGGGTGGAGAAAAAACGAGTGGTCCAGACAGAGGGGTTGTTCTTCCAGGGTCTGCTCCAGGTTGAGGGAGGCCACAAATTGTTCCGGGTCGGCAATGGTCTGTTGCAAATGGGCGGCACTCTCTTTGGCCAGTTGAAAGATGGCCTCGGTCAGGGCGCGGTGGATCAACAGCCAGGCCTGTGCGCCGCAATCGTTGGGTGCCAACTCGATGCTGGCGAGGGCCTCCAGGGCGTTGCTGGCGGCCTCCTGCCAGTTGTGGGTGGCCAGATGGAGCGTCCCGACGGCCAGATTCAGGAACAGTTGCCGAAAGTCGGTCCGAATCGCCCGATTCCACAGGGCAATGGGTTTGGTGGTGCAGAAGCCGTGGGTCGTCGTCATGCCGGGTTGCCTCCTGGGATGGCGTGGTCGGAGAGTGGCCTGGCGGCCAGTGGGGCTGGGACATGACCTGTTCATGTCTCTTGTTGCGCAGGGGATGGGCAGGGTCGTCCCCTGCCATCCGTTGTACCGTGCAGGATACAGGGGGAGGCATGAGAAGGGGTTCGGTCCATGGGAGACGGCCGCGATTCCAGAAGCAAGCGTCCAGAAATTTCCAATGCGCGTGCCGTGATCACGATGGCATTTCTGTTCCGTGCACGCTACAATACCCGTAACGGTTGCGGTTTTCATCCTGCACCCGCTGCTCTCCTGCCAGCCCACTCGACGGTGCCGCCATGAAATTTATCGACCCGCGTATTGACTTTGCCTTCAAGAAAATTTTTGGCAGTGAACAGGCCAAGGAAGTGCTGATCAGTTTTCTGGAGAGCCTGCTGCAACTGGAAGGCGACCGGCGCATTGCCGAATTGACCATTCTCGATCCTTTCCTGGCCCCCCGGATTCGCGAGATGAAAAATTCCATCCTGGATGTCAAATGCCTCGATCAGCGGGGAATCTCTTATATTGTCGAGATGCAGGTCCAGAAGGTGGCCGCCTTTTTGAAGCGGATCCAGTACAACGCCGCCAAGGCCTATGTGCAGCAGATTGGCAAAGGGGAAGAATATCCCAAGCTCAACCAGGTCATTGCCATTACCATCACCGATTTTTTGTTGTTTGATGGCTTTACGCACTGCATTTCCCGGCATGAATCACGGGAAACGCGGACGGGGCAGACTTATTTACAGGAAATCGTTCATCTTTTTGTCGAATTGCCCAAATTTACACAACCCTTGGCCGCGTTGTGCACCAACCTGGACAAGTGGATCTATTTTATCAAATATGCCGGATCGTTGCAGGAGGTGCCCGAACCACTGCGCGCCGTGCCGTTTTCCCATGCCTTTGAGATGGCCATGCTCGCCAACATGACGGATGAAGAACTGGAACTGTATGACAAGGCTGGTATTGCCATCGCCGATGCACGGGGTGCGGTTGAACTGGCATGGCAGGAGGGACGGCAGGAGGGACGGCAGGAGGGACGGCAGGAGGGACGGCAGGAGGGGCAGGCCGATTTTTTCCTGCTGTTGTTGAAAAGTCGGTTTGTCTCCTTGCCGGAGTGGGTGATCCAGCAGGTGCGCGACGCCGATCCTCCCACTCTGGAACGGTGGGGGGGGCGCGTGTGGCATACCCAGACCTTGGAAGGGGTGTTTGTCGACCAGGCGTGACGGGGGCGGGTCGATCCGCCGGGGAAAAAACCGATCGACGCTGACGCCTCGCCTTCCTACGCTCGCAGTGATTCCGGGAGGGGAAAGACGAGATTTTCTTTGTTCACCGAGAGCAGTTCCACCGGTTCGACGGGTGCGGCGTGCAGATTGCCGCCCGGTGCAAGCGCAGCCAACAACTGGTCGATCAAAATTTCCGGTGACGAAGCCCCGGCGGTAATGCCGAGGCATCGCACCCCCGGCAACCATTCGGGTCGTACATCCTGGGCCGATTCGATCAGGTAGGTCGTCACCCCGGCTTGTGTGGCCACCTCTTTCAATCGATTGGAATTGCTGCTGTTGGGTGCGCCCAACACCAGAATCAGATCACACGATTGGGCCAACGCCTTGACCGCATTTTGCCGATTCTGGGTGGCATAACAGATATCCTCGCGTGCTGGTCCCACCATATCCGGGAACCGCTCTTGCAGGGCAGAGACGATGTGGGCCGTTTCGTCCAGCGAGAGGGTGGTCTGGGTGATATAGGCGATGCGTTGGCCGGTTGACCGGGAGCCAAGCTCCGGCAAACCGGCCACATCCGCCTTCTGGGCGACCAGCAACATGCGACCGGGCGGCAACTGTCCCAGGGTGCCATCCACCTCGGGATGACCGGGATGACCGATCAGGATCACCTGGTAGCCCGCCCGGTCGAGCCGATCCGCCTGCCGATGCACCTTGCTCACCAGGGGACAGGTGGCATCCAGAACCCGCAAGGCGCGTCGGTTGCCCTCCGCCGCGACGGCCTTGGACACCCCATGGGCGGAAAAGATGACGGTGGCCCCGTCGGGAACTTCCGCCAATTCATGGACAAAGACGGCTCCCTGGCGGCGCAACGCCTCCACCACCCAGCGGTTGTGGACAATTTCGTGGCGCACATAAACAGGGGCACCAAACTTTTCCAGTGCCCGCTCCACAATGGCGATGGCCCGTTCCACCCCCGCGCAAAAACCGCGCGGCTCCGCCAGTACCACACGCATTTCGTGATTCCTTTCCCCCGATTACACAGCCAACGGCATCCATGGGCCGCGATTATGGCGCGACGCTGGCGAAAAAGCCAGGTGCTTCCCATTTTGGACGTGGATGCGCAACAACCACTCTGGCACAAGAGGTGTCGGGCGACCAGCAGGGACCGGTGCTGGTATTCCTTGCGGGTGCCGTGTAATGTGCGGCCTTGTTGGTGGTGATGCCATCATCTGTCTTTTCGCCAGTATACGCTTTGGACATCAATGGGCTGTAATTCTTCATGAATCCCACGCTGGGCGCGAAAATCATGGATGGCTCTTTTGCAGGGAGGGCACGAGCCATAGTCGTCCACAATAATAAATCCGCCTGGTGACACCTTGTCATAGAGAGGCACCAGGGCATCCATAGTGGACTCATACAAGTCGCCATCCAGGCGAAGGACGGCCAACTGCTCAATGGGGGCTATGGGCAGGGTATCCTTGAACCAGCCTTTTAAAAATTTGACGTTGTCGTCGAGCAGATCATAGCGCGTAAACAGTTCTTTGACTTCCTCCAGAGATACAGCAAGAACAGGAAGCTTGTGCCGGCTGATGTCGAAGCCAGCATCTTCTGGCAAAGTGGGAACCGGCACACCTTCGAACGAGTCAGCAGCCCAGACGATGCGGTCTGTGACGCCATGTGCCATGAGAATGCCACGCATAAAGATGCAGGAACCCCCTCGCCAAATACCCGTTTCAATAAAGTCTCCCTTGATGTTGTCTCTGAGCACAGTTTCAACACAATACTGTATGTTTTCCAGGCGTTTTTTCCCGACCATTGTATGAGAAAGCTCTGTAAAATTACGCAAATAATGTGCAGGAATCGGCAATCCTTTTGTGGTATGGTTCATCAAGACAATCGTGTTACCGGTCTCCTTGCAAGAGAGCAGAGCTTCAAGAATGTGCGGCTGAGTTCGACTGATATTGGGAAATTGCCAATACTCAATCGGCAATTTATTCAATATGCAGTGAAAAGTGTGCAGTATTCTCAATTCATTTTCTATGTATAACTCGTTCAGCAAGGATTTTTTCAGAAGATTAATATGTTTTTTTGCAAGATCCCCGGTTTCTGCAGGATGCGATGGACGGGGATTTTCTTGTGTGTGCAAGGAGATTATGTTGGTTGTGACTTCTACCGACAGCGGTTTTATGACTTCTGGTGGGCGGGTTGAGCGTGTTCGGTCCGCATGACACCAAATCCGCCACATCTCTTGCCAGGCTTTGGTGAGGTTGTTGGCGAACCGTGGGGCATCAAAGAGAGGTGATCGCAGGACCTGTTGCCGCAACCCGGCCCGCAAGGTGGCCAGACCGGGCAGGTCATTGGCAAAATCGACGGCTTTGCGTACATAATCGTCCACATCGGTGGCAATCCAATCGGGCAGGCCCGCATGGGTCAGTATCGTCTCACCCTGATGGGAGAGAAAGCGGTTGCCTTTTTTGGTCAGGACGGGCACGCCCATCCATAATCCTTCGACGCTGGTTGTTCCGCCCGGAAAGGGAAACGGATCCAACGCCAGGTCCACCCGGTTGTAGGCTGCCAGATACTGTTCCCTTGTCTGCGGACCCTCCAGAATTAACCTCTCCGAGGCAATTTGAGCTTGCTGGAATTGCTCCATGATCTTGAATCGCATTTTTGCATCGGCAAATGCCACATTCTTGAGAAATAATCGACTGTCTGGCACGGACAGCAAAATTCTTGCCCAACAGGCGACCACGGCAGCAGTCACTTTGGAAATCTTGTTGAAACAACCAAACGTGACAAAACCATTGGTGCAGGCAGGCAATGGGGTGACTGTGAGGGGAAAATCCGGTGGAGTGAAACATAGATAACAGTCCGGCAGATGCCAAGGTTTTTCAACAAAATGCCAACGGTCACTGCCGGGCAGGTTGATGGGATCGCCCAGGATATAGTCGATGGCGGCCACGCCGGTGGTCGCAAAGTAACCCAGCCAGGTGACTTGGACGGGGGCAGGTTTCCAGGCAAACATACCCAGTCGGTTGTGTCCAGTGTGACCGGCAAGATCCATCAGAATGTCTATGGCATCCGATTGAATGAATTGGGCCAATTCGGCATCGGACAAACTGTCAACCGTGCGCCAATGGGGAATGCTGGTCTTGAATTTTTGGGTGAGATTATCTTCCTGGCAGAATGTGTCATAGGCGAACAGTTCAATATCCGCTGGATTCAAGGCTTCGACCACCCCTTCCAGAAAATAGCCAACGGGATGATTGCGCAAATCCCCGGAAACCAGTCCCACGCGCAGGCGGCGGTTGCTGTCAGCAGGGGTCACTGGATGGCTGAATGGCTTTGCCTGGGATGCCACCAGTTCTCCATACTTTCTTGCATCTGCTAGGCTTTCCTCCAGATTCTTGTCTCCTTGATAATTATGAGTAAATAACAGTCCACTGTGGGCGTGGGCGTAATCGGGGGCGATTGTCAGTGCTTGGTGATAACTCCGTTCAGCCTCGTCCAGGCGGCCAACATCCTTCAGGAGATTGCCCAGATTGGAGTGGGCCTCGGCATAGTCCGGCTTGACGTGCAGAGCCTGCCGGTAAGACGCCTCGGCCTCCTCGAAGCGTTTCAACTCGTGCAGGAGATTGCCCAGATTGTAGTGGGCCTCGGCAAAGTCCGGCTCGACGCGCAGAGCCTGCCGGTAAGACGCCTCGGCCTCCTCGAAGCGTTTCAACTCGTGCAGGAGATTGCCCAGATTGTAGTGGGCCTCGGCAAAGTCCGGCTCGACGCGCAGGGCATGTCGGTAAGACACCTCAGCTTCCTCGAATCGTTTCAGATCTTGCAGGAGATTGCCCAGATTGTAGTGGGCTTCGG
>JADFYM010000110.1 GCA_015233035.1 Magnetococcales bacterium
GGGGGTGAAGCCCCCAACGGGTTGATATCATGTGCCTCGCGGGGCTTCGCCCCGGACCCCACCAGGGGCTTCGCCCCTGGACCCCACCAGGGGGATAATCCCCCTGGACCCCTATAACTGCACAATATGCTTCGGATTTTTTCTCAGCATAAAGATGTGTGCATAGGACAGCCCCACCGGGGAGGGGATAATCCCCCCCGGCCCCCCTTGATCATGATTGGCCACCATCTCAGTCTAATGCGCAACCGTCAACGCCTGCAAGACAGGCTGACCATCCCGGATGAGATAACCGTTCATTTCCAACCGCCCACTGGTCTGCAAAGAGACGATGAGATACAACGCCTCTGGATAATACGCCTGTTGCAGATCGGTCAACGAAGGGACCGCCTCGGCCTGCGGATGGCTGTGATAGAGGGCAACCAGTTCACGCCCCTCCCCCCGCAGTTGACGCAACAAGGCAATCAATTCGGTCGAATCGGCCAAAAACCGCCGCCCATCCTGCCACTGGTTGGTCAATGGATGCCAACCCAGAATGGTCCGCCCCTGCCCGGAGAGCACCCCGACACATTCGGCGGGCAGACTCCGCTGCGCATGGTCCAACAGATGGTTCAGGATAAGACGGGGTATAATCCACATGAAAAGAGACTCCAATCGGTTCCCGGTTGCACTTTTGCTGGCCATCAGGCACATTGGTGCATTGACAGACGTATTGTAGCGTCAAGGGGCGTGTTGTCGTCAACGGTACGCGCATAACCGATCACATTCTGAACGCTGGCGCATCATGAAGGCTTATCTACAAAGATTCAACCCTGCCAATGGCCTGATCTGGTATTACGCGGTGCAGGTCCAACGCGATTTGTTGGGCCGCTGGCAGGTCGTGCGCGAATGGGGACGCAGCGGCTCACCGGGCACCCTCCGGCAAACGCCATTTGATTCCCACGCCCTGGCAGCAGAAAATATGGCGGAATTGCTGGAACAATTAATCGACAGAGGATATCAGGTGGTCATGCGGGAGGGATCCAGTCCCGCCCTGGCCGCCTATCTGGAAGGAGAGGCAGAGAGTGACTTTAATCCATGAAACCATTGAAACAGGTCCATTGCAGGTCAATTGCCAACTCCTGGGCACCCAGGAGACCGGCGAGGCCTTCTTGATCGACCCAGGTGGTCATGCCCACCGCCTGTTGCAACGTCTGAACCAGTTGAACCTGCGTTTGACCCATATCATCAATACCCACGGCCATTTTGATCATATCGGCGCGGTGGCGGAGTTGCAGGAGCGCACGGGCTGTCTGTTCTGGATCCAGGAGGCGGATCACGCCCTGGTACGCCTGGCCCCGACCCATGCCGCCTCCTGGGGTCTGCCGTTCGGACAGCCCCCCCGCATCGACCGAACCCTGAACGACAAAGAACGGTTGACCGTTGCCGGGATCGAGTTGGAGGTGATCGCCACCCCCGGTCACACGCCAGGCGGGGTCTGCCTGCGTTGGCCAGAGGGGATCGCCGTGGGCGACACCCTCTTTGCCGGTTCCGTCGGGCGCACCGATCTGCCGGGTGGCAGCACCAAACAATTGCTCGCCTCCATCCGCAACCGTCTGCTCACGTTGGGCGATGATCTCATCTGTTATCCGGGCCATGGCCCCGCCACCACCATCGGTCGGGAACGACGGGGCAATCCGTATTTGTAAGGAATAAGGATCATGGCAACAGACGCCGCCCCCCCGGCCGGAGAGATCTTGCTTTACCAAACGGAGGATGGCCGTACCCGTTTGCAGGTGGTGCTGGAAAACCAGACCCTGTGGCTCAACCAAAAGCAACTCGCGGAACTGTTCGGCAAGGCCAAGGCGACCATCAGTGAGCATACCTCTCATATTTTCGAAGAGGGTGAACTGAAGCCTGCGGCAACTGTTCGGTATTTCCGAACAGTTCAAATGGAGGGATCCAGAGAGGTGGTGCGGGAGGTTGAATACTACAACCTGGACGTGGTGCTGGCCTTGGGCTACCGGGTACGCAGCCCGGCGGGCGTGCGCTTCCGTCAGTGGGCCAGTGACAAACTGAAAGAATACATCATCAAAGGCTTTGTGCTGGACGATGAACGACTGAAAAATCCGCCTGTGGGCGGCTCCCATGTGCCCGATTATTTCGATGGACTGCTGGAACGCATTCGGGATATCCGCGCCAGCGAGCGTCGCATGTACCTGCGGGTACGGGAAATCTTTACCCTGGCCGCCGATTATGTGCCATCCAGTCGTGAGACGACCGCCTTTTTCAAACAGATCCAGAACAAGCTGCACTGCGCCGTCACCGGTCAGACGGCTCCCGAATGGATCGCCGGTCGCGCCAATCATGCCCTGCCCAATATGGGCCTGACCACCTGGAAAGACGGTGTAGTGCGCAAAGGGGATGTGACCGTGGCCAAAAATTATTTGCAAGAACAGGAAACGGCCGAGTTGAATCGCATCGTCGTCATGTGGCTGGATTTTGCCGAAGACCAGGCCAGACGCCGCAAACAGGTGTTTCTCCAGGACTGGGAACATAAATTGGACGAATTCCTGCGGTTCAACGACCGGGCGGTTTTGCCCCATGCGGGCCAGATCTCCCGACAAGCGGCCAATGACCGCGCCGAGGCCGAATATGAGTTGTTCGCCGCCCGTCGCCGCACTCTGCTGGAGGCGGAGGGAGAACACACAAGCTGCGCCTTTGCGGAAATTGCGGCGAAAATGGCTGATCGATCTGCCAACCAGTCTGGGAGAGGGAGATAGCCACGGGCATGTTGTCAGCCCACCTCGAGGTGTTTGGTCGCTCGTGCGGGGCTTCGCCCCGGACCCCACCAGGGGCTTTGCCCCTGGACCCCACCAGGGGGATGATCCCCCTGGACCCGCAGAACATACTCTGCTGCCACCCCCTCAAGGAGCGCGCATGTCCGCCCGGAACCGGCACCACCCACACGCGCCATCCTCTGCTGGCCGACCGACAGTCTCTGTGGCCAGAAGGCAGGCTTTCGCCCTCTATGCCACCGGCAAACTGACCCAGGCACTGGAACAGGCCATGACGGTCGCCCGACCGGATGCCGATCTGCTCAATCTGGCGGCCACCTGTCACACCCGACTGGGCCAGCCGAGCCAGGCCGAGGCGGCCTACCGACAGGCCCTGCGCCTCCAACCGAACCATGCCGATGTCCACTACAACCTGGGCAACCTCCTGCAAAACCAGAACCGGCTGGCCGAAGCGGAAACCGCCTATCGGCAGGCCCTCGACACCCGACCGGATCATGCCAACACCCAATTCAACCTGGGCGTCCTCCTGCAAGGGCTGCACCGGGCCACCGAGGCGGAAGCCATCTATCGGCAACTCCTGCACCTCCAGCCCCACCATATCGACGGCTGTTTCAACCTGGGGACACTCCTGCAAGCGCAAAAACGGTCCCCGGAAGCCGAGGCGGCTTATCGGCAGGTGATTCTCCTCCAGCCGGACCATCTCCCTGCCCATTTCAATCTGGGCAACCTCCTGCAAGGCGCGCACCGCGCCGACGAGGCCGAAATCGTCTATCGGCAACTCCTCCACCTCCAGCCGGATCATGCCCATGCCCAAATCAATCTGGGCAATCTGCTGCAAGGACAACACCGCCCCATTGAGGCCGAAGCGGCCTATCGCCACGCCCTCCGCCTGCAACCCGACCTGGCCGACGCCCACCTCAATCTGGGCATTGTCCTGCGCGAGCAAAAAGCCTATGCCGCCGCCGAGGCCGCCTATCGGCAGGTCATCCTCCTCCAGCCGCAGTATGTCAAGGCCTACCTCAACCTGGGCAATCTCCTGCAAGACCGGCAACGTCTGCCGGAAGCCGAGGCGGCCTACCGGCACGCCATTCTGCTCCAGCCGGATTTGGCCGATGCCCATTTCAATCTGGGCTATATATTGCGCAAACAGGGGCGGCTGGCAGAGGCCATGCCCTGTTATCGCCACGCCCTGGCCATGGATCCCACCGATCCGTTTGGTGCCCAGTTGTCCCTGGCGGCGTTGGGATATGCGCCATTGCCACGGCGTGCCTCCGAAGCCCGCCTGGACAAAATTTATGCGGAACGGGCAGACCATTGGGATCAGGATGCCCACTATCACGGCGCGGCACTGGTGGCCGCCGCCCTGCGGGGAGAAAACGGCCAGACCGGGTTGGATATTCTGGATGCTGGCTGTGGCACCGGCATGGTGGGAGTTTTGCTCCGCGATCTGGCCAAACGGCTGGACGGCATCGATCTGTCCGCCGACATGCTGAAAAAGGCCCGGGCAAAGGGGGTCTATGACCAGGTGGAACAGGGTGATCTGGAATCATTCATGGTCAACCATCCCCAACAGTATGATGCCATCGCCTGTGCCGCCACCTTGATCCATTTTGGCCATCTCTCCTCGGTCTTTCTGGCCGCCGCACGGGCACTGCGGGCCAATGGCCGGTTTGTCTTTACGCTGTTTTCCCACGAGGTGGAACCGGGCGGCGAGGAGGTGGTGGTCAATCCCATGGAGGGGTTGGAACATGGCGGCTGTTATGCCCACGGCCAGGCCTATATTGTGCGCACCGCCGAGGCGGCGGGGTTTGTGGTGGAAACACTGCAACAGGCGATCCATGAAGCGGATGCCACACCGGTGCTCTGTTTTGTGGTGGTGTTGCGCCTGCGCCCGGTCTGACCAGAGCCAACCCGCCGCCGGACAGCCCAGAGGCCCCGCTCATGGACCCGGCGGGGGACTGGGCAGCGTCACCAGCACGGAAGTTGCACCGGCCTGACTCGTATCCAGCTCGATCCGGCCACCCTGGGTCCTGGCGGCCAGCAAAGCGGAATAAGTCCCCAGGCCGGTGCCACCCTCTTTGCCGGAAGTCACATACTTGTCAAAAAAATGGGCCCGAATGGTCTCGGGAACTTCCCCTGCATTGGTAATCCGCACCGTGCTGAAAGCCCCATCCGTCGCCATCCGAATGGCCACCTGCCCATTCTGGCACGAGGCCTCGACCGCATTCAGGGCCAGGTTGTAAAAGAGGGGATAGCACAACATTTTTTCCCCCATGATCAGGAACGGCCCCGGCAGAGTGGCCAGGTTGGCGTCACCCAGGACAATCGAGATCCCCTGCCGATCAATCCGGCTGCCCAGATCATCCGCGATGCGTTGCAGAATGGGCGACAAATCGATTGCTTCCAGTTGGGCATGGTATGTGCCATTTTCCATCTTGAAGAGATCCAGCGAGCGGTTGATCATCTCCAACAGCGTATAACCGCTTTTTTCCACCATTTTGAGCAATTTTCTCTGTTGCTCCGTCAGGTTGCCATCTTCCAGCAACAGTTCCGGGACACCGATGATACTGGAGAGGGGGCCTTTGAGATCATGACGGGAAATACGCTCCATATCCTCGCGGATGCGCATGGTCTGTTGGAGTTCTTCCAGGGCCTGTTGGAGTTCCCCGTTTTTTTGCCGCAAAGCCATTTTGGCCCGTTGATGGGCAATCGTATTGCGGCACCGGGTCAACACGACAGAAGGACTGCTGGGTTTGCGGATAAAATCGACCGCACCCAACTGCAAGCCGACGGCTTCATCATACTGGCTATCCTTGCCCGTCAGGAAAATCACCGGAATCTCGCGCGTGGCCGGGTTGTTTTTCAATTGCCGACAGATTTCATACCCGTTCATGCCGGGCATCATCACATCCAGCAGAATCAGATCAATGACGCCCGCACGGCATACCTGAAAGACCAGCTTCCCCTTGACCGAAACCTTGATGACAAAATACTGCTCCAACGCCGATTTGATAATATCAATCTGTTCCGGTTGATCGTCCACCAGCAATACGCTGCCCTCTTTGGCCTGCACCATTTCGGATGGGTTGCTGCTCATATCGAATCCTCTTTCATGATTGGGTGATATACTGCACGCGGTCATACGTGACACTTCCTGTTCCGTCATTCCCGCGAAAGCGGGAATGACGATACTCGTCCATTGTGACCATGCGCAGTATCGTTCAGTCAGTCCGTGTTTTCTTGATATTGTTCCATAATCTCAATAATTTCATTTTTTAAACCCACAAAGATTGCCGCCAGTCTGGGATCAAAATGTTCTCCGGCCTCTTGGGCAATCAGCTCCAGGGCGGCATCGACCGACCAGGCCGTTTTGTAGGGACGCACCGAGGTCAAGGCATCGAACACATCGCCGATGGCAGACAGACGCCCCTCCAGGGGAATGACGGCCCCGGGATGATTGTTGGGATAACCGCGACCGTTCCATTTTTCGTGATGGGTCAACGCAATCGATGCCCCCAGCGTCAGGATGGCCGAGCGGGGTTTGCCGATAATACGGCATCCCATATCACAGTGGGTCTGAACGACGGCAAATTCATTCTCCGTCAGCTTGCCAGGCTTGAGCAGTATATGATCGGGAATACCAATCTTGCCCAGATCATGCATGGAGGCCGCCAGCAGCAGCAACTCGGCCTCCGGCTCGCTCAGCCCGGCATGCAAAGCCAGGAGTCGGACATACCGGCTCATGCGCATCACATGCAGGCCGGTTTCATTGTCCCGATACTCGGCGGCCCGACCCAATTGGTGAATCACCTCCATATGGGTCTCTTCCAACTCAATATTGCGGACCTGCAACTGGGCCGTCCGCACCGCCACCTGATCGGCCAGGAGTTTTTTCTGGTCGTGCATCGCCAGATGGGTCTTGACGCGGGCCAGGACAACGGGCGGGCTGACCGGCTTGACCAGATAATCCGCCGCGCCCAGATTGAACCCGGCGAGTTCATCCTCGACTTCCGACTTGGCCGTGACAAACAAAATGGGAATATCCCGTGTCCGCTCCGCCTGCTTGAGCAGGCGACACACTTCATAACCATCCAGCTCCGGCATCATCACATCCAGCAGGATCAGATCGGGCGGATGCGGAGAAAAGGCTACCTTGAGTGCGATCCGGCCATTGGTTGCCACCTGCACACGATAACGGGATTCGAGAATGCCCTTCAGAACATCCAGATTTTCCGGGACATCATCCACAATCAGCACGCTCTTGTTCGGCCCACACTCCTGGCTGGTCATGGCGGATTATCCGCCAAAGGAATACCCTCCTCCCGCGCCCAGGCACGCAAAAGTGACAGGCAGATCTCAAAATCATAGGCCCCCAGAGCCACCAGAATGGATGCCAGCCGTTTCCGGCTGGGTCCACTGCGGGCCAGTGGCTTGATCTCCTCCACCACCCGATCCACCGCAGAATCAAAGGCGGTGAGCAAGGCGACCGCCTGCTGAAACAGGGGGGCCAACACATCGGGATGGGCGTCCACCCCCGGTTGCTCCTCTTCCCGGTCCAGGCTGGCCAGTGGCACCAGGGTGGCTTCGATGGTGGAGATGATGCGCGCCAGTTCATTGGCCGTTCTGACCACCAATTCCGGCAACCCCTCCCATCCATCGGGCACTTTCGCCTGTTTTTCGATTCTGCTGGCCAAGTCGGCCAATTTCAGAATGCCGAGGATGGCAGACACCCCCTTCAAGGCATGGGCGAGATGTTCCAGGGCCGAGGCATCACCGGCTGCCAGACACCGCTCCATCTCCAGGCAGACCCCACCCTGATTGCGGGCAAACTTCAGCAACACATTGCGATACAGCGTGGTATTATCGCCCAGATTGCGCATCCCTTTGGCCAGATCAATGCCTGGCATGGGCGGAATGGGCACCATCAGGCCCAAACCTCTGCCATGGGGGGACAGGAGGGGGGGAGGCAAGGCGATGCCGGGCTGGCTCGGCAGCCATTGGGCCAAAATGGCGTACAGCTCGTCCGGGTTGACCGGTTTGGCAATATGGTCATTCATCCCGGCCTGGATACATTTTTCCCGGTCGCCGTTCATGGCATTGGCCGTCATGGCAATAATGGGCAACTCTTTGGCACTCTTGTCCCGTCGAATCCGTCGGGTGGCGGTCAACCCGTCCATGATCGGCATCTGGAGATCCATCAGGATGGCGTCAAACGGCACCTTGCCGACCCAATCGACCGCCTCCTGGCCATTGCCGGCAATGACCACCTTGATGCCGGCCTGCTCCAACAACTCCTGGGCCACCTGCTGGTTGATTTCATTGTCCTCGGCCAGGAGAATGCAAGCTCCCGACAAAGGGCTGCGTTGGCTGTTGGCATGGCCCGGCATCTGTCTGTTCGGCTCCTGACCGAAGACAATCATGATGACATCCAACAAAGAGGTCAGGTTGACCGGCTTCATCAGGAAACCATCCAGCAGGCTCTTTTCCTCTTCCGATGACGCGATATATTCATGGCCATAGGCGGTGACCATGATAATATTGGGCACCTTTTGCAGAGACAACACCTGTTTGATGCGCCAGGTCGCCTCCATGCCACTCATGCCGGGCATTTTCCAGTCCATCAGCACCAGGTCAAACGGCGCACCCGCCCCATCGGCGGCGGCGAGTGTTTCCAGAGCCTCTTCTCCGCCAGCGACACACACCGGATGGTAGGACAGGGATTCCAGATGCCCGGCAATGATCTGCCTGGCCCCTTCATTGTCGTCCACGACCAGGATGCGCAATCCTTGCAGATTTTCCGCCGGCATGGGCAAGGCGGTCACCGACGCCGCCACCTTTTTGAAGCGGACCGTAAACGAAAAACGACTGCCACGCCCCGGCTCATGGCCAACGCCAATCCGGCCGCCCATCATTTCGACCAGACGTTTGCTGATGGCCAGGCCCAACCCGGTCCCGCCATATTTGCGGGTAATGGAGGCATCCCCCTGGGAAAACTCCTGAAACAACCTGCTCACCTGTTCCGGCATCATGCCAATCCCGGTATCCCGCACCGTAAATTGGAGAAATACGCTCTCTTGGCTCTCTTCCAACACTTCAATCGTGATGGAAACCTCCCCCTTTTCCGTAAATTTGATGGCGTTGCCGACCAGATTGGTCAAAATTTGTCCCAGACGATGCGGATCCCCTTGCAGACAGAGGGGGACATTGCGCTTGGTATCCAACAGCAGTTCCAGGCCTTTTTCATGACTCTTGACGCTCAGGATGGCCACCACCCCGCCCAGCACTTCCGAGAGGACAAAGCCCACATTTTCCAGGGCCAGTTTGCCCGCCTCAATCTTGGAAAAATCCATAATATCATTGATCAATTGCAGCAACACCCCGGCACTGACGCTGATCTTGACCAGATAATCCCGCTGCTGCCCGGTCAATTCTGTCTGCAAACACAGATGGGTCAAGCCAATCACCCCGTTCAGGGGGGTACGAATCTCATGGCTCATGTTGGCCAAAAAATCGCCCTTGGCATGACTGGCCAGTGTGGCCTTTTCCGCCATCTCCTCGGCCTGTTTTTTGGCCAGAATCAGTTGCGTTGTGAAGGCCTTTTGTTCTGTAATATCCACCAGCACACCAATGACGGCGGGCAGGATCTGATCCGACTTTTGAAATGTGAGCAGAATGACATCCATGGCATGGTTTTGATCATCGCAGGAGCGCAACTCCATCCGGCGGTGGATGCGATCACTGGCCGGATTGTCGAGCAGCGCGCTGACCAGGGCATGCATCTTGGCCTGGTCGTCCACATGGAGCAGACCATGCAGACTGGCCCCTTCCAGATCACTGTCATCCATGCGGACAAAAGTCTGAAAGGCGGCATTGGCAAAAATCAGCCGGCCTTGACTTTCAAAAAAGAATATCGGCAACGGGACGGCGTCGATCATCCGGCGGAGCAGTTTTCTCTCTTCCAGGAGGGCGTCCTGAATTTTCAGCCGATCCATCACATCCTGGATGACCCCCACCGTGCCGACATGCGGATGGGCGCAGCCAGACATCTCGATCGCTTTGTTCAAAAAGGTGAATCGACCTTCCGCATCCAGTTTGCACACAAGATCAGGAATGGTTTGCACCAGGCTGTGGAAGCGCGCTTCCGAGGCGGACCACTGCGCCATGCTGTCGGTTAGGCGTTCGTTGATTTCATACAGGCGACGGTTTTTTTCTGCCAAGGCCAGGTGCAACCGCACCCGGGCCTGGACGATGGCGGGGCTGATGGGTTTGGTGATATAATCCACCGCGCCCATTTGCAACCCCGCCCATTCATCCTGGCCATCCGACTTGGCCGTGACAAAAATGACCGGAATAGTGCAGGTATCCACATTCTGTTTCAGTTGTCGACAGACTTCATATCCGTCCATACCCGGCATGACAATATCCAGCAAAATCAGGTCTGGTCTGGGCTCCATGGCCGCCAACCGCAAGGCCAGGGGACCACTCAGCGCGGCCCGGACACTGTATTCCTTTTCCAGGGCATCCTTGAGCACATCCAGATTGCCAGGGACATCATCCACAATCAGGATGGCCGGTTTGGGGCTGTCGTCAGGCATCTGCGATCTCCAGATCAATCGCCAGGAGATGGGCACATTGGGCCAAGGTGTCCGCCGCCCCCTCAAAATCATATTGGGCAACCTGCTGTTCCATGCGGATCACCCAGTCTTGCATTTCGGCAGAGAGGGCGCAGGCATACAGGGTGGAGAGGGTATGCGTAATGGCCGTATCAAACCGGGCCAACTGGCTGGCCGCTTTTCTGAACAGATGGTTGCATCCAGTCAGCGGGTCCACCGTTTCGGCCAGCACGGGCTGCCGTTGTTCCTCGGCGGTGGCAGCGGGCAAGGCTTGTTCCATGTTGCTGCAAATGCGAGCCAATTCGACCGCCGTCTCATTCAGGCAGTACTCAACCCGTTCCGCGCCCGTTGTCTCCTTGAGGGCAGACTCCAGCAACTCGATTTTTTCCGCCAGCATACCCGCACCAATGGTGGCCGCCACCCCCCGCAAGGTGTGCGCCAGTCGTCCCGCCAGGGACAAATCCTGGCTGGCCAACGCCTCACGCAGGCCGGTATCCGCCCCCGCATGGTTGATACAAAATTTGGTCAACAGATTCAAATACCCCTTCAGGTTGCCGCCCATGCGCGACAGGCCAGCCTGGGTATCCACACCCGAAATCTCCGGCAGGAACATACCGGCGGTTGCCGGGTGGGCGCGCTGTTTGTCCTGGCTCCGGTCATGCCCAGCATATTTCGGTAAAGAGGGACGCAAGGCGGGCCGGATCCAGCGGACCAGGGTGGCAAACATTTCGTCGGGATTGACCGGTTTGGCGATATGGTCCTGCATCCCCGCCGCCAGGCAGAGTTCCCGGTCACCCGACATGGCGTTGGCCGTCATCGCGATGATGGGCAGGTTGGCAAAGCGCGGCTCGGTGCGAATCTTGCGGGTGGCGGTCAAACCGTCCATGACCGGCATTTGCAGATCCATCAACACCCCATCCAGGCGTTCTCTGGCGACCATCGCCACCGCCTGCTGGCCGTTTTCAGCCAGCAGGACGGTGACTTTGGCCTGCTCCAACAATTCCCGGGCCACCTGCTGATTGATCTCATTGTCCTCGACCAGCAAAATTCTGGCCCCGGCCAGCACCACAAAATCCCGCACCCCGGCATAGGCCATCCCACTCTTTCTGCCGTCCACCTGGGCATGACCAAAGGCCTCCATGATGACCTCAAACAGCAGGCTGGAACTGATGGGCTTGACCAGAAAACCATCCACCTTGGCCTCCTGGTCCGCCCGTTTGATCACGTCATCCTCGCCGTAGGCCGTGGCCATGATGACCAACGGAAATTTGCTCAGGGCCAACTCGTTGCGCATTTTTGCCACGGCGGTAATGCCATCCATCTCCGGCATCATGTAATCGATGATCACCAGATCAAACGGTTCTCCCGCCTGGTCCGCCGCACAAACCGCCTCGATGGCCTCCTGGGCGTCCCGCGCCTTGGTCACCCGGAACGTAAAAGAGGCCAAATAATCGGCCATCACGGTGATGGCACTTTCGTTATCGTCCACGGCCAGCACTTTCAGTCCGCGCAGGTCGCTGGCGGGAATCAACGATTTGAGCATCACCCGGTTGGAGATGCCCAGGCGCACGTCAAAGATAAAGCTGGTGCCCTGATCCGGTTCACTTTCCGCCCGGATGGTGCCGCCCATCATCTCGATCAACCGCTTGGAAATGGTCAGCCCCAGCCCGGTGCCGCCATATTTCCGGGTGGTGGACGAATCCGCCTGGGTAAAGGCCTGAAACAGGCCGGCCACCTGCTCCGTCGTCATGCCAATGCCCGTATCCCGCACGGTAAACTGCAACCGCACAAAGCCTTCGCCCTGTTCCAGCAATTCGGTGACGATCACCAACTCGCCCGTCTTGGTAAACTTGATGGCATTGTTCGTCAGGTTGAGCAACACCTGGCCCAACCGGGAGGGATCGCCCACCAGACTCGACGGTATACCCATGGCGGTCTCCGTCACCACTTCCAGATTTTTTTCCTTGGCCTGCAAGGAAATCATGGAAACAATGCTGCCCAACACCTCATCCAGGGTGAAGTCGATGGACTCCATGGACATTTTTCCCGCCTCGATCTTGGAAAAATCCAGAATATCGTTGATAATACGCAGCAGGGAGTTGGCCGAATTGTACACCTTGCGAATATAGTCTTTCTGCTGGGCATTGAGCCTGGTTTGCAAACACAGATGGCTCAACCCGATGATGGCGTTCATGGGGGTACGAATCTCATGACTCATATTGGCGAGAAAGGCGGACTTGGATTGGTTGGCCTTTTCCGCGACAAACCGGGCACTCTCCAACTCGGCATTCTTGTCCTCCAGCACCTGATCCAGGCGTTTGCGTTCGGTCATGTTGCGCACGGCCACAAACGCGCCCTGCAACTTTCGTTCGCGGTCATAAATGGTGGTCGCATGGAGGGATACCGGTGTTTTTCTGCCATCCCTGGCGCACACGGTCAACTCATAGTCGATCAGCTTTTTCTCGCCGAATACCCGCTTGATGCCGGTCTCGGCCCGCTCCTGGTCAGTAAAATGGTTCTTGAAAGGGGCACCGATCAGTTCGTCACGGGTGCAACCGGTGATGATCTCCATCTGCTTGTTGGGGTCGGTAATAATGCCGGATGGGTCGGTGCTCACCAGCGCGTCTATGTTGGATTCGATGAGCGAGCGCGTGTAAAATTGCTGGTCGCGCAGACGCTGATCCAGTTTTTTCTGCTCGGCCTCGACCTGTTTGCGGGCCGTGTTGTCCGTCCCGATCAGCAGATAGCCGATAATGGCATTTTGCGCATCGCGCAGGGCGGTGACCGAGACGACCGCCGGAAAGCGGCTGCCATCCTTGCGGATATAGGTCAGTTCGTAGATGTCCTCAATGCCCCGGGAGGCCTTGAACACCAAGGCCTCAAAGCCCGGCGTGATCGGCGTGGCCAGTTCGACGCTCAACG
>JADFYM010000111.1 GCA_015233035.1 Magnetococcales bacterium
AATTACAAGGTGTTGAGGGATCAAGCCATGGCCTGATCCTGAGCCTGTTGGTTGATCATTGCCTCCTGTTGCATCCGGACCAACTGGCCCGTTTGAAACAGAATAAGCCTGCGTTTACCGTGGGTAGCCTGATCAACGCAGTCAAAATTGAGAGCCTCCTCACAACTATCCGGACAGTCCTGGCCGCCGAGGATCCAGAACAAAAATTGGCCGAGATGGCTGATCAATTGGCCAAGCTGTTTCCATTGGCGACATCGGAGAAGCATATGGCCGGCAGGGATTTGGGACGACAAGAACCGACGCCATCCCTGAGGCACTACAAAAAAGCTGCTTGACGGGCGAAAAACCTGTCAAGCGGGAAAAAACTTGAACATCGAGTGATACCTGGCATATTCAAGAAAAATATATGCATATCATGACCGATACAGGTTTCGACTGCCTCACTGCCCAGAAAAAACTCACAAATGTAGGAGGCTTCCCTGGGCGGTGGGCGATAACCAATGGCCATTTTTTCAAAGGGAATGGTGGCGGAACCGGCGATGCCCGTTGCACCGACCAGGAAGTCATACGTCATTGTCCTGCCCGACTTGCCGATCACCTGTGGGCGATCTCCATCCCGGCGAATTTCCATAACCCTCTCTGGGAGATGTCGGGCACCGAGTGCACAGGCTTTCTGCAACAAGAAATCATCAAAGCTGGAAATATCCTGCAAGGTAGGAGGTTTGGGGCCTCCCCCACGAAAGACAGTGGCGATGCGCATCTCCTGTAGTATGGTCCCAACCCGCACAAAACCAGATTCCGTGTGCAGAGTATAGGAACTGATGGTACTCATGATGACGCCAGGCGGCAACGTAATCCCTTCCATGGCAAGCATTTGAACCAATGTCTCAGAGATGACACCACCACAATGATTGCATCCCGATGCACCGGGCAAGGTGAACTGTTTAGGTTCATAAATATCTACCTCAATGTGGAGACCGATGCGTTGCGACAGATTGAGCAGGTGATAGGCGGTAAACGAACCTGCCGGTCCACCGCCGATGACTGCGATCTTGTGGCCATTTGTCAATTCCATTGTGTTCCTGTCAGCCAGACCGGTACTCTCGGCCACGCTCATGACAACCTCCGGAAATGTTCCATCCATTCCTGTTTATGGTTTTCCGTTCTGGTCTGATACCATCTACCAGACCAGAACGAATGAGTGGGACAACCATTTACTCGTTGTTATTATTGGCACTTGTTCATATCTGGCCGATCCGCTGCGCAAAAATTGATGCCAGCCACATCCTTTTTGCCGGTCGCATCAAACCCGCCGACCAATGCCTTGCCATCCAGGTCTGCCGTGATTTTTTTGTACCTGGTGATGTCCGGCCGGTCATTGTCACATGCCTTGAGAGCCGCTGTTGCACAAGCTTCCCGGCTGGTCGCCTCTTTCACACTCTTGTCACACGTTGCTTTGCCATCACACTTTTTAAAAGACTCCGCCTCTTTTCCCTTACAGGCGGTCCGCTCATAATGCAGAACACAGTCCGCATAGGCCGCTCCAGACATGCCAGCAGACACAAACACCAACCCGGCTACCATCATCTTGATTTTCATTGAATTTGTTCCTTTGTTGTAGGTGTATGTAAAATTGACGATCCAAACACATTTTACCGAACGTTTTTGATCTCTTTAGTGTTTTTTTAGTAATCCTCCATCTCGGTCCGAATTGTTTGCAACCGACCCGATTGATGCACCTCCAAAAAGGCACGTACCACCATCGGATCAAACTGTCTCCAGGCCTGTTTTTCAATCTCCGCCAACGCGGTTTCCACACTCCAAGCCTTTTTGTAAGGACGTTCACTCACCAGGGCATCGAAGACATCGGCGACTGCCACAATACGCGCTGGCAAGGGAATCGCCTCGCCTTTCAAACCGGACGGATACCCACTGCCATCCCATTGTTCGTGATGATGCAACGCGATTTCGCTGGCCAATTGAAATCCAGGTGCCTCGCCCAGAATGCGGGCACCCAATGCGCAGTGTGTACGAACGACGGCAAACTCCTCCTCGGTGAGCCGCCCCGGTTTTTGCAGGATGGCATCGGGAATGCTGATTTTGCCCAGATCATGCAACACACTGGCCTCAGCGATGGCCTCGCATTCCCTGGTCGACCAGCCCAACGACTCAGCAATGGCCTGCACATAGTGGGCAATGCGCTGGATGTGGTTGCCGGTCTCCTGGTCCTTGTATTCAGAGGCAACCGCCAGCATGTAAACAGCATGATGGTGTACTGCCTTCAGAGAATCCCTGGCCTCTTCCACCTGCGCAAACAACTGGAGATTTTCCAGTGCGGACCCGCATTGCAATGCGAAAATTTGCAAAAACTGCTGGTCGGCCTCGGACAGGGGACGATTCAACTCCAGATAGGCCATGCCGAACAGATGCCCAGTGGCCGACAATGGGGCCACCACGTTTCCTCGGTTATCCACAACCAAAGAACGGGCATCGGACTGGGTACGAAGCGTCTCGATGCACCTGCGCAACACGCTTTCTCTGGCGGGCGAATCTTCCGCATAACGGCCTAGACCGCAGCGAATCTGCATCGCTTCCAATACCCATTGGGTGCCCTCTGCCGATGAACTGGCAAACATGGCCGAAATATCTTTTCGTGCCCCCACGAGAAAACTGTTATGGTTGGAAGGCAGCAGCGCGCTCATCTGGTGCAACACACCGTGAAAAAATTGTTCCAGCGAACGGTAGCAGTAGAGTTCCGGTGCGGCATCCAGAATCCGCGCCAGGCCTAAACGGTTGTACTCAATGGACATCAAATCACGATAGGATTTGAGTGAGGTGCGGACAGTGGTGTAAAGTCTCCAGGAGGTCAATTCTGTCTTCTCTTTGTAGTCATCAATGTCATAGTCGTCAATGACCTTTCTTTCCGGGGCCAATCCAGGTTGTCCGGTACGAATGATCAAGCGCATAGCAGGATTGTGCAGGGTATCGCGGATATATTTCACCAATTGCAAACCGGCGTCCGGGGTCTCCATCACTACGTCGATGAGGGCAACGGCAAACTCTCCTCCCTCCGCCAATATCTGCCGTGCCTGCTCGGCGGATCCGGCCTGTACAACCTCCAGAGGCCGACCATCAAAATGAAAGTCGGACAGGCTAATCAGGGTAAGCGTCAAGACATCCGGTTCGTCATCCACTGCCAGGATTCGCCAGGCTCTGACCTGAAAAATCGCGTCTTCTTCTGCCGCTTTTCCACCATTACGAATAATTTTTTTGACCATCATCCCCTCCTGTAACCGGTATTTCTATCAAGAAAGAGGTTTCCTGGCCTGGAATGCTGCAGCAGAC
The DNA here is from genome assembly GCA_015233035.1 of Magnetococcales bacterium. GTDB lineage: Bacteria > Pseudomonadota > Magnetococcia > Magnetococcales > Magnetaquicoccaceae > Magnetaquicoccus. The sequence goes on from JADFYM010000111.1 coordinate 3,346, forward strand.
CATTTTGCCCATCAATTGATTGCGCACAATGTTGTAACAAATATAAAGCCCCAAGCCTGACCCCCCCCGTCCTTTGGCTGTGCTGAAAAATGGTTCAAAGATATGATCCAACACCTCTGACACGATCCCTTTGCCATTGTCTGAGTACCATATCACCAATGGTCCTCTACGTTCTGCTTCGTATTGTACGCTGATATGGATGATTCCGGCATTCTTCCCCTCATCAAAACCATGTTTGAAACTGTTTATCAACAGGTTGGTCAATACCTGTCCCAGAGCACCTGGCTGACTCTGCACGACCAGGTCGGTGGGACAGCTGATCATAATCTCTACGGACGACCGCTTGATCATGTGCTGCAAAGTCGATACAACATCCGACAGGAATTCGTGAACATTAAATCGACGAGGATATTCAGATGTTTGATCCACGGAAGTACGTTTGAAACGTGTCACCAAATCAGAGACATTGCGCAGATTGACCAGACACAGGTTGGACATTTCCCGAATCTTGGCCAATATCTGGTCCAAGAGATCCCCGTTCACTTCGTCGGCAGCAAGGAGGGTTTCCAGGCGGCTTACATATTCCGGCAAGGCGGAGATGGACCCCACCCCGATGCCAATGGGCGTGTTGATTTCGTGCGCAAAACCGGCCACCAACCGTCCCAGGAGTGCCGCCTTCTCACTCTGCACCAATTCGTCGCGGGTCTGTTTCAACTCGGCGAGCGACTCGCGCAATTCGGTGTTGGATTGGGTGAGCGACCGGGTTCGCTCTTCGACCCGCTGTTCGAGGGTACGATTGGCCCGCTGCAATGATTCTTTCATCTGCTGCAAATGGCTGGCCAGCACCCCGATTTCGTCGCGTCCGCTCAAAGAAATATCGCAATCATATTTGCCCTGAGCGATGGCCTGGGCCTGGTTGGTCAACTGTCGAATGGGTTTTAGAATATTATTATGAAAAATTATAGATAATAATACTCCGGTAATGACAAGAATCAAGACAATGCCTACCAAAAAGGCGATAGACAAATAGTGGGTTACTTGTTTATACCGGATATGTTCTGCCTCTCGCATCTCCTGTGCACCGGTACGCAAGAGCGAGACTTCACCGGACATCTCTTCCCAAAGGGCGTAAATGGCTTGTATGTTGCCCTGTATGGCCAGGGTAAGGGAGGAGAGTTCCTGAAATTTGTCCCGATATTCGATCAATCGCCGCGTCATCTCCTCCCGGTTGGCATCTTTTGATGAAGACAATTCAGTCAGTAATGCATTGACTCTCTGATTTAATTTGACCTTGTACCCTTCTTCCATTCGCAACATGAAATCCTTTTCGGCACGACGAATTTGCAACAATTGCAAACCCCACACCGGATGGGATTCCAGCAATATTTCCACCTTGTGAATGGTGTCACGCATCTCCCCGTATATTCCACTTTCATGGGTCACACCATACTGTTCAACCTGCTTGAATAAATGCTGCACTCTTTCGGTATATTTTTGGAAGATTCCTTTCAGATCTGTACTCGTCGATTGTACGATCGCCCTTTTTTCCTGCATCAACAGGTTAAAGTTGAAATATACTTTTGGAATGTTCTGTTCCACCCATTCCCGATTGGCATCATCCTTGTGGTGCAAAATATATTGATGAACATGTTCGTTCAGCTCATGCAGTTGCGCCATAACATCCCACGCCAGTTCACTCAGTTGATCAACAGACTGCCACCTTCCTATCTCCTGTTGGTTGAGCCAAAACATCCAACCCAAGGTGCCGACCACGATCACAAGCTTTATGAATAGCATGAAGATCAGATAGGTAAGCTTTTTGGTAAAGGTGATATTTTTCAGTTGATCGAGCATAAAATTCACGTCTCACCCTCTCCTGATGGTTCTGAATCCGGCATGGAGTACGCTTGGGTGGAAACGGGTGACATGGTGACCCAAAACAGGGAACCCTGGGGTTCGACCGCCTCCATACCTACCGTTTCTCCCATCTTTTCAGCCAGATATTTGACAATGGCAAGTCCCAGCCCTGTGCCACCCATTTTACGGGAACGTCCTGAATCTACCCGATAGAATCGCTCGAATAGGCGACTCCGGTGTTGTGGTGCGATGCCTGGGCCGTTGTCCACCACCTCCAGGCGCATCCCCCCCATGTAGGTTCGTGTGCGGACCAGGATTCTGGATTGATCAGGGATATATTTGACGGCATTGGTCAGCAGATTGGTCAAAATGCGATGCAATACCTCGGCATCGGTATAGACGGACAATTCTGGAGCAATATCCACTTGCAGGGAAATCTGCTTGTCATCTGCCGTCTCCTGTATCAGTTGCGCGGCATCCTGCACAATGGGCAACAAGAACAGAGTATTCCGTTCCAGGGAGAGCTGATCGGCATCCAACCGGGAGAGATCCAGCAAGTCAGAAATAAGGCGTCCCAGGCGACTGGCGTTGCGTTCCATGGCATCGATCAGCTCACGACTGTACTCCGCATCATCGCTCAGGACCCCATCGAGCAGGGTTTGCGCATTGGCCTGTATGACACTGATTGGGGTGCGCAATTCGTGGGAGACATTGGCGACAAAGTCGCGCTGGGCGGTCTCCAGGCGGCGTTTTTCTGTGATATCCCGCAACACGATGACATGACCCTCATGTTCGTACAATGGGGTCACCACGCCCATCATGCGGCGGGGTGTTGGTTCACCCAGGTCAAACTCGGCACTGAATGGTTCATTCGGCAGACAATCCTGATCCAGTTTCAATGCGGCGTGTGCCTTGTAGGGCAGGCAGGTCCTGGCGGGCTGCCCGAGCAAAGGGTGTGGCAGGCGGAGCAACTCCAACACCGAGCGGTTCATGAGGGTGATGCACCGTTGTCCATCCAGGGCGATCACCCCCTCGCCCATGCTCTGTAGTACGGCAGCCATCTGCGACCTCTGTTCCGACAACTGGGCCAGGGTCTCTTTTTTTTCATGCACCAGAAGGTTTACGAAACGGGCCAATCCAGAAAACGAATCCTTGTCATGAAGTTGAATGGGGGACGCATGAACCGACTGGGCCATGTTTTCGGCGTAGGCAATAATGTGTCGCTGGCTGCGGGTGGCCCAATGGGCGGAAAAACCACCCAGCGAGATGGCGGTTACGATGGCAATGAGACCGGACACAATGATTGCCAGATGCAAATGATCCTGGACGGATTGCACCCCCTTCATGGCCATGGCAACCCGCACGACGCCGATACCACTGATGGGATGATGGAACGGAACCGCCACATAAAGCATGTATTGGGACAATTCGATGGAATAGTGCTTGTTTTGACCAAAGCCATTTTGCAGTGCTTCCAGGACTTCCGGTCTTTGCCCATGATTTTCCACGACACGCAGTGCGGCGTCATCCAATTGTGAGTCCCCCAACACCTGACCATCCGCTGCGATCAGGGTGACACGCAATTCCGGGTTTCGCCCAAGCCGTTTGGCCAGTTGTGCCATGTTCGCCCTGGTCAAGACATTCTCCTGCGCCTCGACCAGGGCACTCCCCGTGTTGGCATGTCGACGGAGGTCCGCTACCAACTGTGACCCCAGCCAATCTCCCATGTTGTACTCCAGGTAGATCTCTGCTGCGATGATGGTGAAAAAAGCCGAAACAAAAAATGATAATATATACTTGCCGCGAATACCGGAAGTCATGGATATCCTCCTGTTCTCAATCTCCAATGGGCCCATGCATTCCCTGCCGAGGATGATTCCCCCGATGGGATGCGTTGGACGGAGTCTGGCATGACACCGGGCCACATTTCAATGATGTCCCTGAATCCGGTAGCCGACACCTCGAATGGTTTCGAGCATTTCTCCAGCCGAACCGAGTTTATCCCGCAGACGGTTGATGTGGACATCCACCGTGCGGGTATGGGCCGGAGCATCCGTCTCCCAAACCTCGGAGAGCAGTGTTTCACGCGACTGCACACACCCCTTGCGGGTGAGCAGAATGGCGAGCAACCTGAACTCCAGAGGGGTCAAAATCACCTCCTGATCATCGACCCACAGTTGATGCCTTTTATTGTCCAGTTTGAGGTTGCCGACCACCCGATCCACCGCACACATTGCCGTTGACTCTTGCCCACTGCGGCGCAGAATGGCCCGAACACGCAACAGCAATTCACGGATATTGAACGGTTTGACAATATAGTCATCCGCTCCCAACTCAAACCCGATCACCCGGTCAATATCTTCCCCTTTGGCAGTGAGAAAAACAACCGGCGTTACGCGAGTACGTTCATGGGCGCGCAAACGATAACAGACCTCAATCCCGGAAATGCCAGGCAGCATGACATCCAGCAAGGCCAGATCGGGCGGTCCGTGTTGCACGGCCCAATCCAGGCCATCCTCTCCGGTCGAAAACGCATGGGTAAGATGCCCTTCACGCTTAAGATTATACTCCAGCGTTGACAATAGGTCTTTTTCATCTTCAACAACTAAAATGCTGGCCATTGTCGGGAAACTCACAGTTCGTTATGTTTTGGTGACAGATTGATCCGGGGGGGCGGTTGATCACTGCCCCCCCCCGGAATTGACGACAAACATGCGGACAGTGCTAAACCGCACCCAGCATAGGATGCGTAGTTTTTCAAACGTCATTCCCGCGCAGGCGGGAATCCAGGTGGTACCTGCGAGATCTGGATCCCCGCCTACGCGGGGATGACGGAGACTGCGAAACCTGGATCCCCGCTTTCGCGGGGATGACGGAAACTACGCATTCCGAAACAGGTGCGGTTTAACTCATCTGTACAACAATGCCCCGCAGGACTACGCCCGCCTCAGCCATCTGTCGGGCAGCAAGGTGCAAATGACGATACATTTCCCGCCGTTTGAGTACATCCGTCACCTCTTTCATGGTAGCCGGTTGATCAGCCCCTGGCGACGACTTGGTTTCATCCACGTTGTAGAGCGAGGCCAGGGCACGGCGATAGGCCTTGTCAACGGTCAACCGGCACCGGGAGGCCGCCACTGCGTCGCCGTCCGCACCGGCCGGATGGGTTTCCATCTTGCCATAACCGCTCTCGAGGGAGATGGCCGCCTCACGGAGAATGGTCACCATCTCGACGGCGAACCGGTCAGACTTGATGCCCAGGGCATCCATCTCCTCTGCCGCAACGCGCGCTGACCAGATCGGTTCGTGGATGGAAAAAATCGCCCGATAGACGTCCTCCCGGTCCATGGGTGTGGAAAAGGCATTGTTCAGTATTTCCAACATTTTATCTTTGAACTCGGTGGCCTGGGTCTCCACGGCGGCGACCTCTCCGGCGCGAATGCGTTCGCCTGATTCCATATAGACCACGAGACAGGAAAACGCCCTGACAAGCATCTCTGTCTGCTCATGAATCATTTTGAAAAAAGGCGGAACACGGGGCAAAACATTGTCCAACAAGCTCCCGAATACCGGGTTGGATCCACTCATGGTCTTCTCCTATTGTTTGTTGAAAGTGTGTGTATCAAGCAAAATTGGTCAAATTGACCTCTGTCTGGGCGTCAACGACCGGCACTGACATGGAAAGCCCAGTCGGCAAGGAGATAGATCAATCCCCCAACCATGCCGGAACCAGGAATGGTCAACAACCAGGTTGCCACAATTTCCTTGCCTTTACGCCATTTGACGGCCTTTGGACGGTCTGCCGAACCGACGCCCATGATGGCGGAACTGGCTACATGGGTGGTGGAGACCGGTGCCCCCATCGTCGCCGCACCAAAGATGACCGCAGCCGACGCGAGTTGGGCGTTGAAAGAGTGAATGGGACGCACCCGATAGATGCCGAAACCGACGGTACGAACAATGCGCCAACCACCAAACATGTTGCCGACGGTGATGACGGTCGCACAAGTCAGGATGACCCAGAACGGAATGCTGAACTTCGCGGTTTCTCCGCCCAGAAACAGGGCCAAAGCAATGATTCCCATGCTCTTTTGCGCATCATTGGTCCCGTGGGAAAAGGAGAGAGCGGCGGCACTGATGTATTGACTCCATTTGAAGACCCGATCGATCGAGGGTCGCGCCTCGCTGGTCAAGCGGCGCACGATGCGCTGCAATATGTACCCGAACCAGAAGCCGAGAATCGGCGAGATGAACAATGACAGGATCACCTTGGTGACCCCAGTCATTTTGCCATCGACCACCAGTTTCTGGAACCCCCATACCACATGGTCGCCACCGGCGGCGAACAGGACTGCTCCGGCCACGCCCCCCACCAGGGCATGTGAGGAAGAGGAAGGCATTCCGAAAAACCAGGTCAGCAAGTTCCAGAAAATGGAACCACCAATACCGCACAAGACAACCGTCAACGACATGATTTTTGGCAGATCATCAATCTTGACAAATCCGCCGATGGTATTGGCGACGGCAACACCTCCCAGGATGGGTCCGATAAAGTGAAAGACACCGGTCAGCATCGCGGCCTGAATGGGCGTCATGGCACGTGAGGCAATGATGCTGCCGGTAATGTTGGAGGCATCGTGAAACCCATTGGTAAAGTCGAACACCAGCACGACGACGATCGTCGTCCACATCAACATGGCTATGTTATCCATTGTCTCCCGCTCCGGCCTCCTCTTCAATGCGCATGATCTTTGCCACGCCCGCTGTGGCACCATTTCTTCTCCTGCCAGACGATCGGTATCCCGTGTTTTCCATTCTATCGTTCGTTAATTTTTTCATTGCCTCCATTTCCTTGAAAATTGCGTCTGCACATCGGGATTATGTCGATCCCCTGCATAGAGCGTGTTGAAAACATAAAATAATGGATAACACAATATGCACATTGCCCCTCCTGTGACGCAGCATGTCCCGAGACATGCGGTTGGAAGAGTGGGTAATCGCTGTGTTTATCAAGATGATTTTCTGCAACAGGCAGTCTGCGTCAGAACAAAAACCCAACTAGAGGATAGTGGAGTTTCAGTAAACATGTAAAGCTTTTTGTTGTTAAATTATGGTAAAGATTATTTTAAGTTGATATGAATGGGGCGTAACAGAAATGACAAAGGCGCGTTCATAAAGTGACAGAAAAGGAAACGGCGAGGGAGGGAAAGTCTGACAGTGGATTTCTGGATGCAGATGGTGTTGATTGACTCTGTTCCGTTGTCAAACGGGGGGAGCGAACAAGCGCAGTCTGGCAGCAAAGACTGGTGGCGGACAGGGGTCAAAACGAGGAGCAGGCGGGTGAATTTTGGACAGAGCGGGTCACTTTTCCTGGGGACGTTCTCGAAAACGGTAACCCATATTGCGGACGGTTTCGATGGCATCACCCGCGACGCCCAGTTTTTCCCGCAAGCGTTTGACATGGACATCCACGGTGCGCGTCTGAATCGCGGCGTTTTGAATATTCCAGACTTTGTCCAGCAAGGCGTCGCGGGATTGTACCCATCCCTTGTTGGTCAGAAGGAGATCCAGCAATTTGAACTCCATGGAAGTCAGGAAGACTTCCACTCCATCTACCCAAACCTGGTGTTTTTTGCGGTCCATTTGCAGGGCACCAGACACGACCAGAGATTCGTCCGGTTTCTGGGAGGGGGTTCCACTGCGACGCAGAATGGCGCGAATGCGCAGCATCAATTCGCGAATATTGAACGGCTTGACCACATAATCATCTGCGCCCAGTTCGAAACCAACCACGCGATCAATGCTGGCACCTTTGGCAGTGAGGAACAAAATGGGTGTGGCGAGGGTTCGTTCGTCCATGCGCAAACGGTGACATACCTCAATGCCGGACATGCTGGGCAACATGACATCCAGTATGGCTAGGTCCGGTGGTCCTTGTTGAATGGCCCAATCCAATCCCTCTTCACCACTCTGGAATGAATAAACCTGATAGCCTTCTTTTTTCAGGTTGTATGCCAGGGTTTTTAACAGATCTTCCTCGTCTTCGATGATCAGAATAGTGGCCATTTCAGTTCCTTGTCCCTGTGATGCAGCAGAGAGGGGCACAAACACAGGGATCTGAACAACCACAGCGAACCCCGTGCGAACAAGCGGACCTGGGATACCAAACACCCAGTACCTCACACGGCATTCTCTACCATTCGGATACCAAACAGCAAGTCAACCTGAAGATCCTACCTGTTTTTTGGCCATTAAAGACCGGAGGAAAACGGGAGGTGGCGGAACAAGGCAGTCATATTCTGGTTCCGCCCCCTCCCAACAATGGCCGAGGAGAGGACGCCGTCCTAAACGGCAATCCATACCCTCACACTTCAATGTCGCAAACTCCGGTCATTATGATAGTCACGATGATTGCGATGCCAATAGCCTGCGACCACCAGGACGGCAAACGCAACGGAACCCAGGATGATAGCCATTTCGATTTCCTTTTCTCAGATGGATGGGGGGAAAGAACATGGCTACAGCATAGTGGCTTTATCTTGGATAGTAAAGAATTATGTTGTTAAATTATCATGAATGATATATTACAATTATGCAGCTTGGCTGTTTATTGTGTCAATGGGCTGTCATAAATTTAACTTGGCCTGACTGTGGATGGAGCTTTTCACCGATGGACCGGGTTTTATACCCGATGGGTGGCGTGATTTACCAATAGATGACAATCGGTTCCAGGAGAGACGCGAAAGAAGATTGTTTCCGTCTTTTGACAAACAAGTTACTCTGTCCGCGCAAGGTCTCGTGATTCAAAATCCGCAGCACCGCCCCTGTCGGGTGATTATATGCCGTTTTTTCCTCATGTGGACAGCGAATTCGTGGGACTTTGGCCATGTTGTGACAGATTCCGGCAGAAGATGCCTGATCAGTCGATAAAGGTTGCTTCTTCGATCAGTTGGCGGCATCATCTATCCATGCTGTTCGGTGGATAGTAACGGCGGTGGCTTGTGACCGCAGTTTGATGAAGCCTGCGTATCAGGTGGTCGGTGGTTTTGGCTCAGGAATGGAGGTCAGGAAATGGCAGAAGCAAATGGTGAATTGGTGACGGCGGCCAGCATTGCCAAGGAACTGGAGATCTCGGACACCAGGGTGAAAAAGGCGATCAAGGAACTTGGCCTGGAGCCTGCGGTCAAAAAGGGTGTGTGCAGCTATTACGCACGCGATGCCGTGGGTAGGGTCAAAGGCAAGTTGCTGCCATGACGACATCGGCTCTGGAGCAGTCAGCATGAAGCCGCGCCTGTACCTGGAGACAAGCATCGTCAGCTACTTAGCCGCCTTGCCGAGCCGGGATTTGGTTGTGGCGGCTCATCAGCAGATCACCCACGAATGGTGGGCAGAGCAGCGTCATCAATATGAGTTGTTCGTGTCCGCGTTGGTCATTCAGGAGATGTCAATGGGTGACCGGAATGCCGCCCAGAGACGGCTGTCGCTGGTGGAGTCGATCCCAGTGCTGACGATTAATGACGAAGCGATTCTACTTGGCGAGCAACTGCAAAAATGCGCGATGCTCCCCGCGAAAGCGGATGCAGACGCCTTGCACATCTCCTTGGCGGCGTTTCACCGCATGGACTTCCTGTTGACATGGAACTGTCGGCATATTGCCAATGGGAGAACCCGTCGCACTATTGATGAGGCATTGAGGGCACAAGGGATGGTATCCCCCATCATTGTTACCCCCGAAGAACTGCCAGAGGAGAACTGACTGTGTGGATTGATCCGATCGTTGAAGAAGTACGCAAAAACAGGGAAGAGTTTGCTGCCCAGTTCAATTCCGATCTACGGGCTATGGGCAAAGCATTGCAAGAAATAGAAAAAGCATCTGGCAGACGGGTGGTGTCTTTTGCCCACGAACCTGCAGTGGGTATCCCAGGAAAATTGAGTGACACCATCCTGCGAGGTGAACCGAGGGGTTGATTTTGGGTGGTGTCTCATATTGACCTAACCGGCCTGGCAGGAAACAAAACCCACTCCCTGGTCGTCCAAACGTGCTGCGCAAGTCCTGCCGACATAGCCGGTGTTCGTGCTTTCCATCGCCCTTGTTCATTT
>JADFYM010000112.1 GCA_015233035.1 Magnetococcales bacterium
AGGGACTATGCTGAAAATCCGGTCAATGTCCCAAAATATTGAATGGGGGGGCAGTGAGGTGTCTGCTGACGAGGCCCAGATCCTGGGCAATAAATTTGGACCGTGGAGGCCGTTTTTGGACACCCCAATCCTAAAGCAACCCGAGCAAGAGTGGTTTCTTTGTTTGTATAAGCATAGCAAATTAAAGTTCCCGCAATGCCTGAAAAAACAATTGAAAGAAATATTAAAGCATTCGAGCTTAAGGATATATAAATCTGGTCTAAAATTGATAAGCTTGATACATTGGCAGCTACCTTCTTTAGGGAACAGGACTTTAGTTGATCTTCTTGGTTGGATCGACTTGTCTGGACAGCAATATCCCGAAGAGAAATATTTCCCCATCCTTTTTTGATTCTATCGCCCATCATCATTGTTGAGACAAAATCTTGATTTTCTCTAAGATCATCAATGCGAGCTGTAATGCAAGCCTCTTCTTCTTTCAAGGCATTACATTTGTTTGGATCCGCTGAGCCATCTTCTGTAGGCTTCACTTGCTTCGGGGTATCGCATTTTGTTTTATCACAACATTTTTGCGGATCCAGTGCTTTGGCTTTGTTCTCGTAGTGCAAAATTTCTTCTTTGATTGATGCAATTAGTTCTGTCCTTCTCGAAAATTCAGAAGTCATTAAAAAAACTTAAAATGTAGCAATGAAAAGAAAAAAACAAAAAGAGATTTTCTTCGCCAATTCTACCATCCGTTTAGCTCCTGGATAAATTATACGAGTCGGTCAACCTGCCGATGAATTTCTGACAGGAACCGATTCCACACGCCTTCATGGATGCCACACGGAGCGGGAAAAGTCAACGTTTAAATCTTCAACGTATAAAATTCCCCTAACGGTCTCTTTGAGTGTGCCTGTAAACCTGAAGGTTTGCCGTAAAATTGCAATAAGATTGCTTGCATAAGCGGGTGTGGATAGGTGCGAAGTTTTCGGGGGTTGGTGGTGGTGGGGGGCAGGCACGAAATTGATGCGCAGAAGTGGGAGATGCGATTGGTGGTGTGGCGGTGACAATTTTGCCTTTTATTCCTCCGTTTGTGTTGTATAATTCGCGTATTACCAGTCGATAGATCGTCCAGATGTGGGAGCGGGACGGGTGGGTGCTTCACCATCAACGGGGAAGTCACTTCACATCACCTTCCCAGAGCATGCACTGGCTCGGATGGATACCTATGCCCGCGAACACGGGGAAACCCGTTCCGAGTTTCTGCTGCGGGCCGCACTGTCCGCCATGCGTTAGATCCCGTCGTGTGGTCGTTACCCGATTCGTGTTATGCCATAGGCATCAAATGACCCATCCACCGAGAGAATCGGCATCCCGTCTTCCATTGCCTGAGCAATGAGCAACCGGTCAAATGGATCGCGGTGATGAAACGGCAGGGAAACAACCCTTGAGGCATGGGCAATGGAGATGTCAAGCAGAGTGAACTGATTCCTTTCCATGTGATCTGATATGAAACAATCCAGCGATTTGGTCAAGGCAAGCCTGCCCATGCTGATTTTGATTGCCATTTCCCAGATGCTTGCCATGCTCAGGAAAAGATCATTTTCTGGGTTTGTCATAACTTCTCTGGTTTTGTCGGACAGATTGGGATGCTCCCAGACCCACCAGAGGAAGGTGTGTGTATCCATCAGGAGTTTCACGGCATATAATCCCTGAACGCTTCCAACGGATCATCAAAATTGGGTGAGATAAACAGGATGTCTTCCTTGGCACTGCCCGGTTGCCTGACCCGCTTGCGCGGTATGATTGGGACCAGCTTCACCAGAGGTTTGCTTCCTTCTGAAAGGACCACTTCCTCTCCCAAGACCACTTTTTTGACCCACTCGGCCAGGTGTCCGTCCGCTTCACGAATATCCACAAGCGTCATTGTTGGTGCTCCGCACAGGGGGTGGCGAGCAAAAAAAACCGCCATGCCGGTCTGAGCAGACCGGCACAGCAGGCAGGCGAGGTGAGAAAATTGCCCGCTTGAAAACGGCTGGGGAGGCAATCCCCAGCCGTTGGCACAGCATTCCAACCCGGCAACAGCGACTACTTGATAACCTTCAACTCCACACGACGGTTTTCGGCCCGACCGGCTTCGGTGGCATTGCTGGCAATCGGCTTTTCCAACCCATAGCCACGGGCGAGCATCCGCTTGACCTGGACGCCTTTCTTGGCCAGATATTTCACGACGGCCTCAGCCCGTTTCTGGGACAGTTTCTTGTTGTAGGGTGCCTTGCCGATATTGTCGGTATGGCCTTGAATCTCCACCCGCATCTTGGGATTCTGCTTCAGGACGTTGATCGTATCGTTCAACGTGCCCTCATCCTTCGATTCGATGACGGCACTGTTGAAACGGAAATTCAGGTTTTTGAGCACCCAGCAGCCCCGTCTGTCAACGGGAGCACCCTTGGGCGTGTCCAGACATCTGTCTTCAGCAACGACCGGGGGAGCCGCTTTCGGGACAACGACCTCTGGGGCGGGGGGAGGAGGAGGCGGCGGCGGTGCGGCACCCTCCGGTTTGCAAAAATAACATTGCGTACCGGTCGCACCCAGCCCCGTTTTGCCATCCTGCGGATGCCATTGGGTAAACCCGGCGTAGCTCCACTGACCGGGCGTCGCGGCGTCCAAATGCAGGGGCGCAGACGCAAACAACAACGCCGCCGCTCCGGTCAACAGGGCAAATTTAAAATTTTTCATCGTGTCCTCTTCCTTGTTTTCTGGTTGATTGAAAAAAATGAACGCGCCGCCTGGCGGCACGCCAAATGCTACCCAAACCTATCGGAAAGGCAGGGCGTCCAACAGACGCTTGCCCGCATCCGCTGGTAAAACTTTGTCCAACCCCTTCTTTTTCAACACTTCTGACAGCTTGTCCTGCAACTTTGTCCCCAGCTTCTCCTTGGATTTTTGGGCCATGTCCTGTTCCAGCAGGGTTTTCAGGTCCAATTTCCAGGCCGGGTGGTGCAGGGAACCCGTCACCTGCATGGGAATGGTCAAACCGGCCAAGCCGGTAATGGCCTCTCCACCCGCCCCCGGCACCGCCGCCACGACGGTGGTGTTGAGCCGATAATCCACCTGCTCCGTCGGCAGGTTGACCGTGCCCTCGCCCCGAATGCGCACCAGAGAGGAGACCAGAGCGAGATCCCGATTGTCCACCATGCCATGGCTGATCGTCGCCGATCCATCCAGGCTGGCAAACGCCGTGGCGGGCGCATCCGCTTGAGGATGGGTGGGCTTGCCCTGCACAACCTGATAGGCGTCGCCGAGCAGTCCGGGAATGTCAACCCCCTGGAGGGTGCCTTCTTTGACGGACCAGCGGGCGGTTCCCTGCATGTTTTTCTTGGCCTGCTCCGTGTTGTCGCAAACCGTGGTCAAACGGGTTTGCAACGTCGCCAGACCAGTCAAGGTGGCATGACTGTGGAGATCCCGCAACAGCGGACCCATCTGCACCCCCTCCAGATGACCCTCCACCGTCAGTTGGGGGGCGGTCTCCTGGTCATGCAGTGTGGCCTCCACGGCGAGCGTGCCTTGATACAGGCTGGCCTTGGCCGGAGAAAGGTGCCAAACGCCCTCCTTGCCCTGCACGGTCAGATCGATATCCTGCATGGCCAGGTGGGCCACCTGCCCTTTTGCAATCCGCAACCGGCCTTTGGCATCCATCGACCGCCAGGAAGCCGCAACCGCTCCTCCTCCCGGTTTTTCCTGGACAATTGGCGGGGTTGGGCTGGTCGCCGGGGTGGCCGTTGGCGCGGTATCCTGCCGACCGGCTGGGGCAGACTCCCCTTTCTTCGGTGTACCAACGGTCGGTGACCGATAGCGATCCAGGTCCAGCATATCCAGGGCGAGATCCCAACGCACCACCGGGTGACTGAAATCCTGGATGGAAAACTGGCCGAGCAACTCGCTCTCATCCAGGTGGGCCTGGATGGCCGACAGCGTCAATCCGTTCGCGTTGGCGAGCAAATCGCCCTGCAGGCGCAGTGCAACAGTGCGCGATGTCGCGCCACTTTCCTCCAGACGCAACTCCAATGCCAAAGGCACCGGCAGCCCCTCCCGCAACGGGCCTGTCGTCAGGTCGGCCATTTTTATGGTGCGGATCCGGTCTGGTGCCGCATCCCGGAGGGTTATTTCCGCATCCACCACCTGGAGGCCCCCCACATCCATGCCAGCCAGCCAAGGTGGCAGGGGGGGGGCCGGGTCTGCCGGGCGGACGGTATCCGTGGGGGCCTGTTCTGTTTGGCTGGCGACTGGCGATCCTTTGCCCTCCGGGGCGACGGGCGTTGCCCTGGATGACCGGGCCAAATCCGCCCAGTTGGTGGCTCCCGCACGGTTTTTTTCCAGGTTGAGACGCAACCCTTGCAGGGTGATAATGTCCAGTTCGATCTTCTGTTGCCACAACGGCAGCAACTTGACGCGCAGTTGAGCCGAGGCAATCCTGGCCAAAGGTTCCGCGCCAAAACCGGGGGCGTTGCTCAATTCCATTGCGCCCAGGTGTACCCCGAACCAGGGAAAAAAGGCGAGGGAAAAATCCTCCCGGATGGTCAGATGGCGACCGGTTTGTGCCTCAACCAGTTGGGCAATCTGGGCCTTGTGGGCATTGGGATCCAACCACAACAACAGACCACCCACGCCAGCAACGGCGGCGAGCACCGCAAACAGGATAAAAAACAGTATAAATTTTATTGGTTTGGCCATTCAAGCAGATGCCCGTCCGAGTGTGCTGACAAAAACAGAAAACATTTCAACGTGTTATTCTTGACATGCTACGCACTCTGGCCTGTTTTTTCAAGAAGTTTCTGGTGTGGCGATTGGGTGCCCTTGCACAAAAAGGGGGGGGATCGTTCGATCCCCCCCCTCGCCTGGCCATGCGCGCCCAGAAGATCAAACCCCACCCGGTTGACGCAAGCCGGCAAAAAAACGACCCACCGCCTCCGCCCCCTGCGCCTGGTAGATCTCAATGGCCGCACTGCCCACCACGGCAATTTCCGCCATGCCGGTCAACCGGCGCACATCTTCCGCATTCTTGACGCCAAATCCCACCGCCAGCGGCACCGGCGTCACCCGCCGACACCGATCCAGAAATTGGTGCAAGGAGGCATCGAAGGAAGTCTGTGTGCCGGTCACCCCCTTGCGGGCCACACAATAACAAAAGCCCTGCGCCAACGCGCCAATGGTCTGCAACCGGGCATCGGTGCTGGTGGGCGTCAGCAGATGAATCCAGGCCAGACCGTTGGCCGTTGCCCCCCATTTTTGGCACCAGGCCATGACCTGCCCGGCCTCCTGCGGCGGCAGATCGGGAATGATCAACCCCCGTACCCCCAGGCGCGCCGCCTCCCGGATAAAATTTTCCACCCCGTAAGCCATCAGTATATTATAGTAAGTCATGATCAGGAACGGGATGGGATGCCGCGCGACGGTTTCCTCGATGAAAGCCAGGCCCGCCGCCACGCGAAAACCGTTGTCCAGGGCGGTCTGATTGGCGTGGGCGATGACCGGTCCATCGGCAATGGGTTCGGAAAAGGGAATCTGCAATTCCATCAAATCGACCCCATTGGCCACCATCTGGTCGATCACCGGTCGGTTGGCGGCGAGGGAGGGGTAGCCCAATACCCAGTGGGACATCAGAAGAACGGCGTTTGGCTGACTCGCGCTGCGGCGTTCCTGCAACCGTTGGCGGATGGTCGCCTCCAGGGGATGGAGCGCGTCGGGTCTGGCGTTCATGGGGCGCATCCCTCTGTCTTGGGTGAATACTGGGCGGCCTTTTTTTGGATAAACTGGTACCAGCCCGGATCGTGGACGGCCTCTGCCACGGTAAAGATATCCTTGTCGCCCCGGCCAGAGAGGTTGATGATGGTCACCGCCTGGGGATCGGACTGCGGCAACTCCCGCAAGGCGCAGGCCACCGCATGGCTGGACTCCAGGGCGGCGATGATCCCCTCCTGGCGCATCAAAAACTGGAGAGCCTGGACCACTTCCTGATCGGCGACCGCCGCGAAGCGGACCCGCCCGGTCTGGCTCAAGTGGGCCAGAATGGGCGACACCCCCACATAGTCGAGCCCGGCGGCCACCGAATGGGTATCCCGCATCTGCCCATCCCCGTCTTGCAGGAAGAAGGTTTTGTAACCCTGGGCCACGCCGATGGTTCCTTCGGCGGAGGCGATGCGGGAGGCATGACGACCACTGTGCAGACCGGCTCCGCCCGCCTCCACCCCCACCAGTTCCACCGAAGGATCGGCCAAAAACCCTTGAAAGATGCCCAGGGCATTGGAGCCACCCCCCACGCAGGCATAGACCTGGGTGGGCAATCGCCCCTCCTGGCGCAAAATTTGCGCCCTGGCCTCGGTGCCGATGATGGACTGAAACCAGGCGACCATCTCCGGGAAGGGGTGGGCCCCGCAGGCGGTACCCAGGACATAATGGGTGTCATCCATGCTGCCCACCCAGTCGCGCAGGGCCTCGTTGACGGCATCTTTCAGCGTGCGGGTGCCGGAGGTGACGGGAATGACCTGGGCACCCAGTTGTTCCATCCAGAAGACATTGGGCCGTTGTCGCTCCACATCTTCGGAACCCATATAGATGGTACAGGCCAGCCCCATGCGGGCCGCCATGGTGGCGGTGGCCACGCCATGCTGCCCGGCCCCGGTCTCGGCAATCACCCGTGTCTTGCCCATGCGCCGCACCAGCAACCCCTGTCCCATGACATTGTTGGCCTTGTGGGCCCCGGTCTGGTTGAGATCTTCGCGCTTGAGATAGACCCGCCGCCCGAAATGGCGGGAGATGTTTTCGGCCAGGGTCAACGGGGTGGGGCGACCCGAAAAATTTTCCATCAGGTCCAGATAACCCTGCCAGAAGGTCGGATCGTTGCGGGCCGCCTCATAGGCGGCGGTCAATTGCTGAAAGGTTTCGTGCAAAATTTCCGGAATAAAGGCCCCCCCGAAGGGGCCAAAACAGCCTTTGGCCATGTCTCTCTTCCTAACCGGTGGTGTGGGCTGGATGATCCAGATCCGTGGGGTTCATGATACCGCCTTGTGGTGTCCGGGACAAGCGGCCCGGAGTGTGTCCATCCAGCCGCGAAAATGGCCGCACTGGGTCTCCATGACCGCCAGCGTGATCCGTTCTGCCGCCAGGGGGCCATGGCGGGTCTTCCGGTATTGCGGACGCAAAAGATTGGCCAACCGTTGGGAGGGCTTGCTGGCATATCCGTCATTGATGTGTTCCGGGGTGGCGAAACCCTCGCGAATCCGGGCCAATCGCTCGCAGAAAGCGTGCCACTCTGGTTCGATGGCGCAGAGGGCTTCCACATCCGCAAAAAGCAAACCCTCGAATTCATAAGGCTGAATATGGGGGATGAAACGCTCCGGGCGGCATCCCGCACCCTGGATGATCTGCTGGTGCAGGGCGGTTTCCAAACAGGCAACCCGCTCATGGACATTCGTTTTGCTTTTGGCTTCCGCGAAGGCCGGAAAGCCGGTGTCCAGCGCGTACAGGTCCAGAAAGGTGGTCAGAATGGCGTCAGGATGTCCCTTCAATGTGTTGCGGGCATTCCATTGGAGACGGTCGAACGTGACGGCCCCGCCTTGGGCATTGGGGGATGTATTGAGCAACTGCGGTTTGACAAAAACCCGCAACGGTCGCAAGACCGGAGCCACGACCCGTTTGATAAACTGCTCCTCGGTTTGCCCTTCGGCCAGGACGATCACCTCGACCATGTCAGGGTCTCCCGCCCAGGATATTGCGTTTCCACAATTCGCCCAGGGCGTATTGTTCCAGCCAACCGGCCAGTTCTTCCGGGTCATACCGTCGGAAGGTGGACGCCCCATCCTCCTGGTCGACAACGATGACATCCTGGGGCGAAAGTTCGTTGACCAGTTCCACCGATTGGGTGGAGACAATCAACTGTTTCCGTTCGGATACCTGTTTGAACATATCCGCCAGCACCGAGATGGCGTAGGGGTGCAGCCCAAGCTCCGGTTCATCGATCAGGATGGTGTCCGGCAAGAGTTCAACCGGTTGCAGCAGCAAGGTAGCCAGACAGATGAAGCGCAGCGTACCGTCAGAGAGAACATGCGCCTTGAATGGCGTGTCCGGTTGGCCAACCTGGGCCCATTCCAGTTCAATGGCTTCCGGCTCTCCTGGTCGATGGACGAAATCGTCAAAAAAGGGGGCCACCAGGCGGATGGTCGACACAATCCTCTGGTATGCTTCAGCATGTTCTGTGTGCAACATCCTGAGATAAGCCGCCAGATTGGCTGCATCCACCTTCAACCGCAGGGTGTCGTTGCTCGGGTGTCGTTGCTTGACCTTGGCGGTTTCACTGGTGTCCTGGAAATGGTAGACGCGCCATTTACTGATCGAATCCCGAACATAAGGGGAATACTTGTCTGTCGCTTCTTTGAGCTTGGATTCGGCATGGCCAGTGCCGAGCACGGCAGGATGAGGGGTTGTGTCATAGTGCAAGCCCTTGAACAGGCTTGCTTCATATTTAAATATCAACCTGTTGTCAGCGGTTGGAACCAGGTCGAATTTATAGCTGTTATGGCCAAAATGAAACTCGGCATGTAACTGCTCAGAGGTGTTTCGGCCAAAGTGCAACAACATGTCCGGGCCACCCTGCTGTTGCACAAAAAGTTGCAGTCGCTGCTCGTATATTTCGTTGAGCAATCGAAACAGGGCGATAAAGTTGCTCTTGCCCGCACCGTTGGCACCGATCAGGACATCCAGCCCGGACAAGTTTAGATGCTGCAGTCTGCGGATCGACTTAAAGCCGCTGACTGT
This sequence comes from Magnetococcales bacterium, assembly GCA_015233035.1. Classification (GTDB taxonomy): domain Bacteria; phylum Pseudomonadota; class Magnetococcia; order Magnetococcales; family Magnetaquicoccaceae; genus Magnetaquicoccus. Next base: position 8,797 of record JADFYM010000112.1, read on the forward strand.
GAGCGAGGAAACACTAGACATAATGCCTCGGTTCTTTGGTGATTGTTTGTTTCAGTCTGCCAGCACCTGATCGATGATTGTTGCATACACCGGGTGCTCTTCAACCAGATAAATGGCGACGCAAGTATCCAGGTAAATGGTGCGGCTCAACCCCAGGCCTCCCTTTCTGCCATGATCTGCGCGTCGATCTCTGCCGCCGACAGGCGTGTCTCGGGCGGCAACCGGTTCTCTCGCAAAAAATGCAGCAGAGCCATGCCGTTACCCGAGTCGAGAGATTCTCCGGTATCGTTTTCCAATGTGATTTCCACATTCTTGGCCGCAATAAACGCATCAACGCTGGACAACATGCCCTTCATGGCCCCACGAACACGTTGTGATGCGAGAGGGAAGGTCTCCTTGGGCAGACGCAAAATCACCAGATGTTCCGCTTCCTCGAACGTGATCGGTTCCAGGGGTTTGACCGCACCGTTGATGCAAATGGCTTCGATGGCTTGAATCATGACTGACCTCTCCGGGTGATTGTTTCTGGTGCCAAAACCGGACCCTCACCGTTCCCGCAACGCATTGGCCCTGGCCTTGAGAATGGGCTTCATGATGTAATCCAGGACGCTCTTTTTGCCGGTCAAAATGTCCGTGGTGGCCACCATGCCGGGAATGATCGGCAACGGGTGGGCATCCGTGCCCAAATGGTTGACCTGGGTGCGCACCAGAATCTTGAAAAAACTGTCTCCCCCCGGCGCGGGATGGGGCGATTCGTTGGCAATCGCATCGGCACTGATCTGCTCCAGCTTGCCGACCAATCCCCCATAGATGGAAAAATCATAGGCGGTAAATTTGACCATGGTCCGCTGCCCTGGATGCAAAAAAGCAATATCGGAGGGGCGAATCTGCGCCTCGATCAGCAGGGAATCATCCAACGGCATAATCTCCACCAGATCCATGCCGGAGCGGATCACCTGCCCAATGCTGTGTACCCGTACCCGGATGACGGTGCCCCGCACCGGCGAACGAATGGCCGTGCGCCGCACCCGGTCTTGCAGCCCGGTCAGCGATTCGGTCAACTGGTTCAATTCGGTGCGGACCTCATTCTGCTCCAGCTGCGCCTTGGAGCGGAAGGCCAGGACGGGATCCTTGACCTTGGTGCGGGCCTCTTCCAACATCGAGCGGGTGCGCGGAATGGTGAGCACCGTATTTTCCAGGTTGCCCTCCAACTCGGACAACTCGCGGCGCATGTGCAACAGCTCCACCTCGGACATGATCCCCTGTTTGACCATTGGCTCCGTCAGGCTCAACTCCTTGCGCAGCAGTTCCAGGCGATGGCGCAACTGCTTTTCCGCCGCGATCAGTCCGGTCAATTCGTGCTGGCGTTGCTCCACCTGGTTTTCCAACATGCTGGCCGTGGATTTTAATTCCTGTTTGTGCGAGGCATACAATTTTTCTTCGTTGGCTGCCAGTTCCGGCTTTTCCTGCATGACAATGGCGGGGGGGAAAAAGACGGCATCGTTGGCCTCGGCCTCCAGTCGGGCGAGGCGGGCGGTCAGCCCCAGAAATTTGAGATGGCTCTCCCGGAAAGAGGCCTGAAACTGCGTATCGTCAATATTCAGCAACACCTGGTCTTTGTTGACCGCCTCGCCTTCCGCGACGGAGAGTTCCGACAGAATGCCCCCCTCCAGGCTCTGCACCACCTTGACCTGGCCCGACGGCACCACCTTGCCCACCCCGGTGGTGACCTCATCCAGACTGGCATAGTTGGCCCAGACCAGGGTGGCCACCACAAACAGGGTGATCACCAGCAACAGCAGGTGGGCAAAGGGGTGGACCTGGTTTTGCCGGGCGGCCGCCGCCTCGGACATGAATGCGTGATCGTTCCAGTCATCGGTCATGGCGTGACTCGCACAGGTTGGTGGGTGGTCGCCTGTTCCACCGGCCTGCCGCCGCCGGTCATTTGTTGCAACACCTCCTGACGCGGACCATCCAGTGTTACCTTGCCCTCTTCGAGGACAATGACGCGCTCCACCAGGGGCAGCAGAGAGGCCCGGTGGGTGATCAGGATGACGGTTCGTCCCGGCATGGCGGCATTCATGCGCTCCTTGAACCGCTCCTCGGAGCCGCCGTCCATGGCACTGGTGGGTTCATCCATCAGCAGCATGGGCGGATCAGAGAGCAAAGCACGGGCAATGGCAATGGTCTGCCGTTGGCCACCGGACAGCCCCTTGCCCTGTTCGCCCACCAGACGATTGAACCCATGCGGGTGACGGCTGACCGACTCATCCACCCCGGCCTGCCGCGCCGCCCGCAACATCGCCTCATCGTTGGCAAAGGGATCGCCAATGAGAATATTGGAGCGGATGGTGCCGAAAAAGAGCAGACTTTCCTGGGTGACACAGCCGATATTGCGCCGCAGATCCACCGGATCAATCTGTTGTATATCAATCCCATCCATCAAAATGGCCCCGGAATCCGGCTGATACAGGTTGAGGATGAGCTTGAGGAGGGTGCTTTTGCCGGAGCCAATGCGGCCCAGGATGGCGATCCGTTCGCCGGGGCGAATGTGGAGAGAAAATTCGCTCAAAATGGGCGTGGGGTGCCTGGGATAGCTGAACGTCACCTTGTCAAACACAATTTCGCCACTCAAGCGGGGACAATGGATAAAGCGGGTGGTGGCGGGGCGTTCGATGGGCAGGGCCATGATGCCATTCAGGGTGCGCAAGGAGATGAGAGACTGCTGAAAACGCATCAGCAAGCCAGCCACTTGCGACAGGGGAGCCAGGGAGCGGCTGGTCAGGATGGAACAGGCGATCAGGGCACCCATGGTCAGCTTGCCTTCCTGAATCTGGTAAACCCCCAGGACAATGATGCCGATATAGGCCATCTGCTGGACAAAGTTGGAAAAATTCATGATCAGGTTGGAGATCAGCCGGGACACCAGTCCCGTCTGGGCGGCCAGACCGATCACCTGTTCCCACTTGCCCTGAATGGTGCCGGCGGCCCCCATGGTTTTGATGGTTTCCATGCCGCCGAGTGTTTCCACCAGAATGGCATGTTTCTGGGAAGACTCTTTGGCGGTTTTTTGCATGATGTTGGCCAGGGGCCGTTGCAGAATCATGCCAGCCCCCAGAACCAGGGGCACCGCCACCAGCGGAGCCAGGACGACCTGGCCTGCCAGAAAATAGATGACCCATAAAAACAGAAAGACAAACGGCAGATCGATAAAGCTGGAGAGGGTGGCGGAGGTAAAAAAATCCCGCAACGATTCAAATTCCAGCAGATTGCGCGCCAGGGCACCGCTGGAGGCCGGTTGGGCCGCCATGCGCACATTGTTGATCTGATGAAACAGGGCTGCCGCCATGGTGATGTCGGCCTTTTTGCCCGCAATATCGAGAAAATAGCTGCGTAATGTGCGAATGATAAAATCAAAGCCATAGACGATGGTGGCTCCGATGGCCAAGACCCACAGGGTTTCGATGGCATTGTTGGGCACCACCCGGTCGTAGACATTCATGGCAAACAGGGAGCTGGTCAGGCTGAACACATTGAGTACCACCGAGGCCAGAATGGCTTCGGCATACAGGCTGGTAAAGCGGGACAGGGTGCCCCAGAACCAATGTTTGTCCGGGACTTCGCCGAGTTCTTCGGAGCGGACATCAAAGCGAAACTGGGGGCGGGCGAAGATGGCCTGGCCGCTGTAGCGTTCCTGCAAGCGTTCCAGTTCCACGCAAGCCTCGCCGGAGCCGGTTTCGGGAAAGATGACGCGGGCATCGCGACCATTTTTTTCCAGTGCCATCAGGAGGCAGGCCTGGCGGTCTTTCAGGAGCAGCACGACGGGCAACGTCAGCGCAGAGATGCGGGCCAGGGGTTTGCGCACCACCCGGGCGGCAATATCGGCGCGGGCGGCGGCCCGCACGAACAGATCGGGGGTGAAGCGGTTGTCGAGCAGGGGCAAACCGGCGCGCAGACTGCTCGGGGTTTGCGGTCGTTGCCAATATTCGGTCAGGGTGAGCAGACAATGGAGCAGGGGGTCATCGCTGGCCTGGGAGGCGTCGGTTTCCGGCCAATGCCGTCGTATCTCCTGGTCGCTTTGCAATGGCACGAGCGGGGGGGTGTCGGCGGTTGGGGGAGAGGGGGCGTGGTGCTCTGCTGTCATGCGGGGGTGTCTTTACAATGGGCGTGAATGAAAGCATCAGAACGGGTGATGCTAACAGATAAAGGTACAACCTGTAAACCGAAAAGCACCAGGTTGGTCTGGTCAGAGGGGGGGGTGCCATGACTTTGCAGGGGTCCAGGGAGATTATCTCCCTGGCGGGGTCTCTACTGGACAGAAGTGAAAATCAGTGACCAGTCCACAAGGACATGATACGCTGCCTGCTCACGTTAATTTTTCTCGGAGGGCTGGCCATGGGACAAGGTCTTGAGTCTGCGATCTCTCTTTTTCTGCCGTACAACGCCGGAAACTTGAACAGATTGT
>JADFYM010000113.1 GCA_015233035.1 Magnetococcales bacterium
TCGGGGCAAAGCCCCGGAAGGGATACACACCTCGCAGGGGCTCTGCCCCTGCACCCCGCCAGGGGAGATAATCTCCCCTGGACCCCATAGAACTCTACCTGTCAAATCAGGTTGGTTGACCCAGTAGGGTGGGGTCCAGGGGCAAAGCCCCTGGTGGGGTCCGGGGCAAAGCCCCGAACGCGGCACCACGCACCCCGAGACAAGTGCGGTTTAAACCGCAACCAGTACGGGATACGTCGTTTTTCAAACGTCATTCCCGCTTGCGCAGGGATGACCGAAACTGCGCATTCCGAAACAGGTGTGGTTGAGTAACCAACTGAACAACTTTATTGAGAGAGATTCTGTCAGCCATGGCCAACGCATGTGGGTTGCACATTTTCCTGGAAGGCAAGGGTGTGAGGGCACACCGATCCGGCCTGTTTTCGCTCCTGCCTCTGGGCATGGCGGTTTTTCTGCTGACTCTGCCGGAGAGCCTGGCCGCCGCGCCGGAAGAACCGGATGCCCATGATGCACAACGTTTTGATGCCGGGGTGCAGCAGACGGGACAAAAAATGGTCGAGCGGATCGAACGGTTGCCGCGTCAGGATGCCAAGACGATCATTCGGGCCAACATGCCGAAAAAAGAGACGGCCCTCACCGACCTGAGCCTGACCATGGGAACGTTCCGGGTGGAAGGGAATACGGATCTGCCGATCGATGAACTGAATAAAATTCTGGAACCCTGGCAGGGTCGCTCTCTCAACTTTGCCGAATTTGAACAGGTGGTGCACTCGGTGGCGCGCCATCTGCGGGAGCACGGCTATCCCGATGCCTCGGTGGTGGTTTCCCGGACCCAGATTCGCCACGGGGTGGTGGCCATGGCCATTCAGGGGCTGAACAAGGCGACCACCCTGCTGGCCATGCCGCAAAAACCGGTGGAGGCGGAACTGCGGGTGTTGGTGGATGAGATCAAGGTCACCGGGGTGACCGTGGCCAGTGCCGAAGAGGTGCAAAAGGTGGTCGATCCGTGGCGCAAACGCGCCTTGACGGCCAAGGAAATGGAAGGGGTCGCCGGTGATGTGGCCGCCTTGTTGCGCAGCAAAGGGGTTACCCTGGCGCAGGCCTATCTGCCGCCGCAAAAGCTGGACAGCGGCGTCCTGGAGATTGCCGTACAGGAAGGGATCGTGGATGGCCGGGCTGGCCACAACGGGGTGGTGGTGACTGGCGCGGAAGAGCGCATCCACAAAGAGATTGTGGAAAATTTTCTTGCCAATGCCGTGGAGGCCGAAAAACCCCTCGACACTGCCAAACTGGAAACCTCCCTGCGCCTGGTGGAGGAGTTGCCCGGTGTGGAGTCGGTCCACAGCGATTTGACCCCCGGCAGTCGTCCCGGCACCACGCAGGTGGAGGCCAAGGTGGCGGAATCCAACCTGGTGACCGGCTCTTTGTGGGCGGACAATTTTGGCAGCGTTTATACGGGCGCGGAACGACTCAACACCCTGCTCAACCTGAACAGCCCCACGGGCCACGGCGAACGCCTCTCGATCACCGGCAGTCGGGCATCGGGCATGTTGAGTGGCAAGGTGGCTGCGCAGATGCCGGTTGGCAGCGAAGGGGCGCGGGTGGGCCTCTCTCTGTCGCAAATGACGTTGGATATCGGTCGTGAAGTGGCCCCCCTCAATCTGGACAGCGATACCACGGTGGCCTCGCTCTTCGGTGCCTATTCCCTGGCGCGTGGCTCGAAATATAATGCCGATCTCGCCCTCAATGTGGATCACAAGCATCTGTCCAACGACATGTCCGGTTTTCGGCTGAACGATCGCGTGGTGGACATGGCCACCCTGAACTATTCGGGCAACTGGGTGGATCCCTGGTCCGGGACGGTGGATTGGGGCCTGGGACTGGCGATGGGCCATACCGATCTCTCCGGCAATGTGGTCAATCAGCAATTGGATGCCAGCACGGTCAAAACTGAGGGCGATTTTTCCAAGCTGGTGTGGAACCTGGGCCGCCGGGCGGGTGTTTTGGGTAGCGAAACCCTGACCTATCGGGTCGCGGCCAACGGTCAACTGGCCAACCGCAACCTGGACAGCGCGGAAAAATTTCAACTCGGCGGTCCGTCGGGGGTGCGCGCCTATCCGGTGGGGGAAGGACTGGGGGATGATGGCTGGTTGGCCTCCCTGGAGGTCAACCACAACCTGGGCCCGGTGGGCGCAGGCAATCTGTCGGTTTACACCTTCCTGGATGCGGGTGGCGTCACCCAATATGAAAATCTGTGGAAGACCGCCCTGCCCAACCGTCCCAACACCTATACCCTGGAGGGATTTGGTTTTGGGACCGCCTGGGAAGAGAGCAACAAAGGAGCCATTCGGGCGGTGGTGGCCAAACCGTTGGGTGACAACCCCAACAAGACCCAACAAAATACCGACAGCGACGGAAGCAATCATGACGCCCGTTTGTGGATCATCGGCAACATCAACTTTTGAACCGATTGCGGATGCCTCGATATGAATAATGCCCTTGTGCGTACCTCAACACCTCGTCCAGCCGTTGCCGCCTGGCGTCACCACCGGCGTGTACTGCCGGTTTTGGCCTGTCTGCTCGCCTTGCAGGGACTGCCGTCCGCCGCCTGGGCAGGTGGGGTGGCCGCGACGGCCCTGCCCACCGGTGGCCAGATTGTGGCCGGTCAGGGCAGCATGGCGCAGAGCCAAAACAGTCTGACCGTGCAGCAAAACTCCAACCGGTTGATCACCAACTGGCAGAGTTTTAATGTCGGTTCCCAGGCGACGGTCCTCTTTCAGCAACCTTCGGCCAGTGCGGTGGCACTCAACCGGGTGCAATCTGCCGATCCTTCCCAGATTCAGGGCCAGATTCAGGCCAACGGGCAGATATTTATTCTCAATCCCAGTGGGGTGGTGTTCGGACCGTCGTCGCGGGTGGATGCGGGCGGCATCGTCGCCTCGACCCTCAGCATGACCGATGCCGATTTCATGAATGGGACAACGCGCCTGCAAGCCAATGGCAGTACCGGGACGGTGCTCAATCAGGGGCGTTTGACCGCCAAAGAGGGCGGTTTTGTCGCCCTGGTGGGGGGAACGGTCAACAATACGGGTACGATTGATGCCCCCGGCGGGCAGGTCGCCCTGGCGGCGGGCAGTTCGGCCCGACTGGACCTGACCCCCAGTGGTCTGGTCAGCATCCAGGTGGATGGCAGCGCGCCTGGGGCCCGCATTGACAACAGTGGTGTGGTGACCGCCGATGGCGGTCAGGTTTATCTCACGGCACGGCAGGCGGGGCCGGTGCTGGGCTTGGCCATCAACCAGACCGGCACCCTTCGCGCCAACACCCTGACCAGTCGCAATGGCGAAATCTGGCTGGATGGCGGGGCGGGCGAGACGGTGGTGGCGGGCACGGTGGAAGCCAAAGGGAATGAGGCGGGCCAGCCAGGCGGTCACATTGTCGCCACCGGGGATCAGTTGACCGTCACCGGACAGGTGAATGCCTCGGGGGTCGCCGGGGGAGGGCTGATTAATCTGGGTGGTGGCTGGCAGGGCAAGGATCCCGCCATTGTCGAGGCCCGCCAGACCAACATCACCCCGACAGCACGGGTAACCGCCGATGCCCTGACGGCGGGCGATGGCGGCACGGTGGTGGCCTGGTCCAGCGAAAGCACCCGCATGGATGGGACCATCTCGGCCAAAGGGGCCGGTCAGCAAGGGCGCGGTGGTCAGGTGGAGACCTCCAGTCGGGGCAGTCTGGGGGTCAATGGCTTGGTGAATGTGGCTGCACCGTCGGGACAGGGGGGCAATTGGCTGCTGGATCCGAATGACATTACCGTCTCTACCGGAGTGGACAGCAACGTCACCGCGAGTCCCAACTTTACGGCCAGCGGTTCGCCAGCGGTGGTCAGCAAGACATCTATCGAGAATGCCCTGAATGCCAGTGCGGGCAGTACCACCGTTACCCTGAGCGCGAGCGGCAATATCACCATCTCCACCGACATCTCAAAGACGGCGGGCGGTAATGCCAGTCTTGTCTTTGATGCCGTCGGCGATATTTCCCTGGCGGCGGGCAAGGCGATCTCGTCCATCTCCGGCAAACTGAATGTCGATTTTGGCACGACCACCCACACGCTAGGCACCACGACCCTGGCCGGACCGGTGAGCACCAACGGCGGCAATGTCAATTTTTATAAAAACACCTCGTTGGCCTTTGCCACACCGGTTTCGACCAAGGTTCTGGACGCGGTGGCTGGCACCTCGGGCAACATCACGTTTTATCAGGATGTCACACTGGCAGCGGTCGGGCTGTCGGTGGCGGTGAGTGCCCAGGGTGCCCAGAGCGGGGCCTCCTATGTGGGTAATGGTGGCGATATTGTCTTCAAGGGCAATATTATATCCGGCCAAGCCGTCGGGCTGGGAACCGTTTGGCCCCAGGCCTTGACAATCGACACCACGGGGGTCACCTCCGGTGCCATCACCCTGGGCACCAACGGTCGGTCCAATGCGGTGGGCACGATTGCCAGTCCTCTGGCCGGTCTGACCCTGGCTGGTCCCACCTCGATTACCCTCAATGCCTCTGAAATCAATCTGCGCGCCACCTCGGGCGATGTCCTGACCGCCTCTTCCAACAACGGGGTACCCAAACTGGTGCTGGTCGCGCCCGATACGGCGATCCGGGTGACCGGCGGCACCATCAATGGCATCACCGGCTATGCCGACTATCGGCAAGAGACCTTCGACATTGCGGTCAGCGATGCCACACCCCGCACCTTGACCATCAGCAGTGACCGTTCCATCAAAATCAAGAATCGCACCATAGATGGGGTGACCAACGCCGGGGCAAGCAAACTGGCCATCACCCTGGATCCCTTCACTGCTGCGCCCGCCGTGGGGGGGGCCGTCGTGCTGGACACAGCCACGCTCAAGAGCAATGGCGGCGATATTGTCGTCGGCGGCAAGGCAGCCAGTGCCAGTGATTATGCCGTAGGATATGGCGGCGATCTGGAAGGCATCACCGAGGGCATCCGCATTTTCAACAGCAACCTCTCGTCGGCGGGTGGCAATATCTATCTGAGCGGTGCGGCCCCCACCACGTCTGCGGGCGGTGCCGGTGTGTTGGTATACGGCACCTCCACCCTGGATGCCGCCGGGGGCAATCTGCTGGTCAATGGTCTGGTCACTGCCGCGTCCACGGCGGGCAACAAGGATGCGGTGGTCATCGGCGAAGGCAGCAACTCCCGCACCACCCTGATCACCTCGGGAGCCGGGCTGCTCACCATCGTGGGGGATGCCAGTGGCGTGGTCAACGCCACGTCGGGCAGCCGGTATGATGGCATCATTGTGTCGTCCAACGCCCTGCTCAAGACGGCAGCCGGCAATATCACCCTGACCGGCAAGGGGGGCAGCGGTCTGAGCGATTCCTATATCTCCGACCAGAACCATGGCATCAAGCTGGAGACCAACGGCACCAGCATTGTCTCCACCCAAGGCGACATCACCCTGGCGGGCAAGAGCGGCGGCAAAATCGGCAGTTACGGCATCTATGCTAACGGTAATCTCATATATCTGGGCCAGGAGCCGGGGGGGGCCGCCTATAGTGGTGTCGTTACCCTGATGGCCGACACGATGCAGGTGGTCAACACCTCCACCTCCCGTCTGGAGGTGCAGAGCACGGGCGAACTGCGTATTCGGCCCTGGACAGCCGCCACCAACATCAGCTTTGGCACAGCGGGCGGCGCGGACAAACTTTATCTGGGCAGCAGTTGGTTTTCCGGCAACAATGCGGTCTTTCAGCCCGGTTTTGAGGATATTATCGTGGGCTGGAGCGATCTGGCCGGTGCCTCTGGCGTCGGCGTCAATCTGGCCGGTGCGAACACGACGGGTACCCTCAGTGTGGACATGCCGACCACGGTGCGCGACAGTCTCAACCTGCGTATGAACGGCACCGGTGGCAAGGCAGCCTTCAATGCACCGTTGACTGTCCAGGGGGCCAGTGGCGAGGCCCGGATATTGGCCCTGGACCTGAACGCCGGAGCCACCGGCAGCGGTGCCATCACGGTGGACCAATTGCAGTTGATGGGCAGTGGTGCCATCGCGCTGAGTGGCAACAGCCTGATCAATACCCTTTCCGCCAGCACCACCGACAAGATTACCCTCAACAACGCCCAAACCCTGATCGTGGGAACGGTCACCAGTCACCGCCTCCGCACCTTTCTTGCCCCCACCACCGCCGATGTCACCACCACGGGCATCGTCACCTCGAATGATGATGTCACGTTGACCACATCGAGTGGCGATTTGACGGTGACCCAGAATATCACCGTGGGCAGTGGCGTGGCCAGCCTGAAGGCAACGGCGGGCAAGGTGGTGGAGAGCGGGCTGGCCAATCCGATCATTACGGCCAACAAGCTGGCGGTCAGTGCCGGGGATACCTCTTCCCTGGCCAATAACAATGTCGTGGGTATTCTGGCGGCCCGGACCACGGGCGCGGGCCACGATCTGACCTTTGTCGGCACGGCAGGAATCCAGATTGATTCGGTGACGGATGGCGGTGGTACTGTGCTGTCCGGCCTCAGTGTAACGGGCAACGCCTTTTTGACCGCCCAAAACGGCAATGTCACCCAGAACGCGGCCGTCACGGCCGGGGCTGGTGGCCTTTACCTGAATGTGACCAATGGCAGTGTGACGCTGACCAACACCCAAAACACCATCGCCACCCTGGCCGCCACTTTGGCCACAAATGGCAAGACGGTGGATGTCTATGATCTGAACAGCCTGACTGTCGGCACCGTGGGCACATTCAACGGCATCAGCACCAACAACGGCACGGTCACCCTCAAGGCTTCGGCGGATGTCGCCTCCACCATCGGTGATCTGACCGTGCTGCAACCCATTGCCACCGGCACGGGCAGCGTCACCCTGACCTCCGGCAAATCGGCGGTCAACGTGGGCACGGCGGGGGTGAGCAGCGACATCATCACCACGACCGGCAGCGGCAACGTCCTCCTGGGGGCCGCCGGTGGTCTGAGCTTGAAACAACGCATCTATACCCAGGCGGGGACAGTGCGTCTCACCTCAGGCGGTATCGGCAGCATGGATGTCGGCACCGAGAGTGCAACAGGTGATATTATCACCACGGCCAACAGTGCCGTCACCCTCAATGCGGCTGGCACCGGTGGTCTGAGCCTGAAACAACACATTGTCACGGCCACGGCCACACCGTCGGCTTCGGGTACGGTGAGTCTCACGTCGAGTGGCACACTGGATATCGGCACGCAAAGTGCGGCCAACGAGATCATTACCACCAACGGCGGTGCCGTCACCGCCAATGCGGTCGGTGCTCTGGGCGTCCAAAGGTCCATTAATGCCGGTGCGGCGACGGTAAGCCTTACGGCGGGCGGGGCCATGAATGTCGGCACGGAGGGGGTGGCCTATGATATCATCACCACCACCAGTGGCCATGCCGTCACCCTCAACGCGACCGGCACCGGTGGCTTGAACCTGAAACAACGCATCCTGACAGCGGCGGGCACAGTCAATCTTACCTCAGGCGGTGCATTGAACATCGGCACGGTGAGCGCAGCCAACGATATTATCACCACCAACGGCGGTGCCGTCACCGCCACCGCTACCGGGGATCTGGGCGTCAAACGGTCCATCAATGCCGGGGCAGCGACGGTGAGTCTCACGGCGGGTGGGGCCATGAGTGTCGGCACGGAGGGGGTGAACTATGACGTTATCACCACCACCAGTGGCCATGCCGTCACCCTCAACGCGACCGGAACCGGCGGCTTGAACCTGCAACAACGCATCCTGACGGCGGCGGGCATAGTCAATCTTGCCTCAGGCAATGGGACCACCGTGGGTGCATTGAACATCGGCACGGTGAGCGCAGCCAACGATATTATCACCACCAACGGCGGTGCCGTCACCGCCACCGCTACCGGGGATCTGGGCGTCAAACGGTCCATCAATGCCGGTGCGGCCACGGTGAGTCTCACGGCGGGTGGGGCCATGAATGTCGGCACACAGGGCTTGACCAGAGATATTATCACCACGGTGGATCATGATGTTACCCTTAAAACGACCGGTACCGGTGATCTGGGCCTGCAACAGCATATTGGTTCTGGTGCGGGTGCGGTCAGCCTCACGGCGGGTGGTTCGCTGAACGTCGGCACGGACAATGCGGCGGGTGGCGACATCATCACCACCAGCAGCGGCAACATTACGCTTGAAGCGGCGGGCAATATGAGCCTGCAACGGGCCATCTGGACCGATTCGGGCACGGTACAACTCACGACCGATTCGGGTAGCAAGCATCTTGCGGGATCGTTGGGTAAGATGGATCTCGGCACCGACTCGACGGGCACTGGCGACCTCATTACCACGACCACCGGTGGCAGCGGCGGCAGTGTGACGCTCAACGCCTACGGTGATTTGAGTCTGCAACGCCGTATATTCACCAATGCGGGAACGGTCGGGTTGACCTCGGGTGGGGTCATGCAGATCGGCACGATCAGTGCGGCCAACGATGTGATCACCACCAACGGTGGTGCCGTCACCGCCAATGCGGTCGGTGCTCTGGGCGTCAAGCGGTCCATCAATGCCGGTGCAGCGACGGTAAGCCTCACAGCGGGTGGGGCCATGAATGTTGGCACGGAGGGGGTGGCCTATGATATTATCACCACCACCAGTGGCCGTGCCGTCACCCTCAACGCGACCGGCACCGGTGGCTTGAACCTGCAACAACGCATCCTGACGGCGGCGGGCACCGTCCATCTTACCTCGGGCAGTGCGACCGCTGTGGGAGCAATGAACATCGGCACGGTGAGCGCAGCCACCGATGTCATTACCACCAATGGCGGTGCGGTCACCGCCACCGCCACCGGGGATCTGGGCGTCAAGCGGTCCATCAACGCCGGTGCGGCGACGGTGAGCCTCACGGCGGGCGGTATCATGAATGTCGGCACACAGGGGTTGACCAGGGATATTATCACCACGGTGGGTGGTGATGTCACCCTTAAAACAACCGCTACCGGTGATCTGGGCCTGCAACAGCATATTGGTGCTGGCGCGGGCGCGGTCACTCTCACGGCGGGTGGTTCGATGAACGTCGGCACGGATAATGCGGCGGGTGGCGATATGATCACCACCAGCAGCGGCAACATTACGCTGGCAGCAACGGGCAACATGAGCCTGCAACGGGCTATCGTAACCAATGCGGGCACGGTGCAACTCACCGCCGATACGGGCAAAATGGATGCTGGCACCGACCTGGCGGGCACCGGCGACCTCATTACCACGACCACCGGTGGCAGCGGCGGCAGCGTTACCCTCACCGCCCACGGTGCATTGAATGTGCAACGACGGATACTGACCAATGCGGGCGCAGTGGGATTGTCCTCGGGTGGGGCCATGAAAATTGGCACGGTGAGCGCGACGGATGAGATCATCACCACCACCCGTGGCGCGGTCACGGCGGGTGCAACCGGCGATCTGAGCACCCTGCGCCCCATCAATGCCGGTTCGGGTGCGGTCATTCTCACCGCCACGGGCGGGGCCTTGACTCTGGGCGGAACCGTTACGACCAGCGACACGGCAACCCTCACCGCCACCAATGATCTGACCCTGAATCAACCCCTCCACGCCGGTCCCCTGGCCCTGCTCACCTCGACCAGCGGTGCGGTCAATGAAGGAAGTTCCGGTCTGGTCACGGCCACAGCACTCTATGTCACCGCCGTCAACAGCTCCAGTCTGGCCACCACCACCAACGATGTGGGCACCTTGGCGGCCACTGTTGCCAGCGTGGGGGCTCCATTCACCTTTGCCGATCGGAATGATCTGACCATTGGCACGGTCAATGGCCATAATGGTATTGCCACCAACAACGGCAATATTACCCTGCGCGCCTCGGCGGATACCACTTCCACTGCCGGAACCCTGAGCATAACACAACCCGTCAACGCCGGTTCGGGGCTGATGATTCTCTCGGCGGGTCAGGGGGCGGTGAACGAAAGCGGTGCCGGCCTGCTCACTGCCGGGTCACTGAATGTGGCGGCGGCCACCGGGGCCAACTTGTCCGCCAGCAACACGGTGGGCACCCTGTCCAGTCCGGGCACCCTGTCAGCCACCGTTTCCGGTACGGGCGCATTCGCCCTGACCACCGTCGATGGTTTGACTATTGGCACGGTGAATGGGGTGGATGGTATCACCACCCAGGGTGGTGACGTGACGGTCTCCAGCCTCGACATTGCCGTGGCCAAATCGGTCACCACCGGCGGGGTGAGCAGCGGCGTGGTGACACTCCACGCCACCACAGGCGGGGTCAACACCGCCAGTGGTGCCACCGTCACGGCCAAGGCCCTGGCGGTACAGGCCATCAACGACTCCCTGTTGCTGAACAGCAACAATGTGGGCAGCGTGGCCGCCCAGGTAACGAACGGCAAGTTTGGCTATCAGGATATCGACACGCTCGCGGTCGATACCGTGAGCACCCTGCCGGGCGTCACGGGCAGCGGTGAGATCTATCTGGGCACCACCGCCGGTCAACTGGCCCTGAACCAGAGTGTCAGCGGGCAGGGCATGGTGAGTCTGAACGGTGCGGGCGGCATCCTGCAAAGCGGCGGCCAGGTAACGGCTCCCTCGCTGCGCCTGGAGGCCGCTGGTCCGGTGTCCCTGCTCTCGACAACCAATAATACCGCCAATCTGGCCGCCCATGTGACCGGGGGTACCCTGGCCTATCGCAACGCGACCGGTTTTACAGTCACCAGCCTGACCGGCACCTTCGGCAACGGGGTGTTGACCACGACGGGTCTCACCACTGGCAACGGCGAACTGTATGCCAACGCCCAAACGGGTGACATAATCCTGGCGCAGGATGTGCGCAGCGGCACGGCCCTGACCACTTTGGAAGCCAACAGCGGTGGCGTGACCCAAAACAGCGGGCGGATCGCGGCCAGTGGCCTGCGGCTACGGACAGGGGGCGCGGTCTCGTTGCCGATGCTGACCAATGATGTGGCCACTCTGGCTGGCACGGTCGGTGGTGCCTTCACCTACCGCGATGCCAGTGACCTGAGCATGGGCACTCTGACCGGTACGCTGGGCGGGGGAACCTTGACCACCACCGGGCTGAGTGCTGGCGGAGCGATCTGGACACGGGTGGCGGGCAACCTCACCCTGAACGCCCCCGTCCACAGCAGCAATTCCGGTTCTTTGGCCGTGGTTTTGGCGGCGGACAAGCGGTTTTACAATCGGGCGGGCAGCACGGCCATCACCACGGCGGGCCAATGGCTGATTTATGACGACAATCCGAAATTTATCAATGACCGGGAGGGTCTCACCCCCGACTTTATCATCTTGCAGCACACCTATGATGCCATGCTGCCCACACGGGTGCGGACGATGACAAGCGGCAATGGCTATATTACCACCACAGTGCCGGATGATCCTGAGCAGTTTACCCGTCAGTCGGGAGGAGCCGCCAGTCAGGCACAACCGTCAGGACTGACCACCGCCACCCTGTCGGGTGCCCAGACCGCACCGGTGGGGACGCCGGTCATCCCCACACCGGCGTTGATCCAGTCCACCGCCGCTGGACCTTTCACGACGCCGGTGGCCAACCTCGCCGCTGGCCAGACGACCGGGACCACTCTGCGGGTGACGGTTGAGTCGGACAACTTCTTTGAAAGCCATCTGGGCGATGTGCTGGGCGATGGGGTTGGTTTGGAGGCGGCCCAGGCCAACGGGCATCCTTTGCCAACCTGGATGAGTTGGGATCCAGTGCGCAAGACCATCACGGGCGAGATGCCGCAGGGCGTCAATGAGCCGGTTCTGGTACGGGTCACAGCCCAGGATGGCAAATCCGGTCAGCAACGGGCCACCGAAATCCGCTTTGAACCGGCTCCGCCGAGGGCTGCGCCCAAGGAGAATAGCGACGAGGCCGATTAGGGCTGGCCGGTGGGGGCTTCGCCCCCAACCCCACCAGGGGCTTCGCCCCTGGACCCCACCGGGGGGGATAATCCCCCCCGGACCCCCTTGATAATGATTAAAAAAAAAGGGTGGAGGGGGGGGGGGGGGGGTTTTCCCCCCCCTCCCCAGAAGAGGGATCCAGCAACCTCGCCAATCCACTCGGTCATCCCCCCACTGGTTTATACAACTTCTGGCAAATCGCCGCCGCCGCCGCATCGCTGGCAGCCTCGAACCCAAACCCCTTCCAGCGATAAAGTGCTGTTCTGGTCGCCTGCTGGCTGGGGTCCAGTTGCAGGAAAGAGTCGGCACGGTGCAAGGCACACAGCACATCCACACCGTCCGAGCCAGGAATCACCTGGGCATCAAGCAGCGGCCAGGCCAAAGAACTGCCACGCCAGCGCGCCACCAACCCTTGCCTGGTCACCTGATACACATAGGGCCGGGGGGCATTCTCCCCATCCAGGGTTGAAAAATGGCGTTGCATGGCCACCAGCAAAGGAGGCTCTCCAGCAGCCAGTTGCCCCGACGCGACGGACAAGAAGGGCCGGGGGGTACTCTGCCAGGTGCCAACGCCCGCCACGGCCTTGCCCAGCAGAGCCAACGGGCCGGTGACCAGACGGTTTTTTTCTCCCCCTGGACGCAGTTGCCAGCCATCCACCTGCACGGTGGCATGGGCCGGTACCGCACAACGCGCCAACACCCCCTCCTCCGCGCGGGTGTGCAGGCCGGTCTCGTCCCACTGGGGAAACGCCGAGCCGGACGGGGTCCGGGTGGCCAGGGCGCGACAGGTGAGCGTGGCATGGTGAATCCGGCACTCCGCCAACAGGCCCCGCTTGGTGTCTGGATATTTCTGGTCAAAGACATGGTTGCCCAGGGAATA
>JADFYM010000114.1 GCA_015233035.1 Magnetococcales bacterium
ACGGGGCAGCCTTTGATGGGTTGGGGCTTTGGGGCGCCTTTCCCCCCAACCCCCCACGGGCCTTTCCCCGTGGCCCCCCCGGGGGGAAAAATTCCCCCCGGTCCCCCCGGGTTAATAATAAAAAAAAAAGGGGGGGGGGGTCTGGGGGGGCGGTTCACCGCCCTCCCCAGCAAGACCGCACAGATCCATGCCACAGAGAAGTTTTGGTTCATTTCAGCCATTGTGGGGGCAAAGCCCCCGACCCCACCGGGGAGGATAATCCCCCCGGTCCCTCTTGTAAAAAAGGGGAAATCCGGGAGGACGGTTCACCCCCCGGAAACGACCGCGCGGATCCATGCCACATTGATAAAACATGGGATCAAACTAAATGTTTCATACGGTATTTTGGGCCGTTGTTGTACTGGGTGTATTGATTTTTGTCCATGAGTTGGGCCACTTTTTATTGGCACGTCTGCATGGTGTTCGGGTTGAGGTTTTTTCCCTGGGGTTTGGTCCCCGCGTGTGGGGCTGGCGCGGCAAAAAGAGCGGTACCGAATATCAGTTGTCTGCCATACCGTTGGGCGGCTACGTCAAAATGCTGGGGGAATCCGAGGCGGATCCGGTTGCCCCGGAAGAGTGGCCACACGCCTTTTATGCCCAAAGCGTCCTGCCCCGCATGGCGATTGTTTTTGCGGGACCGGCCTTCAATTTTTTATTTGCGTTTCTTGCTCTGACAACCGCCTATCTGACCGGTGTCGGTGAATTGCTGCCGGTGATTGGCAGTGTGGCCGTCGGCACGCCCGCCGAGGCGGCGGGTTTGCACCCTGGGGACCGGGTCACCTACCTGGATGATCAACCCATTACCCGTTGGGCGACATTCAGCAATACGATCAAGTCCTCGGAGGGTCGCCCGATCACGCTGACGGTCGAACGGGCGGGCAGTTCTTTTCTGGTCAAGGTGACACCGGAACTGCGCGAGACGAAGAACCTGTTTGGTGAGCGGGTCCGTTTGCCCTTGATCGGTGTGGGACCGGGCGACGCCATGGAGGTGGTGGTCCACACGCCCTGGGATGCGCTGGCCAAGGGGTGGGAACAGACCGTCTCCATCACCCTGCTGACCGTGACCAGCACCTGGAAACTGGTGACCCAGGTGGTCTCGGCCGATCAAATTGGTGGCCCACTGATGATTGCCGATCTGGCCGGGAAGGCCGCCGAGCAGGGGACCAGCAACCTGCTCTTTTTCATGGCGTTGATCTCCATCAATCTGGCGATCCTGAATCTGCTGCCGGTACCGGTTCTGGATGGCGGGCACTTGATGTTTTTTTTGATTGAGGCCATCCGAGGCCAGCCTGTGGGGGAGACGGTCAAACTGTCGGCCAATCGGGTGGGAATGGCACTGTTGTTATTGTTGATGGTATGGGCATTAAAGAATGATCTGACCCGTTTTTTTCCCATGAGTCACTAGACCTGCTGACAGACAAAAATGCAGATATGGCGTAACGTCTCTTGCGATAACAACGAAAAATGGTATGCTTTGCGCGTGGACAACAGGTTCGATGGGCCTTCAATGCTGGCATTCGGTAGATTTGATATGAATTTTAAACGATATTTTCCTTGGTATCTGGCCGGTTGGCTGGCATGTCTGCTGGGGATGTGGCTTTTGCCCGCTCCTGCTGTTGCGGACAGTCCGCCCGCCATCCAATCCATCCGGGTAGAGGGATCGCAACGGATTGAGGCGGACACGGTACGGAGTTATCTCAAGCTGGAGGTGGGCAGTGCGTTTGACGCCGAGGCGACCCGCAAAAGTTTGAACGCCTTGTTTGCGACGGGCTTTTTCAAGGATGTCACCCTGGATCGGGAAGGCAATGTCCTGGTGGTCCGGGTGGTGGAAAATCCCATGGTGCGCGAGGTGACCTTTGAAGGAAACGATGCCTTCAGTGCGGAGGATCTGAAAAAGATTGTCACCATCAAGGCCCATGCGATTTATGACCGGGCCAAGACCGAACGGGATTTGGCCGCGTTGCGCCAGGCTTACCGGGTCAAAGGGTTGTTTCTGGCGAAGATTGAGTTGGTCACCAAGCCCATGGACAACAACCAACTGGACTTGGTCTATCAGATCAAGGAGGGGGAAAAGTCCAAGGTGCAAGAGGTACGGATTATTGGCAACCATAATCTGACGGACAAGCAACTGGTCAAAAAGTTGTTGATCCAGCCCTCGGACTGGCTTTCCTGGTACACAGAGACAGACACCTATGACCGGGAAAAATTATTGTTTGACCAGACCCAGTTGCGCAATGTGTATCTGGACAACGGCTATGTGCATGTGCGGGTGGATTCCTCGGTGGCGGAGTTGACACCGGATCGGCAGGCCTTTTTAGTGACGCATACCGTCCATGAGGGCAATCGGTTCAAGTTTGGTACCATTCGGATTGTGGGTGATTTTAATGAACTGCCGGAGGCCGATCTTTATGCCGCCCTTAAGGTGGCAGAGGGTGACTGGTATTCCCAGCAAAAGCTGCGGGAATCGGTGGAAAAGCTGACCGACCTCATCGGCGACTTTGGCTATGCTTTTTTGGATATCAAACCGGATCGGGGCATCAACGACGAGGCGAGTACCGTTGCGGTCACCTTTCAGATCACCAAAGGGAAGCGGGTATATGTCAACCGCATTGAGGTGTCCGGCAACACCCGCACCCAGGATCATGTGGTACGCCGGGAGTTGACGCTGGTGGAAGGGGACCGTTTTTCCGCCTCAAAGATGCGCGATGCCAAGACCAAACTGCAAGCCTTGAACTTTTTTGAAAAAGTGGAGGTGACAACGCCTCCGGCCGGTGATTCGGAATTGGTGGACGTCAAAATCAAGGTCGAAGAAAAGCCGACGGGTACCTTTACCTTGGGCGGTGGTTATTCCAGTCAGGAAAATCTGCTCGGTACGGCCAGTATCAGCCAGAACAACTTTTTAGGGCAAGGGCAGCGGGCGGTCTTTTCCTTCGCCCTCTCCTCGATCCGCACCGAGTATGACTTTTCCTTCACCGAGCCTTATTTTATGGGTAAAAAGCTGAGTGCCGGGTTTGATCTCTTCCGGCGGGAGATGGATCAAACCACCATCTCCTCCATCACGGAAAAGACCACCGGGTTGGCCTTGAATATGGGCTTTCCCATCTCCGACCACTTGAGTGACATGGTCTCCTACCGGATTTCCGAGACTGCGGTCCATTATACCGGGACCAATGTTCTGCCCAAAAGCTCGATTATCTGGCAACAGCAAGCCATAAGTCCTTATCTGCAATCCATGGTGAGCAATACCCTGACCTGGAATTATGTGGACAATCGTCTCACCCCGACGGATGGGCAAATTCACCGCCTGACCACCGAGTTTTCTGGTCTGGGGGGCGATGTGCAGTTTGCGCGGGTGGTGACGGACCACCAGTTTTATTATCCCTTTGATTCCGCGAAGGAATGGGTGGGACATCTGCGTGGTCGATTCGGCGTGGAAGATGGGTTGGGCGGTGATATTCCCATTTTCGAGCGGTTTTTTCTGGGCGGCAGCAGTTCGTTGCGCGGATTCATGCCGTCCGGCATTGGTCCACGGACGACGGAAGGGGATGCCTATGGTGGCACACACTTTGAACAATTCAACAGCGAGCTGTTTTTTCCCATCGGCAGCATGTCCGAAAAGGGGGTTCGCGGATTGTTCTTCGTCGATGCTGGCTATCTGGGAGATACCAAAGTTCTGCCATCCGACGTGAGCGATTCGGGAGGGATGCGGGTATCGTCTGGCGTCGGTGTGCATTGGAATTCGCCTTTTGGACCGTTACGTTTTACCCTGGGTACGCCGATCATCAAGGGTTCCGAGGATAAAACCCGGATCTTTGATTTCTCCATTGGGGCGGCGATGTAGCGTTTTTTTCGGTTTCTTTCCGGCAGGAAGGTTAGACATATCATGAAGTTATCAACTATCTTGGTTTCGTTGTCCCGTGCAGGCGTGGCCCTGCTTTTTTCTGCCAGTCTGTTCTGGTCTCATTCGGCCTGGGCAGAGTCGTACAAGCTGGCATTTGTCGATGTGCCCCGTGCCATGGCGGCCTCGGATGCGGCCAAGCAGGCCCGTGACATTCTCCAGAAAAAGCTGGCCGCCAAGCAGCAGGAGGTCAGTGCCATGGAGGCCGAGATCAAGGAGATGAAGGCTGAGGCGGAAAAACGCAAGGGGGGCCGTCCCGACTCCACCCCGGACCAGGAAAATGAAATGCGCGCCAAATTGCGCGATTATCAGCGACTGGTGGAAGACAATCAGGCCGCCATTGACCGTGAAAATGGCCGGTGGACGAAAAAAATTACGGAGGCCTTGCTGAAGGCCATTGAGGATATCGGGCGGGAAGAGGCCTATACGGTGATTGTGGGCAAAGGACAGGTATTGTTTGCGGCGGGTTCGATTGACATAACAGATCGGGTGTTGGTGCGCTTGAACGAGCGCACGAAGAAGTGGTTTTAGGGGGTTGGCGTGGAGTCACTGCAAGAAATTCTTAAAATTTTGCCGCATCGGTATCCGTTTTTACTGGTGGACCGGGTGGTGGAGGTGGTGCCGGGGGAACGCCTGGTGGCCATCAAAAATGTCTCGTTCAATGAGCCGCATTTCATGGGCCATTTTCCCGGCTATCCCGTCATGCCGGGGGTGTTGATTCTGGAGGCAATGGCGCAAGCCGGTGCCCTGCTGGCGGGCAAGACCGATCCAGCGTCGGTGTGTGCCCGGCTGGTCTATTTTATGACCATCGACAAGGTCCGTTTTCGCAAGCCGGTCGTCCCTGGCGACCAACTGCGCCTGGAACTGACTCTGCTCAAGAGGCGACGGGAGGTGTGGCGGTTTGCCGGGAAGGCCTTTGTGGATGGGGCACTGGTGACCGAGGCGGAATTGATGGCCATGACCCGCGATGCCGACACCTCTGCTGCGCAACCGATTACAAACGCCTCTGTGTCTGAGTGATGCCATGATTCATCCCACTGCGGTCGTTGATCCAAAGGCAAAACTGGGGGAAGGGGTGCGCGTCGGCCCGTATGCCGTCGTGGGGGCGGATGTGGTGCTGGGCAACCATGTCGAGGTGGATGCCCATGCCGTCATCGAGGGGCATACCATTATCGGGGAGGGAAGTCGGATCTGCAACTTTACCTCCATCGGCCAACCCCCGCAAGATATCCATTATGCCGGGGAACCGACGCGGGTCGAGATTGGCCAGCAGTGCTGGATTCGGGAGTTTGTCAGCATTCATCGTGGTACCGCCAGCGGCGGCGGGCTGACTCGGGTTGGCAACCATTGCATGGTGATGGCCTATGCGCATGTGGCCCACGATTGCCGGGTGGGTGAGCATGTGGTGATGGCCAATGGAGCCACGCTGGCGGGTCATGTGGAGGTACAGGATTATGCGGTGATTGGTGGTTTGACGGCCATTCATCAATTTGCCCGCATCGGTCGCAATGCCTTTGTGGGGGGAGCATCGGCCATTTCCATGGATGTGGTGCCGTTTGCTTCGGCGGCGGGCAACCGGGCCCAGATTACCGGGGTGAATGTGGTGGGCCTGCGCCGCAATGGTTTTTCCGAAGAGGTGATCAAGACCATTCGTCAGGCGCACCGGATTGTGTTTCGCTCCAACCTGCGTCTGGAACAGGCGATTGCCGAGGTGGAACGGCAATTTTCCCACTCGCCGGAGGTCCAATATTTGTTGGAATTTTTGCAAACGGGGCAGAGGGGAATTTGTCGCTGAACGCAGTTGTTGCCGGTCCGTGCATTGGTCTGATTGCCGGGAATGGTCGTCTGCCCATTTTGTTTGCCCAGGCGTTGCAGGGACAAAAAATGGTGGCCGTCGGACACCAGGGGGAGACCGATCCCGTCCTGGCGGAGTGGGTGACGGACCTGTGCTGGGTGCGCCTGGGCCAGTTTCAAAAAATACTCGATTTTTTTCTGCGTCACCATGTCCAATGGGTTGTCATGGCCGGGGGGATCACCAAGTCACGCATTTGGCAGGTCCGACCCGACTTTCTCGCCTTGAAAATGTTCCTGGGTTTGCTGCATCGGCATGATGATCTGCTGCTGCGCCGTGCGGCGGCCATCTTGGAAGAGCAAGGTTTTATTCTCAAATCAGTGACCGATTTTGTCCCGGAATTTTTGGCTCCCGCAGGGGTATTGAGCCGCCGCCAACCGACACCCACCGAGTGGGAGGATATTCGTTTTGGCTGGTGGGCCGCCAAGGCGTTGGGGCGTCTGGACATTGGGCAAGGGGTGGTCGTGCGACAGAAAATGGTGGCGGCGGTCGAGGCCATGGAGGGGACGGATGCCATGATTCTCCGGGCGGGCCCGTTGATCTCGGGCAAGGGATGGGCGGATGGGGGGAGCGGGGTGTTGGTCAAAGTGGCCAAACCCACGCAAGATCACCGTCTCGACCTGCCCACTATCGGACCGAACACGATGCACCGCCTGCACCAGGCGGGCATTGCCGTCGTGGCAGTGGAAGCGGGCGGTGCCATGATTCTGGAGCCGGAAGAGACCTGTGCCTTGGCGGATCGCTACCATTTGGTCCTGGTGGGTTGTCGGGAACAGGAGATGCAACCGGGCACACCTCTGGCCACATATGATGGGGCAGCGGAATGGGCACCCACCCCTCTGAAGGAAGAACAGAGCCATGGACACCCTCTCTGATTGGCAAATGGATACCCAGGGAGCCCGGTTGCGGGCGGCGGTCATTGGGACGGGCTATTTGGGGCGGATTCATGCCACCAAGTATCAACACATTCCAGGGGTCGAGCTGGTGGCGGTGGTGGATGCGCAAGCTGAACAGGCGCGTCTGGTCGGCGACGCTCTCTCTGTGCCTTATTATTCCGATTATACAGATATTTTCCCCCGCGCAGACCTGGTGACCATCGCGACCCCCACCCGCAGCCATTGTCGCATTGCGGAAGCCTGCTTGCGGGCTGGGCTGCATGTGTTGGTGGAAAAACCGATGACCACCACCCTGGAAGAAGCGGATGCGTTGGTCGCTTTGGCCAGGCAGGTTGGGCGGATATTGCAGGTGGGACATCTCAAGCGGTTCCATCCGACGGTGGTGGCGTTGCGCAAAAGTGGTCTGTTGTGCAGACCTCAGTTTATGGAAGCCTCGCGTTTGGCTCCGTTCAAGACCCGTTCCCTGGATCTGGATGTGGTCCTCGATTTGATGATCCATGACATTGATTTGGCACTTTATTTTTTTCAAGCGGATGTGGTGGATGTGGATGCGGTCGGTCTGTCGGTGATGACCGATCAGGCGGATGTGGCCAATGCCCGTCTCCGCTTTCAGAATGGCGGGGTGGCCAATTTGACCGCCTCCCGTGTCTCACAGGAGGTGGTGCGTCGTCTGAAAATTTTTCAGCCGGACAGTTTTTTTACGCTCGATTTTATCCAGAATCGGCTGTGCGTTGTGCGCAGGGGGGCGGGTGCTGTCGAGGAGACGTTATTACCTGTGCAGAGCTACGATACCCTGGAAGCGGAAATTTCTTCTTTTTGCAAGGCGGTCCAATCGAACACGCCGCCTGTGGTGAGTGGGTGGGATGGACGGCGTGCGTTGCAGGTGGCGACGCGGATTCGCCAAGCCATTGCACCATGACTCGACCTGTTTGTGTTGCCCTTCCTTGGGGGGGATTATCCCCATCCCGTGATACACAGCGCAAAAATTTTCTATTATTCATGGGGGTCCGGGGGAGATTATCTCCCCCGGTGGGGTCCAGGGGCAACGCCCCTGGTGGGGTCCGGGGCGAAGCCCCGGAAAAACAAGACCCCGTGGCTAAGAAATACAACATGTTGCTACGGCATGTTTTTTTATTAACAGCCCCCGGGATGCCCCGATACGGGGCTCCGCCCCGAACCCCGCCAGGGGCGTTGCCCCTGGACCCCACCAGGGGGATAATCCCCCTGGACCCCTGCCAATATTAATGACTCTGTGAGATGTGTGTAATGGAATGGATTATCCCCCCCTGGTGGAATCCCGCTCATGCCTAAGATCATGATGGTGGCGGGTGAAGCTTCTGGCGATTTACTGGGGGGAGAACTGCTGGCGGCCTTGCGCGCCCGTTTTCCGCATCTGGTTGCCATGGGGGTTGGGGGCACCCGAATGCGGGCTGCTGGCCTGCAAGGCACATTTGACATCAATGATCTTTCCGTTGTCGGTTTGATCGAGGTGATCCGGCATTTTCCCCGTTTGCGACAAGTCTTTACCGCTTTGGTCCGCCTGTTGCGGGAGGAGCGGCCCCGCCTGTTGATCACCATTGATTTGCCTGATTTTAATTTTATGCTGGCCAAACGGGCCAAGGCATTGGGGATTCCGGTCATTCACTATGTCAGTCCCCAGGTATGGGCGTGGCGGCGTGGTCGTGTGGCCCGGATTGCCCGTTTGTTGGATCATTTGCTGGTCTTGTTTCCGTTTGAGCCAGCAATTTACGCCCAAACCACTCTGCCGGTGACCTTTGTCGGGCATCCTTTGACCCATTTGGCAGTACCGGCCCGTTCACGTGAGGTGGTGCGCCATGCTCTGGGCCTGACGGATGGAGAAAAACTGGTTGTCCTCTTGCCAGGCAGTCGCCGGGGTGAATTGCAACAGATGTTGGCTCCCTTGTTGGCGACCTGTCGGGAGGTGGCCCGGCAGATGGACTCGGTACGTTTTGTCCTGGCCTTGGCGAACAGCCTGTCGCGTGCGGATTTGGCGGCCTGTTGGCCGACGGGACCGGTGACACATGCGGGGTTTCCCCCGATTGATATTCGTTGTGGTGAGACCTATGATCTGTTGGGGGCTGCCGACGCCGCGTTGGTAACTTCGGGCACGGCCACGCTGGAGGCCGCCTTGTTGGGTACGCCGATGGTGGTTGTCTATCGCGTCAACCGCTTGACTTATGAAATCGGACGGCGACTGATTCAGGTGCCTTTCATCTCGCTGGCCAATCTGGTGGCCGGGTATGGCTTGGTGACCGAACGGATTCAGGGGGAGGTTCGTCCCGACTGGCTGGCCTCGGATCTGATGCAGTTGTTGACGGATACGGCGGCGGTGGCGAAAATGCGCGCGGGATTCGCCGTCCTGCGTGAAAAATTGTCGCATCCCCTGCGTCAACCGGTGGATATCGTCTCCGCTTTTTTGCTGGAAGAGACCGGCAAATGATCACCAGAATCGTCCGGTAGCGGCGACGACCACAGTGGCCAGGCCCAACGCCAGATTGACGGATATGCCGATCCGAATGGCGTTCATGCAGAGTCCGGCCTCAGGCATGAGCCGTTTTTTGACCATGCGCGCCATTTTCCGGTAATAGACGAGAAACAGGAATATGAAAATGGCGATCATGGTCCAGCCCAAGGACTGCATGATCCAGACATGCCATCCTGCCTGCTGTAGACTGCCAAAAATGGCCAAGAGCAGGGCGTAGCCCGAGAGGGGCAAAGCGATGACGCTACCCCAGACCCACGGAAAAAAGCGCGTGAGAACCCGAAACCACAGATCGACACGCGCCTCCAATTCCAGTGGGAGCAGGGCAGGTCGCAGAAACAGCATGGCAAAAAACATGCCTCCCACCCAGATGACGGCAGACAGTATGTGAATGGCCAGCAGAGAGGGTATCATGGGATCAGGGTAATCTGGTTCGGGTTTTGATGAAAAACTGCCCACCGGTTGCATGACATGGTCAATGTTTCCGGCGATGCGGTGCAGGCATCATTTCCTGCACCCACAGAAAAAAAAGCCCCGCCACCGCCATTTCTGTTTTGGCTGGACTTGACTAATCAAAAAAAAGTGTCAAACTGACAGACAGACAGATGAACGACAGATGTCTGCGGTGGGGCCGTTAGCTCAGTTGGTAGAGCAGCTGACTCTTAATCAGCGGGCCATAGGTTCGAATCCTATACGGCCCACCAATCTTTTCAAACAGTTACGGTCACTCACTCGGTGGCCGTTTTTGTTTTCCGCGTTTATGGGTTCCTCTATGGGTTCCTTCTGCTTCTGGCTACCCTTGATTGAGGGTGATTTCTGCCACCTGTCGGGTTCCTTGAAAATCATGGGTTCCTCTGTGGGTTCCTCCCCATCGTGCCCCCGTTCCCCACTCTTCCCCGATTCCACGCAAGACCAGTGCCACCGTCACCGCTCCCCGCCAGGAGGCATTGGTCTGGTCGGCGTGGCCGTCGTCCCGATCCCCAGAAGGAGACCGCCCTGGTCCGGGTGGTGGCCGTCACCCTGCTGGTCACTCAACGCAAAGTTGCGTTCAGTGAACGGGTGCGTCAACGCAAAACTGCGTCGGCGTGTCGTCGTCGATGACATGTCATCCTGCCATGGTCGGGGCAGTCATCCCCTCCACCGTGGCCGTGCCCACCGCAGATGATTTCTACCGGGGTGCCATGGTCGCTTGTTCCGCATTCTCTGCCATCCACGCAGAGACCGCAGCAGGTGCATTTCTGGCAGCGTTTACCGAACGGGAAGGCAAACGTATCGCCCCATCGGGAATCGCGCCCCCTGTGCGTCTGGTGCGAATGGCTCTACCGTCTGACTGGCGGATCGGGGTATCATGGCTTTCTCGCCAACCAGGAGGAGGATGCCCGCCATGTCAGAGAAATCCCTGCCATTCGTCCATGACGCATCGCCAGAGGCAAGACTTTGGGCAGAAGTGCTGCACCGGGCAATTCTGGACCTGGACGACGCGACAGAAAGGCCCTCCGTGCTGGCGTGGCTCCGGTCGAGGGAGGATAGCCCTGGGTCGTTCCGGTTCGTCTGTGACGTGTTGGGATACGAACCAGAACACATCCGCCAGTTGGCCATGCAGCGGGCAGAGGGGTGCGAGTCTCTCAGGGATGCCGCTTGACCATTTTGTCGGCGTCGGCAATATGGTCGTCCCGGTGCGCGAGGAGGAGACCCGGCAAAGGTGGCGGATTCGAGACCTTCGCCGGGTGGGTGCCGCCGTCCCTGGCAGCAAGGTGGGAATCACGCCTGGAGTCGCCTGCCCTGCTCGATGCCCAACAGGTTGGCAAGGTGGTGGAGGGTGTTGGTCATGAGCGTTTCCCCTGCTCGTCTTTGGATGCCTCCGCGAGAGATCGCATTTTCCTGCATGGTGGTGCTTTGGCTTGGCCGTGCAGATGAATGGCCAGGACCACGCAATGAGTGTTCACCGTTCACCGGGTGTTCACCCGTTTTTCCCTGTGACGCTGGACCGCCGACGGGGTCTGAATTACCCGCATCGCAAAATGGTTTGGAAGGACCCTGGAAATTCTGGCCAGCCCCGATGCCGTCGCTCTTGCCCACCAGACGTGCGCCATTTTGCACGCGCAAATATCTTGGCATATGCCCGCATTCGACCGATGCGTCTGAAGATATTTGACCCGGTATGGGGGGGGGCAGGCTGTTTTCCGCCGATCCCCCCTTGATGCCCCGTCGCCTTGCCTCTCACACGGGCACCAGGACCGTCACGCCGGGGCAAGCCCTGCGAGTCACGAATCAAAGAAATCGAACGCGGCCATTACATGACCGGCGTTGATGCTGGCCTCTGCGGTGGTGGATTGTGCTCCAAAATTTTTAAATGGCAGATTTTCACTCTCAACCGCCTGGTCCAGGAGAACGTCCAACCAGACCGCACCGGAAGAGTCGGTGCGAACCCGCAGTATCCGCGTGATATGGATGATGATCCCGCCCACCATAAGCAAGCCGAACCATGCCCGCTGCCGATTCCGCATCATGTGCGGGACAAACCATGCAGGGAGGATTTGCTGCGCTTGCGCTGTCAGATCAGATTGTCTTGTCATCGCTATTTTCCTTTTTATTTTAGTTGTTTGAATCGTTTTTTCCTGCTGCACGTCATGTCCTGCCAAGGCCGATTTGTACACTTCGACACTTTTTTAGCTTTTTCACCTTTTTTCCCACACATGCACGCATGGAGAAAAACCTGGAAATGCCTTAAAAGTGTCGAAGTGTCGGAAATCAGGAAGGCGGAACCGAAACCCCGACAAACCACGTCCCGCCCGACCGCCTTGTCTGGATACCGAGTTCCACCAATTTCCTGGTAAGCATTGACGACGTGATCGGTCTGGTCCCGTTCGCATCGGCCCACGCTTTGTACCTGCCATAAATCACTGTGGCGGATGTCTCAGCCGCCGGTGCCAGCACACAGCATTCCTCCAGGAATTGCCCGATCAGGTCACTCTCAGACCGATATGCCGCCGTGGCCTCCACCACTACCCTGGGCGGCTTCAATCCCTCACGCTGCCATGCTATACAGCCCGCAATAGCCCACGACAAGATACCGGGCAACTCCTGCCTCAGCTTGTTGGTAAGCTGTGGGTCAACCTCAGACTCAGGAATGGTCACGGTGAACGGGATCAATCGAATCCGCCGCCAGATACCAAGGTCAGTCCCTCGGATAACTGGCTTGTGATTTCCGCAAATCCAGAGCTTGAATACTGGGATAAACTCGAAATACTCTTGATGCAGAAATCGTGCTGTTATTGTGTCGCCGCCAGTCAACTCTTTGACTCTGGTTTCATTCAGTTTTGCGCCTTCTTCCACCTCGGACGACACCACCAATCTGGCACCGACCAGCATTGCAATATCATTCGGGATACCGCCGCCGTTCTGTCTAACCCCTGAATCGGTGACTTCGTTGCGGGGAAATGATCGTCAACCATTTGAATTTGCACATTAATATGATACAATTTGAACTGTTTTTCAACTCACCTGGAGAGTAAAATGAAACAGTTCATTATTGA
>JADFYM010000115.1 GCA_015233035.1 Magnetococcales bacterium
GGCGAAGCCACCACAAAATCGGGGCTTCGCCCCGCCCCCCACCAGAGGGCTTTGCCCTCTGGACTCCCACTGGGGGCCGTGACGGCCCCCAGACCCCGGCAATATTTTTCAAATGCGATTGCCCTGGCGGGCCGTCCCGGCGGCAGAAAGTTTTTGCTTGCTTGTTGTGAAAGGATTGGTGAATATAGAGGGGAAAGCCACGCCGGGGTCCCGCCCGGCATGGCCGCTGTTTAGACTGTCGGTGTGTTGATCAGCACATCCAAGAGCCATCGCAGCAGCTCCAGGATGACGTGTATGAGCAATTTCTGCATCATATACGTGTCTCCCTCCGCGCGACCCCTTGTGGACAATCGCACTGCCGGTCACACGATGCAAGCAGTGCGATCGGGCGGGGCAGGGAAAAAAAAGTGCCCCACGGATTTAAGCCTCCAGCAGGGTACCAGAACAGGCCACACAAAAAAAGCCCCAGGCAGAAATGTCCTGGGGCTTTTTTTATCTTCTGTGGTCAGGACAAAACACCCGCCTCTCACGCTTTCCCGCCTCAATAGACAAGACTTGCCAACCGCAAACACGGATGGGTATGCCCGGCAAGAGCGGCAAGGCAAGATTTGCCGACGACTTGGAGGTTGTGGCCGTCGGTTTTTCCGGTCTTGCCGCGCACGGGGCAACCCAGGGCGGGGACCGCCTCCGTCACTTGTCGGTGTATAATAGAATATTCACATAAAAATCAATATGTTGATCAAAAAATAAAAAACGGGGCACCGGTCATGCGGGGAGGGTAACCGGGATTGGCATAAGTGGTGCATATGGGATGGCAACGCCATTTCCCTCTGAAATTTTCACAGGGGCGGCGCGGACTGGATGGGAGAGAGAGAACGGCATGTCTATCAACAGTATTTTAAATATTTCCGATTCGGCACTGTCTGTTGCCCAGAGCGCGTTGCAGACCGTATCCAACAACATTGCCAATGTCGATACGCCTGGCTACACCCGGCAGGTATCCAAGCTGCAAAGTTCTTCGTTGGGTATGGGTGTCCAGGTTACGGGGATCACGCAGCAGTTGGATCCTTTGCTGGATCGTCGCGAGGAGTTGGGCACTTCGGAGACGGGCAGTCTGGATGCCCAGAGCCGTTATTTGACTCAGGTTGAGCAGACTTTTAATGAGACAGGGACCAACTCGGGGCTGAGCAACCAGTTGGATGCCCTTTATACGGCGGCGGACAATCTGGTGAACAATCCCACCGATCCGGTGGGCAAGGGCAATCTGGTGACCCAGGCGAATGGTCTGGCTCAGCAGGTGCAGGGGATGAGCTCCTCTTTGTCGGGATTGCTGACGCAGGCGGATCGGGAAGTGGATGTCACGTTGACAGATGTGAACACCAAACTGAAGGTGCTGCAAGGCTTGAATGCCCAGATAGCGGCCAGCGGTCCCAACGTCGACACCTCGGCTCTCAGGGATCAGCAGCGGCAGGCGGTGTTGGAACTGGGCAAGAAGATCAATATCCAGACCCTGCCCATGCCGAATGGCGTGGTGCAGGTCATGATGGCGGGTGGTCAGGGTCTGTTGTGTGATGCCGTCCATGCCGCCACGTTGGCGCGCAGCAAAAACAAAGCGGTCGATCCGACCCAGCCGACGGCTCCGGGCCAGCCGCCCGTGTTGACCAATTTTGCCGGGATCACCCTGGATGGCAAGGATGTGCAAAACGTCCAGGGGGGGGAACTGGGTGGTTTGTTGGCGGTGCGGGATACACTGATCAATGGCAAAAACGGGTTTTTGACCCAGTTGAACAACTTGTCGAATGAGATACGGTTTCAGTTTAACGCGATTGGCAGCACCGCCGTCAGCCAGACCATGTATACCAGTCAGACCGGTACGGCTTCGATGGGGAACGATTTCAGCACGCCGGTCGGCCAACTGGTCACCGATCCGACCGCCGCCAACTATAGCGGGGCCGCGCCGGATCTGTCGCGGGTGGGCAGTGGGCAGATTGTGTTTGCCACCGGTCCCGATGCGACCCATTTGACGGTTTCTGCGCCGATTACCGTGACCAACCAGATGAGCCTGAGCAGTCTGGTGCAGGCCATCAACGCGAGTGGTTCGGTGACGGCTTCCATTACGCCGGGGCATCAGTTGTGCCTTCAGGCCCCGACGGGGCAGGTTTATGGGGTGGTTTCCGATGGTTCCAACCTGTTGGCGGCTCTGGGCGTCGGTGGTCTGTTTGGTGGTACCGGGGCACAGGACATGACGGTCAATGCGGCTCTGGTGAGTGATCCCAGCACCGTGGGTACTGGTCGTATTGCCACGGTTGCCAACGATCCGGCCAATCCTGGCCAGATTACGGGTGCAACCTTTGACGATGGCAGCAACCAGGCGGTGTTGGCCATGAGTGGGTTGCGGACCACCAAATTTGTGATTCCGCCGGGTTCCGGGACGCCCAAGGCGACCTTGACGGGCAGTTATGCCGCCACGGTGGGCGATGTCGGATCGGTGGTCAGCCAGAATACGCAGTCCATGACGGCGCAAACGTCCGCACAAAGCTTTCTGGACTCCCTGCGGCAGTCCACCTCCGGGGTCTCTTTGGAGGAGGAGTTGACCGATCTGCTCAAGTATCAACGGGCCTTCCAGGCTTCCAGCAAGATGATCAGCTATGCGGATCAATTGATGCAGAGCGTCGTCAGCATGGTGTAGTGACGACGGCCTGGATGGGGTTGTGGCAGTGGTTTTTTGGTCGCGGTGATGCCGCGCGGTGGTTTCGGATGGAGATGGGAAAAAGATCATGCGTGTAACCGATAATATGATGCTTTCGGCCAGCCTGTCGGCCATGCAGGCCCAACAACAGGCCTTGATGCTGGCACAGTCGCAAAGTTCTTCGGGGCAGAGGATCCAGAAGCCGTCGGACGATGCGGCTGGTTCGTACCGTAATTTACTGTTTGGCTCTGATCTTACTTCGGTACAAAGTTTGCAGAACACTACCAACCTGGCGTCGCAGCGGCTGACCCAGGGGGGTACGGCGGTTGGCGTGGTGCAAAACAGCATGGAGCAGGCCTACGAGCTGGCCATGCAGTTTTCCCAGGGGACGGCGGCGAGCAATGCGCCCGAGACGCTCAAGAGTTCGGCGTCGTCGGCCATGGCCCTGTATCAGGATATTGTGTCGGCGGCCAATACAGAGATGAATGGGGTGCCCCTGTTTGGGGGTGGGCGGACCAGTGCCCCGTTTGATGCGACGCAAAACCCACCTGGGACTTCCCTGTGCACGACGGCGGTGCAGGTGCAGTCCAGTGGCGCGACGGCCCTGACGCCTGCCCCCAGTGGTTTTGCGGCCAGTGTGGCGGACTCCTTTCAGGCTCCGGGGGTGGGGCCCAGCACGGCCTATCAGATCGCGCCCTCCACCACGGTTGTGGGTGGCTATGATGTGACCGTCAATGGGGTTGCCCAAACGCCTCCGGTCATGCCGACCCAGCAGGCGGGGTCGTCGAGTTCTCTGGATCTGGGCAACGGCATTACCTTCAATCTGGGTGGTCAGTTGTCGGCGGGGGATTCGGTTTCCTTCAATGTGGTGCCCAATGGTGCCCATTTTCAGGCCACCCCGGCCCAATTGTCGGTGCCAGTGGACGGGGTTGCGACCCCTTCGACGGTGGATGCGTCGACGGCGTTTTCCGCCCAGGTTGCCCCCGATGCCACCTTGACGGGTATCCCGTTGAGCGTCCAGGTCACCTATCAGGCCAGCAACGGGACTTACGATGTCGATGTCAACGGCGTTCCGCAGATAGGCTTGCAGCCCCAGGATACCGATCCGCCCTCTCTGAATTTGGGTAACGGACTCACCTTCAACCTGGTGGGTCAGCCGCAGAGCGGGGATGTCTATTATTTTGAGGTGGTGCCCAGCTATCAGGGCGGGAGTGCGGATTGCCCGATTCATGTGGGGCCTGGGCAAACTTTGCCTGGTAATGTGACCGGGGCGGAGTTGGTGAATGGCAGCGGCACGCTGAGCAACAATGTCAATCTGTTGGGTGCGGTGACCGCCTTGCGGGGTGCTTTGCTGCGGGGGGACGCCAATGAGGTCACCCTCCAGTTGAATCGGTTGACGGCGGGACAAACCCAGGCTTCGAATCTGCAGGCGACGACCGGTGTGCGGGCCACGCAGGTGACGGCGGCGGCGAGCACCTTGTCGACGGACCAGTTGAACCTGCAAACCCTCAAGACCAACAATTCCGAGGCGGATATGTTTGATGTGGTGAGTCGCCTGACGCAAGCGACGAACTCTTTGCAAATGTTGACCAGTGTCGAGCGGACGGTGTCGAGTGTGTCGTTGCTTAATTTTCTTCAGTAGAGCGTAAAAAGTTCTGTCCGCTGGTGTGGGCAGGACGGTGGCAAAGTGTGATAGACGGTTAACCATTTGGGTGTGGAGAAGATGTCATGGAGATTCAAGGGACCCGGTTTGGTGTTCTGGAGTTTAAAGAGGAAGAGATCATCATTCTCAACGAGGGATTGCTGGGTTTTCCGATGAGTCATCGGTTTCTCCTGTTTCCGTATGGTGAGGACTCATCGTTTTTCTGGTTGCAATCCATCGATGAGGTCGAGATTGCCTTTATTGTGGTCAATCCATTCGACTTTTTCGCCAATGTGGAATTTGTGGTGCAGGACGAGGATGCCCTGGCGTTGCAGTTGGAACGTCCCGAGGATGTTGAAATTTTTACGCTGGTGACCATTCCCGAGGGGCGTCCCCAGGAGATGCGCACCAATCTGGCTGGTCCCGTGGTGGTCAATACGCAAAATCGCCAGGGTCGGCAGATTTTGGTCAAGGAATATTCGCCGCGACAGCTTTTGATCCCGCCGCACATGCAGGAGAGCTATTTGAAGGAACGGGAAGGGCGGCGGGCCAGTCGTCGGGAGCGGGCCAAAGGTCGGGCAGAGCAGATGACGGAGAGGATGGCGGCGGTCGGTTGAGGTGGCTGCGGTTGCAGTCTGCACCGTGCCGTGAACGCATAAGAGAACGCTGATTGGTTTATACCAAACAATACAGAGACAACAGACAAAGAAACATTATAGAGGATCAAGACAATGGCAATGTATCTCAATACCAACTTACCTTCGCTTACCGTTCAGCGTAACATGGCGTCCGCGTCGGGTTCGTTGAATACGGTTTATGCGCGTCTCTCTTCCGGGATGCGGATCAACACCGCCTCGGACGATCCGGCTGGTTTGGCCATCAGCAATCGGATGACGGCGCAGATTCGGGGGACATCGCAGGCGGTCAGCAACTCCAATGACGGTGTTTCCGTGGCGCAGGTGGCGGAAGGATCATTGTCGGAAGATGCCAACATGTTGCAGCGGATCAGCCAGTTGAGTGTGCAGGCGGCCAATGCCACCAACAGCGATTCGGATCGGCAAAGTTTGCAGGATGAGGCGTCGCAACTGCTGAACCAGATTGAGCAGATTGCGCAGAACACCACCTTCAATGGTTGGACCGTGTTGAATGGCCATCAGCAACCCCTGGTGTTTCAGGTGGGTTCGCAGCAGGGTCAGACCATTACGGTCAACATGGCGGATGCGCGGGCGGCGACCTTGTTGGCCCAGCCGGTCCCGGTGGATCCCAACAGCCCGGTGAGTCTGTTCAATCAGCAGGTGCCGGGGGTGACCATTACGGCTCCCAATCCGCCATTGTCGGGTTCCCGGCTGTTTGCTTCCGAGATGGGCCCGATGGTCAATGCGGTGGCCAGCACGAATGATGTCAACAAGCTGACCCAGCCGTACACCTATACCTTGGATGCCAGCAATGTGGCACGCAACATGGCGGTGGTGGCGGGAGCCAGTGTGGCCACGGCCATGACAATCTCCAGTCAGGCGGCGGCCATGGCCGGCAACGATCCCACCGCCGTGGCGGCTGGTACGGCGGGTGGTGGGGCTTCGCCCGCTGTCAGCGCGCTGATCGCCGCCCAGGTTTCTGCCGAGTCTGCCGCCGGGGCGGCGGGCACGGCGGTTGCCCCGCCGTCGGTGTCGGATGTGATCACGGCATTGGAAGGCAGCACGCCGGCCACCATCAATGCGGCGACTGAAGTCGATGCCAGTGGCAATTATACCGGTACCAATGCCGTCGCCCTGGCCGCGATCAATGCCGCCAGAGGGTTGACTTCGGATGGGGTGACCAAAATTTCGGGTGGCAGTTCCTGGGACAATGTGGTCTCCGCCGCCATCGGCGCGCAAATTACGGCGACCGCCGCCAGCGATGCCAGCTATACGGTTTTTGCCGACAACACGGACAAGGCGCGGGTTCTGGCGGCGGGTTTGTATGCTGCCAACAAGAGTTACAGCACTTCCGATGGTGTTCCGCCTGCCTACAAGTCATTGGCGGGTGCGACCGGTGGTGCCGTTGTCAACGCGACAGGGGCCACCGATGTGGTGGACAGTGCCGTCAAGACGGGTGGCACGGACACGGCGGGCAATGGCGGCATTCCCCTGGTCAAGGATGTGCCGGTTGGCAATATTCTGAACGTGATCAAGGCGTTTGACGCAGGCATCAGCAAGGGCGAGACGGTGGATCAGGTCGCCCGGGATGCGGTGGCGGCGGATGCGGGTACCGGTGGCAAGAAAAATCTCACCCTGGATCAAGCCAAAATTATTGCAGCAGCGGGTTTGGCGGCAGCGGCTCCCGGCAATACGCAAAAAGATGCCTCGGTGGCAGCGGTCAACATGGCCAAGGTATTGGCGGCTCGTGATGCCTCGGCAGCAGCGGCTCCGGCCCCGGTGCCTGGGTCGCAGGTGACCGTGCCCAGTTGGTTGATCAACACCAAGGGTCAGAACAGCTATCCCCCCGTGCCGTTGGTGGACATGACCGGGAAAACCATTCCCACCGATCCCACCCTGGAGTTTGATCCGCCGAATACGGATGCCGGTGGTTCCAAGCCCTACAATCCGCCCCTGGACGGCCAGGCTGCTGCCGGTCGGATGCTGAGTGTGGTGATGGGTGGCATCAACCAGGTTTCCAGCATTCGGGCAGAGTTGGGCGCGGTGGAGAGCCGGTTTACCTCCAATATTGCCAACTTGCAGAATGTGGTGGAAAATTTGACGGCGGCCCGCTCGCAAATCACGGACACCGATGTGGCCGCCGAGACCGCCAATCTGACCAAGCTCTCCATCCTGCAACAGGCGGGTACGGCTATTCTGGCCCAGGCCAACCAGTTGCCGCAGTTGGTATTGCAATTGTTGAAATAATTGGCGCGCTTTGCGGGAGAGTACGATGCAGGTTCATGGCACTCGGTTTGGTACACTGACGTTTGGCGAAGAGGAACTGATCTACCTGGCAGATGGCTTGCTGGGGTTTGACCAGAGCAAGCGGTTTCTCTTGTTTCCTTATGCGGAAAATTCTGCCTTCTTTTGGTTGCAGTCTGTGGATGAGCCGGGCGTTGCATTTATTGTGATCAACCCGTTCGAGTTTTTTGTCAATCTGGACCTGACCATCTCCGATGCGGATACCGAGTGTATCGGTCTGGAGCGCGCGGAGGATGTGGAAGTGTTCAGTCTGGTCAATGTTCCTGACGATCAGCCGGAGGCGGTGCGTACCAACCTGGCAGCACCGGTCGTGGTCAATGTCTGCAATCGTCAGGGCAGGCAGATCCTGCTCAAGGAATATTCCGCCCGCCAGCCGTTGATCCCGATGGAGATGCGGCGTGGGGTGAAGGAACGGGCCATGCGGGGGTATGTCCCGCAGCAACTGGCGGCGGCGGTTTAGTGGTGTAACCGGGCTGATTGGGATCTGGGGCGAAACCCCCACTCCACCAGGGGCTTTGCCCCTGGACCCCACCGGGGGGGATAATCCCCCCCGGACCCCCTTGATCAATACGATTAAAAAAAAAGGGTGGGGGGGTCTGGGGGGGCGGTTCTCCGCCCGCCCCAGAAGCGGCCTTCAGCAACCCGGCTGGCCACACGGGCAGATAGACCCCATACGGAGGATGAAATCATGGCATTTGTCATCAATACCAGTGTCAATGTAGTGGATATACCGAACACACTGCGTGAGACGACCCGTGGGTTGTCCGATACGTTTCAACGTCTGGCATCGGGGATGCGGGCCAACCTGGCGGTGGATGGTACCGCCGGTCTCTCTCTGGCGGCGCGCATGACCGCGCAGATCAGTCAGTTGTCCACCTCGATTTGCAATGCCAACGACGGAATTGCCATGGTCCAGATCATGGCGGGGGCTTTGGAGGAGGGCGTTTATTGTCTGCGGCAGATGCGCCAACGGGCAGTCCGGGCGACGCAGGCATCGCTGACCACGGAGGAGCGGCTGGCGTTGCAGCAGGAGGTGGATCATCTGCTCGGCGAGATGCACCGCATTGCCCAGGATATGCAGTTTGATGGGTGTTCGTTTCTGGCTGGCCAACTGGTGCCAGCGGCCACGACGGACCGGATTGTCATTCAGGTGGGCACCCGGGCGGGGCAGGCGATCTCGTTCGACATCCCGGACATTCGTCCCGATGCGCTGTGGGGCGATGGGCATCTGTCGCCGGATGGCTACCAGGCAAATATTGCCACCCCGGTGGCGGCCGAGGAGACCATCCAGTCGGTCGATCTGTTGCTGCACCGGGTGATGGAACAGCGTTCCGAGTTGCGCAGGACGCAAAACCGTTTTACGGCGGTGATTGCCAATCTGAACAATGTGGTGGAAAACCTGTCCGCTGCCCGGTCGTGCCTCACGGATGCGGACCTGGCGGCGCAGATGGCGGTCTCGACCCAAAAGATCATTTTGCAAAAGGCGGGGGCAGCCATCCTGGCGCAGGCCAACCAGCAGCCGCAGTGGGCCATGCACCTGCTCCATTGAGGCGGTTGGGTCTGCCTGATCTGGTCCGCACCTCCTCCCGGCCCCTCTTCTGTACAGGAAGAGGGGCTTTGTTTCCTCTCGCCTCGGCAGAAGGGAAAAGGGCGAGCGGCAAAGATTGACGTCATTCAGGGCGGGTTTTCAACCGATAAAGATCTGGGCAGGGGAACCGGCCTTTTTTGTATCATCCTGTTGTGCGGAGAGGTATACTGATTATGGGCGTGTCCGATGTGGGTCTCTGGGTCGGGTTGGCGGAAGGGGTGCCGTGTGGGGGGACGGAGCCGGACAGTGCGGCTCTGGCGGCTTTGGTGGAGGAGGCCAATCGGCTTTTGCTGCGCTTGGCGATGGTGGATGATGCAGCAGGTCTGATGGTGTCCGGTCCTGCCCAACGGGTGCAGCCCCGGTCTGCGGCGGCGTTGCAGGTGTTGTTCGCCAAGGTGAATGCGTTGCAGCAGTGTTTGCTGGATGCCCAGGGATCTGACGCCCATTCGGTCAGTGCATAACAAATCCGGTTGAAGCAGGAAGGAGAAAATCATGGCCGTCGGTTCTACCACAGCGAATACATCCACCAGCGCGTCGTCCAGTTCGGCTTTGGCGCAATCCTTGTTGGCCAGCTTGAGCAGTGCTTCGTCCAATACGTCATCCAGTTCATCCAGCAGTTCGTCCGGCAGCAGTGGGACCGGGGGCATTTCGTTCGGTGGGCTGGCCACGGGTTTGCCTTCCAACATTGTCGATATGTTGATGTCCGCGCAGCAGGGGCAGATGAAATCCCTGCAGACCAACCTGTCCAATCTGACCAATGAGCAGAGCATCTATGCCAGTTTGAATTCCAAACTGGCCGCCCTGGACACCCAGATTACCGCCCTGAAAGATCCCAATGCGTGGGCACCGCATACTGTCAGCAGTTCCAGCCCGAGTCTGGCCACAGCCACGGCTGCCAGTGGGGCGATGTCCGGCAACCATACGCTCAACGTGGCCCAGTTGGCGACCAATGACACCTGGGTGCTGGGGGATGCCAGCATGTCGTCCGGTTCGGGCATGACCAGTGTGACCGATACCCTGGGGCCGAATTCGACCTTGTCGTTTACCTACAATGGTGCCCAGTATGACACGGGGGATTTGAGTGGCAAGACCTTGACCGATGTGGCCTCGACGATCAACGGGATGCATTTTGGCAGCAATCCGGGGGTTTCCGCCAACATCATGTATGATGGGAGTGCCTATCGCCTGGTGTTGTCCGCCAAGGACAGTGGCCAATATAACGGGGATCCCACCAATGACCCGTCCGGGAACCGGATCTATGGTACGGCGGCCACCTTTATGCAAGCCGATGGGACGACCCCTTACCTGACGACGCAGGGTACGGGCACGGCGGCCACCTCCACCACGACCGACCCCACTTCTGGTGGCACATTTGCCGCCGGGTCGACCTTTTCCTTCACGTACAATGGCACGGTCTATACCACGCCGGATCTGAGTGGCCAGTCCTTGACCGCTGTGGCCAACACGATCAACGGGATGAGTTTTGGCAGCGATCCGGGGGTCACGGTCACCGTCCAGGGTGATGGCAGTCTGCTCTTGACGGCCAAGGACACGGGCCAGTACACCGGGACCAACGCCGCCAGTGATGGCAGCGGTACCCGAATTTATGGTGCCGACTTTTTGGACGCGAGTGGTACCTCTTTTGGTGCCACGACCCAGACCCAGGCGGGTGTGGACGCCGCGACCGTTCCCCTGACCACCTTCACCAATACCATGCCAGCCCAGAATGCCATCTTCCAACTGGATGGCGTCAACATGACCAATACCAGCAACACGCCGTCCAATGTCTTGACCGGGATCACGTTGCAGCTGATTGGGACGACGGGGGCAAAAGTTTCCGCCAACGGCAAGGCGATGGGCAGTACCGCCAATTCGACGCCGGTGGTCATCAGTGTGGCCGATGATTCCGCCTCCATCAAGACGCAACTCAACTCGTTTGCGACGGCCTACAACGCGGTCATTGATTTTGTCGCCCAGAACAAGACGGCTCTGGACAGTTCGTCGATGGCGCGCAACATTGAGACGCAACTGCAAAATGCGCTGCATGTGCGCACCAGTGCCGTCGGGGCGACCAGTCCCAACAGTTTTCAGACTTTTTCCACGTTGGCCGAATATGGTCTGCGTACCGACCCGTACACCGGAGACATCAGTTTCGACAGTACTTCCCTGGACAAGGCACTGCAGAACGGCTACTCTAACCTGGCGGCCATGTTTACCAGCACCCAGTCGAGTGTGGGGACGGGCAACAATCCGGGGTTGGCCTATCGTCTGCAGACGTTGCTGGATGGGATAACCAATTCGGCGACAGGCAGCCTGACCACGCTGGGTCAGAGCTTGCAGTCGCAAATAGGCAATGTGAACAAAGAAATAGCCCAGGAGAGCACCCGTCTGGATGCGGTGCGGCAGCAGCTCAATACCAAATATTCCAACCTGGAGCAGATGGTCAGCAAGCTCAACAGTGCGGGCAGTGCCATGACCTCCGCTTTGAGCAAAATGTAACCGTTGCAGATGTCATCGCGTGGGCAGGAGGAAGGATTGGAGACTGAGCCGGTTTTATCCCCGCTGGAGGTGTTGATTCAGTTGTACGAAGGGGCGGTGCAATTTTTGGAGCAGTCCACCAAAGCCTGCGAAGCGGGGCGGGTGGATGAATTCAAGGAATATCTGGGCCGTGGGCGGCGTATCATCGAAGAATTTCAGCGGACCCTGGATTTTGAGCAGGGCGGGGCAGTTTCTGTACAATTGAATGATTTGTATGAGTTTATGTTGGAAAACCTCACCCAGGCGGGGTTGACACATGATGCCCAGTATCTGCACTGGGTGGTCGGCAGTCTGAACACCCTGTTGAGCGGGTGGCGGAGTGCGGGTGCCATCGCTGCTGTGGATTCCAATCCACAGGCGGCCTGAGCGAACGTCTATTGATAAAGGGTTGCCATGTCGTATGGTCTGCGCAGCTATAAGACATCCCGGGCCAATACGGCCTCCCGGGAGGATCTCCTTATTCTCCTGTATGAAGGGGCGATTCGTTTTTTGGAGCGTGCCATCGTTGAGCTGGAAGAAAAACGCTTGAGTGATCATAAAATGTCGTTGCGCCGTGGCCTGGCCATTATTTCCGAGTTGCAAAATACGTTGGACTTTGAAAAAGGGGAGGGGCTGGCGGTTCAACTGTTTGAACTCTATGGCTTCATGATCCATAAGCTCACCCAGGCCAATGTGACGCAGGACATGTCGCATGTGCGGGATGTCATTTCCAATCTGAACACGCTGCTGGTGGGTTGGCGGGATGCGGTGCGCCAGGTCAAACAGGGGCGGGGCGAAACGGTCGAACCGGTTGAGCAGCGACGTTTGGTCGGTGGGGTGGCATGAGAACCGTCCTGCTCCACCTGGATGCCATTCTGGACCGGCTGACCAAGGCGGAGCAACTGTCAGCCAAAGAGGTGGGCTTTCTGGTGCGGGAGTGGGGGGAGGCCATGGCCCGTCTGGAGCGGTTTCCGGACAGTGAGGCGTTCCGGGTGCTGCCTGCGGGGGAAAAGCTGTATCTGCGTGTCTCCTTGCAGCGTATCATTGATCGGCTGCCTGCCGTGCAGCATCTTCTTCTGACGCACAAATCCGA
This sequence comes from Magnetococcales bacterium, assembly GCA_015233035.1. GTDB lineage: Bacteria > Pseudomonadota > Magnetococcia > Magnetococcales > Magnetaquicoccaceae > Magnetaquicoccus. The sequence continues at coordinate 12,469 of JADFYM010000115.1, forward strand.
TGTGGCCAAGCAGCTTTTTTCCGAAAAGAGGCGTTTTCAGGCTCTCAACAGTCGTTATTCTGCCGCGTTTCAGGGGGAGGGGACGCTGCATCGCAAGGCGTGAGCCTGTCCTGCCATTCTTCATTTCTTGCCTATCCGGTTGCTTGCCAATTATCCGGATGGGTGAACCCACTCACCGCTGTAGAGCATGTCATAAGTGGGTGACGATGCATGCACCGCAAGTCCCAGGGCTGAATTGAATGCCGTCATC
>JADFYM010000116.1 GCA_015233035.1 Magnetococcales bacterium
TTCCTGCATGGTCCGTGGGTAGTCAACCCCTGGGATTGGGTGTCTGGTGGTCTCCATGCAGGGATGGTACAAGCATCACTGACTTGAGTCAAGTGGATAGCACTTAAACGAAGTGGATACCTAGTTCTTAAAATACGCCCGGACCTGCCCATTTTTCTGTGTACCGGTTTCAGTGAAACCATGACGGAGGAAAAAGCCAAGCAGAGCGGCTTTCGCCGCATCTTTTTCAAGCCCGTCTCGTTTGTCGAAGTCTCCACCGCCCTCAAGGGAGCCATGGCGCACAACCAGGAATTGCCTGCCTGCGCTGCCGCAACCGTTTTGCCCGCCACGGCGCACACCGACTCGACCGACAAGCTGGCGGCCATCCGCCACGAGGCGGACAGTTCTGTCGCACAAACCCGGCCAGTGGCCAATATTCTGCTGCTGGACGACGAACCGGGCATTGTCAGAATCCTGGAAAAATTTATGCTGGAACAGTCGTATACGGTTTTCACGGCCTTTTCCGGCTCGATGGCCCTGCATATCCTGAACACCCATTTGATCGACATACTGGTCACGGATATCGGTCTGCCGGACGTGGACGGGTTGGAGATGATCGCCAAGGCCACCCGCATTCAGCCCGATCTCCAGTCCATCATCATTACCGGCACGGGGGACATGGACTGCGCCATTACCGCATTGAATCTGGGTGCCTTCAGCTATCTGGTCAAACCGATCATCCTGAGTGAATTCAAGGTTCAGGTCGAACGCTGTCTGGAAAAGATCCGCTTGCACAAGGCATTGCGGGAAGCACGTGACCAGGCGTTGGCCTCCTCTTTGGCCAAAAGTAATTTTCTGGCCACCATGAGCCATGAAATCCGCACCCCCATGAACGCGATCCTGGGGATCACCGACCTGGCCTTGCAGTGTGACATACCCCCGAAGCTGCGCGATTATCTGACCAAGATTGCCCAGGCTTCCCGTGGTCTGATGCGGATACTCAACGACATTCTGGATTTTTCCAAAATTGATGCGAACCGGCTCGAACTGGAAAAAAATAATTTTCTGGTGCGCAATATTTTCGACCGTCTGTCGGATCTGTTTGGCAGCGAAGCCCGGAAGAAGGGGGTGGCGTTGATCTTCCGCTATTCCGCAGAATGCCTGTATGTTCTGTTGGGCGATCCCCTGCGGCTGGAACAAATTCTCGCCAACCTGATTGGCAACGCCATTAAATTTTCGCCGCAAGGAGAGATCGAGGTCAGTGTGCAGACGGTTGCCATGCCGACCAACGCAGAGGCAGTTGAGTTGGAATTTTTGGTGCGGGACACGGGCATCGGCATGACCGCAGAGGCGATGACCCGCCTGTTTGATCCGTTTGTCCAGGCCGATGGTTCCATCACCCGCAAATATGGCGGCAGCGGTCTGGGTTTGGCCATCTGCAAACGTCTGGTGGCCATGATGGAGGGGCGCATCTGGGTGGAGAGTGTGCCGGGCGAGGGCAGCCGGTTTCGCTTTACCGCCCGCTTTGCCCGGCAGCAGGCCGACCTGTTGGAAAATGCCTTGTTGCCGCCGGCGCAGATGCACCATCTCAAATCCCTGGTGGTGGACGACCGGCCCACCTCCCAGGCATCGATGGTGCAGTTGTTGCGCCTGTTCACCTTTGACACGACCGCCGTTTCCTCCTGGCAGGAGGCGGAAGCGGCCATCCGGCAAGGGGTCGAGGCGGGTGCACCCTACGCTTTGCTGCTCGTGAATTGGCCGGTATCGGGCCAAGACGGCACCGCCGCATGGCCCGCACTAGCCGACCTGGTCCCGGCGGCCGTGCAACCGAAACGGATCCTGTTGACCGAGACCGACCAGGACAAGGCGGTGCTTGAACAACAATGCCAGCAGGCGGGCATGGTAACGGCCGTCCTCACCAAACCGGTCAATTGTTCCCTGCTGTTCAACACCATCATGCGCCTGTTTGACCAGGAGACGGCCCGGCAGTTGTTGCTGGGCGAACCGGTGGCCGATCACACCCTGACCACCCAGGGACTCCGAGGGGCGACGGTGTTGCTGGTGGAAGACAACGCACTCAACCAGCAATTTGTCAAAGAACTGCTGGAAAGTATTGGTCTGGTGGTAGAACTGGCCAACAATGGCCTGGAGGCGGTCAACAAGGTCCATACCCGGCCATACGAGGCCATTCTGATGGATCTGCATATGCCGGAGATGGACGGGTATACCGCCGCCAGGCGGATCCGGGAAGATCAGGGGTTGGCCAAATTGCCCATCATTGCCCTGACCGCCGATGCCATGAACGATGCCCAGGCGGAATGTCTGGCCGCCGGCATGGATGATTATGTGACCAAACCCATCGACAAAAATAAATTGTTTGCCATCCTGGGCCGCTGGATTCAAAGTGGTGATCGGGCCGGACTGCCCGTTGTGCCGACCCGGACCACCACCACGCCGGACGCCGCTGCCTGGCCGGACCTGCTGCCAGGGATCGATATCGCGGCGGCTCTGGACCGCATCAATGGCAGTCAAGAGGTCGGCGGTTCGATCCCGCCTGGCTCCACCAATTTAAAATCCGAGAACGCTATCTGTACCAAGGCCGCCCATCCAGGCGGCCTTTTCTTTGGGAAATTCACCAATAATTCCAATGGTTACGGAAGCGATCAAAAGCGAAACCCTCCCCCCGTGAGGTCGGCACCCCACCGGGTTTGGCCCAAATATGCCCAAAACCCTCTCTCTGTATCTGTGGCCGAGGACGGATGCCAATCCGACCTCAAGTCCGATTTTGGCCGACCTCGCCATAATAAATCAATCACTTACGCGACACGCTCAAAACGGTCCATTTCGACCCCGGTTCGCACCAAATTGGGGTCGAGTGTACCCATCGGCGAACTGCCGACCTCACGGAAATTGGTCCGTCAGGATTGTGTGAAGGAGGACTCGCCACGTCTTTTCGGCCAAAGGCACCTGGCCTTTTTTGGCATGCATTGGGAGATGAGCGTCCACGTTATCTTGGGAGTGCCGTCAACGGGGAAAGTAGCGAGTCTGTGAGGTCTTCCGTGGGGCCGGGAATGGCTCTTGGCCGACCTCTGAGGCGACTTGGCCAACTTTGAAGCCACCGCCAGAGGTATCACCCCCCCCACCTGCTCTGCCAATGCCGCTGGAATGGGCAGCCGTGTTTCTCACATTTGCATGTCGAAATTTTTTTACACGACATGGCATCTCCAGGCATCTTCTCGCCGGGCCTCGATCATCGTTCCGACCACAAACCCTCCTGAATGCCCACCTTCGCAGGCATGACGGGAATGGAATGGCCGAAACAATGATCAAGGCCTCTCGCCGACCTCGCAGAACAATCAGCAAGTCCCTGCTCATAATCGATTTGCAATCGATTGTTTCTGCACATTCTCTGCTTTGGGGGTTGGATACACCACGGCGGCCACTCATCAAATACCCCGCATAACTTGGGCCGACACAACACGATGAGGTTAACAAAAACCAGCTTGACATCACTTATCGACATTGGGAGAATGCCACCCCCGCCACATGCTCTCCGGCAGAAGGATCCCATCGATAATCGAATTTTCGTGATCCGGATGAACCAGCAGCTTTACGCCAAACGGCTCCATTGCCGTCCAGGGAGCAAACTTGTTGTTCACTCGGACAACCCCCTCTCACCAGCATTCGATGTTGATTCAGCAGAAAATAATGGGCTGGACATCATCGGACGGGTGGTGTGGGCTGGCAAAGATTTATGAGCACCATTCCCCTCCCCCACCCACATGGCATAATTGGAAAGGTAACGGCATGAACAACGACATTGGTGCAGTTCGTGAAGCTGCCGAACAGGGGGATGCCAAGGCACGGTTCATCCTCAGCATGATGTACGCTACAGGCAGGGGCATGCCATTTGACTACGTTCAAGCTCATGTATGGTTGAGTCTCTCAGAGTCACAAAAATATAAAAATGCCGCAAAATAACGTAGGTTTGTAGTCGCTCACATGACTCTTGCCCAAATCACCCAGGCGAAAGAACTGGTGCGGAACCGGAGTATTGTGAGGGCATGAGCCCCCTGTCATTACTTGTGCCCACCCAATAGCACGATTGGAGAAGGGACGGCATGAACAGCGACATGGGTACTGCTCGCGATGAGGCCGAACATGTGGCCATGACCGCCACATTGGCCTCACTGAAGGAATACGTGGCTGCCATGGGCATGCACCGTCCCCTGGCAGATTACAGTCAAGAGGAGGCTTTGAGCCTGATCGAGGTGGTCATCACTGTCTTCCAGTACTACCTTATCCCCTCCAACACAGACGATGTCTCGTTTTGCACAGATGTTGAACGTCACCTGCCCCGATCCAACCCAACGCAGCATGATAGGCCGTCCCTCGTCAGTGATGCTATCGCTTGGCGGTGATTGCCTCGGCATGATGTAGAATAATTTCGACACGAAAATGCAAAGAGCAACGATTGTGTTCCACGGACAATTCTGTCATACTCACAAGGTTTTTGTGTATATTCTGGGGGAATGCCATGACAGACAGACAGACAGACAGACAGACAGACAGACAGACAGACAGACAGACAGACAGACAGACAGACAGCGCATGCTCCGAGAATTGGAAGGGATTGTCAAGGAGTTGGAAGAACGTCTTCCACATTTTTGTGCCAAATCGCATGCACTGATGGGGGCGACCGTAGGAGGGGTTTGCGGCATGGGTTCCGTAGCATTGCTGGGCGATGCGAGCCTCTTCTCGCTTGCCGGGATCACCAAGGGACTCTCTATCCTGGGAGGGTTTGTTGGAGGCAGTGCATTGTCCGGTCTTGCCATCGTTGCAGCTCCAGTCTTCGTCGGGGGATTTTTCGCTGATCGTCTGATGCGAAAGAAGGTCAATGCTCGTCAAAAATCAGTCCTTTATCAATCTATCGGACGACTGTATCGGTTGCAGGACCAACTCACTACCTCGGGTGTCAACTTTGGGAAAGAGCGGCATGTCGTCGCCGCTCTCATTGAAGAGTTGGAAGGGACACTCATGGGCTGTTCGAGGTAAAGTGAAGGCCATTGGCCTAAAAAGATACGCATTTTACCCTTTCCCCTTTTACAGCGTGTGGTTCGGTCTGGTAGGATCCCACCGGCTTTCGTACCACACGTCACCAGGAGACCCATCATGACAAAATCGCAGTTGACCGCGTTGATTGCCCAGCAGTGCAGGCTGTCCCGCAACAATGCGACTGCCGCAGTCGATGCTGTGTTTGAGTCCATTACCCATTCACTGGAGGGTGGCCGTCGTGTGGAGTTGCGGGGGTTCGGTAGTTTCGGACTGAAGGAACGTCGTGCGCGTGATGGACGCAACCCGAAAACCGGGGTGGCTGTACCGGTGGAGGCAAAGCGAGTAATGTTCTTCAAGACTGGAAAGGCACTGAAAGAACGGGTAGACCACGAATCAACTGAAACCCAACAGGGAAATAACGATGAATAAGCCAGAACTCACAGCGCATGTGGCCAAGACCGCAGGGATGACCCACGAGCAGGCCACAAAAGCCATTGATGCCATAGTGGGCACCATTCAAGACACTCTGGCGGCAGGAAATGAAGTGGCCTTGATCGGCTTTGGCTCTTTTTCGGTGACAGACAAGCCTGCTCGGACAGGGAGGAACCCTCGAACGGGGGAGGCCATCCAAATTGCCGCTACCCGCTTGCCGCATTTCAAGCCCGGCCAGACGCTGAAGACGGCCGTTCAAAAATAGAGGATACGTTACGCAGACCGGCTCCGGCCTGGGTATGGGGGTGGGATGTACAGGAATTGGACTGAACTGATAAAGCCTCATCGGGTGGAATTCGTTGGGGATGGAGATACCCGGTACAAGGCCACCATGGTTCTTGAGCCTCTGGAGAGGGGCTTCGGGACGACTCTTGGCAATGCTCTGCGCCGGGTGCTGATATCCTCTTTGCAGGGGGCGGCGATTTCGTCCGTCATGATTGATGGCGTTGTGAACGTGTTTCCCGCGATTCCTGGCGTGATTGAGAACGTTACCGATATCGTGCTCAATCTGAAAGGTGTGGTTGTCCGCTCGAACAGCAGAGAACCACGAACGATGACACTGATGTCCAAAAAGGCGGGGGTGGTAACGGCGGGTGATATCGCTTGTGGTCAAGGTGTCGAAATTCTGAATCCGAATCACCCTATCGCCACGATCAACAAGGGTGGCAGGCTGAATATGGTGATGACCGTGACCACCGGGAAGGGATACGTTCCGGCGACATTCATGTCGGATGACCATTTGGTTGGTGTCGAAGACATCCCCATCGACTGCAGCTATAGTCCGGTGAAGTATGCGTCGTACCAGGTTTCCAATGCCCGCATTGGACAGCAGACGGACTACGATAAGCTGGTTTTTGACATTGAGACCAATGGCGTGGTCAGTCCAGAGAATGCCCTGGACGCGGCGGCCAAGATTCTTCGAGATCAGTTGGGTGTGTTTGTCAACTTCGACGATGCTGCTTTTGTTGGAGAGCAGGTGACCCCTGCCGTCCCCCGGTGGAACCCCTGCTTATTCTACAGGTTGGCCGATATGGAATTCTCCGTCAGAGCCTCCAATGGGCTTAAGAGCGGTGGGTTCGTTTACGTTGGCGATTTGGTACAGACGAGTGCATCCAACTTGCTCAAAACCCCAAATCTTGGTCGGAAATCCTTAAATGAAATCAATGAAGTATTGGGAGGAATGGACCTGAGTCTGGATATGCAACTGGATGGATGGCCACCTGATGACGTTGAGGCAATTGCCAAACGATTCGATTAACAAAAATCAGCTTGACATCAGCTGCCATCTTTTGGGAAGATGCCGGGCGCAAAATTGAGATCCCCTGTTGGTATCGTCAACTATGAACCCAGTTGAGAATCCTATGGAAAAATTAATCACTTCGAGAAACACTATCAGTCCTATTTGCAACAGTAATGACAAACATTTGTGGATGGCAGTCATGGATCGGGCAGTGCGCGATCTGGTTGCTTTGGAACGCTATCGGCAGGATCCAAAGGTTATGCAGGATCCAGTCTTTCGTTATGACTATCGTACTTTAAAGAAGTGGTTTCGTTCGACTTCCATGGAGCCTGGTTCCTTTGGCTGGATCTGTTCGCTGGTAGATGTTGACCCACAATGGGCCTTGAACCAGCTAAGAGAGCGGTTGACGGGCATGTTTGGTTCCGGCATTGCTCCAGAATTGAGTACAGCAGGAAGTGCCTAAGCAAACAGTGATGGAAAGCGGCGAGTAAACGATACCGGTCATTTGCACTGAACATCTTTGCCAAGAAACACGGCGACACGGGAAAAGCTTATCTCTGTTTGCCTTCTTCAAACATTGCCAAAACTGGTTTGAATTTAGATAGTTGTATCAACTCGATCAAGGAGAAGACACGATGACTTTCGGTGAACGCATTCAAGCCGCCCGCAAACAGGCCAAGCTCACTCAGAAAGAGTTGGCGGACCGAGTCGGCATCAGCCAAACGGCCGTTCACAAGCTGGAATGTGGAAGGTCCAAGTCTTCTCGACGCGCAGTTGCCATTGCCCTGACGTGTGGTGTGGATCCCATTTGGCTGGATACCGGACGTGGAGACATGTCACTCATTGGGTCAACGCCAGGCATGACCCAGGCTGAACTTGCCCAAGCGGCCGAGAACGGAGAAATCCACCGGGCACCGTTATTTGCCCGTCTGCCTCTCATTTCCTGGGAAGACGCCAGCAGATCGTGTGAAGAGTCTGCCGAATCGTTTCACCCCACAGCGGAGGCATGGATCCCCGTCGCTCCCAAGTCCAGCGACCGCACCTTTGCCCTGCGTGTTCCAGATGATTCGATGGTGCCGGAATTCCGGGAAGGTGAAACCATCATCGTCGACCCAACGTTGCCGGGCAAACACAACCAATTTCTTATTGCCCGATTGGAAGGCGATACCATGGCGACGTTCAAGCAGTTGATGGTGACTGGGAACAAGACCTACCTGAAGCCCTTGAACTCCCGTTATCCGTTGGTAGATGTCCAGGGTGCCATTAGAGTCTGCGGCGTGGTTGTCGGCAAATACAAGGAATACTGAGAAAATCGGTCATCCAACCAACCCGAACCGCTCCATCTGCTCCTCCCAATCCAGAGGGATGCCTGCCCGCAAGGTCTCCAGGTTGATGCTGTCCGGATAGTCCCCCGTCAACACCCGTTCCACAATCGCTGGGGCCAAGGTGTTCAGGCGCAGGATGCGGGCGAGATAGGATCTCTCCATTCCCTCCTTCTCTGCCAGATCCCGGATGGTGGCGGCCTCCCCGGACTCCAGCATGGTCTGCCAGCGTCTGGCCTTGACCAACGCCTTGACCAACGGATCGTCGGGCATGGCGGGTTTGGTTCCCGGCCCAGGTACCACGCCATCCGGGGTGACGATCACTTTTCGACCCCCTCGCCGACGCAACTGCATTGGGATGTGGATGTGGAGGATGCTGCCGTCTGCTGAAAGCCATGCTGTCATCTTGTTGCTCCTTTTTCAATGGTTGGCCAGTTCGTCCGCCAATGCACTCAGGCCAGTCACCCGCAATTGCAGATCCACCCCGCCGTTTCCCACAACCACGCTTTCTACCAGCAGTTGCAGCAGCCGGTTCTGCTCCAGAGGAAAGAGTTCCTCCCAAACTGGATCCAGACGGGTCAGCAGTTCGATGATCTCCCGTTCGGACACCTCCGGGTCGGCCTTGCGCACCTGCCGGATGGCGCGGGCCACCATCTCCGGTGCCTTGAGAATTTTCCGAACCCGGTCGAGGACCAACCGTTCCAGTTCTGCCGCCGGGATGCTTGGCAAGGGGCATTGATCGTGGCTGGTCCTGGCAGCATTGAGGCAGAGATAATAGCGGTATTGAACATTACCATTCTTTTGTGAATGACTGGGCTTCATGGCCACCCCACAATGGCCACAGCGCACCAAACTTTTCAGTGGGAAAGGCGTCTGTCCACGTGGCAGGGTCGACCGTGTGCGGGCATGCTCGGCAATCAGGCTATGCACCCTGTCCCAAAGATCCCTGTCCACGATGGGTTGGTGTTTGCCGGGATAGGAAACCTCCTGGTAGACCACCTCGCCGATGTAGACCGGGTTTTTGAGGGTCCGGTACAAACCCGCCTTGTGGAATGGCTGTCCTTCCCGATAGATGCCGTCGAAGGTGGTCCAGGACTTGTTGCGAATGCCCGACTCCCGCAGATCCCGAACCACTTGGGTGGGCGAGCCGCATTCGGCGAAACGGCGGAAGATAAACCGCACCTGCTCTGCCTCTGTGTTGTTCACCACCAGCTCCCGGTTGAGAATGTCGTACCCCAGTGGCGGGTGGCCGCCCATCCACATGCCTTTTTGTCGGGAGGCGGCATACTTGTCGCGGATCCGGTCGGCCGTGGTCTCCCTTTCAAATTGCGCGAACGAAAGGAGAATATTGAGCGTTAATCGACCCATAGATGTTGTGGTGTTGAATGATTGGGTGATGCTGATGAAGGTGACGTTGTGGCGATCGAGGATCTCGATCAATTTGGAAAAGTCCAGCAGGGAGCGAGTGAGCCGATCCAATTTGTAGCAGACGATGCAATCGACCTTCCCGGCCTCAATGTCGACCAGCAGCCGTTGCAAGGCAGGCCGGTTGAGATTGCCGCCGGAAAAGGCCGGATCGTCGTACCTGTCGGCCAGTGGGAGCCACCCCTCCGCCTTCTGGCTGGTGATGTAGGCGAGGCATGCTTCCCGCTGCGCATCCAGGGAATTGAACTCCTGGTCCATCCCCTCGTCCGTGGATTTGCGGGTGTAGATGGCGCAACGCACCTTGGGAACAACAATATTAGTTTTTTTACGGTTCATGCTGCACCTCCTTTCCGCAAACCAAAAAAGAGCGGACCCGACCAGTGGACTCCGGTGATGGCCTTGGCGACCGATGAGAGGCTGCGGTATTTGCACCCTTGGTATTCAAAGCCGCTGTCCAAAACGGTGACAGTGTGCTCGACACCCTGCCATTCCCGGATGAGGCGTGCACCGGGGGCCGGGGTCGCGCTTTCCGGCTTGGGCTGTTTCCCCGGTACCAGTTTGCCCGGCTTCAGCCCGTCCAGAATGCTGGCCGCCGCATCGGTCACACCACCGTGGGCCAGTTCCTGGACGCGATAGGCGAGACGACGCACCAGATAGTCCTTCCCCGCTTGGGGCGGATCCGCATTGAACAGCTTGCGCCAGAGCTGGTTCAGTTCCTGGGGGTTTTTCTTCGGCAAGGCAGTGATTTCAGAGAGTGTACTCATGGCTTTTCCCTTTCAATATCAACGTGGTTGGGAATGCCATAAGGGACCATTCGGTTGCCGTTATCCAGTGAAAAAAGTTCTCTGTTTTCATTTGTTTGTGCCTTTTTGAGACGCAGACGCAGGATGCCAGCGGCGAGGATGCTGGCAACTTCGTCGTGGCGTTGGTCGGGGGTCATCTGACTGGGATGGGTGTATATCAAGGGCCTCCTCCTCTGTTTGTCATGGATGGCCAATGATAGAGGAGTGGTCTGGGGACTACAAAAGCGGAAAGTGTTTAAACAGGGTGTTTAAACACTTTTTTTTTCGAGATGACCGGGCAAGCGAATATTCCTCCGGTCTGAGTTGCCGAAATGTGCTCAAAATCGAGCACATCAACAATGAACTCCTTTGAATCGCAAAACATGCTGACCGGGTGAGACGGGATGCAGCATGACTGAAAGTGGCCGCTTCACCCCGGACAAAGACACGTTTTCCGCCGGTGAGTTAGGCTGCACTGATGGGTATGCCGGTTCAACCTTGTTATCGCTGTCACACATCTGCCTCTGAGACCGCTTGTGGTTAATCACCATAGACTGATATTTTCTGCCTACTGAGCCGGATTATAAGCAAAGCATCAGAACGATAACGAAAGTTTGTTATCGAATGTCAAACCCACTCGATTGACAAGGAGATTCACCATGCACACCCCATTGAGAGAAAAGATCCACGAGCTGCACAAAGCAAAACAGATGTCCCTGGGCCGAATATTCTGCCACAGGCACCAAAAACTGTCATCGACCACCTGGGAAAATTTGTGCATACTGGTCGCTTACTGGAGCAAACCGTAAAATAATCATCGCCCTAAAATCATCGGAAACAGTGCCAGTCTCCGTGCTGCCATGGCCATGGCCCGCGATTTGGCTCAATCGGATCTGTCCGTTTTGATCTCTGGGGAAACAGGAACTGGCAAGGAATTGTTTGCCAGACTCATTCACGACGAGAGTCGGTGCGCCAAAGGACCCTTTGTGGCCCTCAACTGCTCCGCTATTCCTGGGGAGTTGCTGGAATCGGAAATTTTCGGGCACAAGAAAGGGGCCTTTACTGGTGCCGTGAGTGACCACGACGGGTTGTTCGTCCAGGCCAATGGTGGCACCCTGTTCCTGGACGAGATTGGCGACATGCCGCTCTCACTCCAGGCCAAGATTCTGCGGGTGCTTCAAGAGAGGGAAGTTCAACCTGTGGGCGGCAAGAAACCCCAGCAGGTGGACGTTCGCATCGTATCGGCCACCCACCGTGACCTGGAGGAAATGGTTATCCAAGGTACGTTTCGAGAAGATTTGGTGTTCCGTTTGATGGGGTGCCTGCTGGAACTGCCACCGTTACGGGATCGTGGGCGCGATGTCGTCATCCTGGCCAAAGTCTTCTTGCGCGCCAGCAGAGAAGGCTCGCAGAAGTGGTTCGAACACGACGCGGTGGCACTGTTGCTGAGCCATACTTGGCCAGGCAACATCAGGGAGCTGAAAAACGCCGTCTGTGCCGCTGCATGTTGTACCCCCCATGGTATTGGTGCCCAGCATCTGCGTCGGCACCTGAGACGTGGCAGGAACGTGCCGGTGAATGTGGAGACGTCCGTTGGGCAACGGATATTGGCGACCATCGCGACCAGGGAACAGATAACCCTGGCACAGTTGCACACGGATCTGAAGGTGCCCAAGCCGACCCTGCATCGGCATTTGGAAAAGCTGCAGGTGGAGGGACGAGTTTGTCGCATCGGTACGGTCTGGTTTGTGACCGGTGGCGATAACACCGCGCTCTCAGGTGCTCCGCTGTCAGCTCGACAGGCCGAGGCCATAGCGTTCATAGGCCAGGAAGGTCGTATCACGAGGCAGCAGTACGCCGATGTGTTCGGGGTTTCCATCCGTACCGCCAGTCGGGATTTGTCGGATATGCTTGAAAGTGGTCACTTGAAACAGGATGGCCAGTCCGGCCGATTTGCCGGATATGAGTTGCAAACACGTTGCCATTCCGGTCTGTCATGAGTGCCATTTCGTTCCACGATGAGTGCCATTCCGTTCCGGCATGAGTGCCGTTTCGTTCCACGATGAGTGCCATTCTGTTCCATTTTGCATGGATGGCACCCATCACTGGCAGATGTGATTGTTTTTAATCAAACAATCCCTGTTTGTCCGCTGTCTCCCCGCCCCATTACGCCACTCTGTTCTGTCATGAGTGCCATTTTGTGCAACTACTCCATAATAGCAGGTAATCGAACCGCCATCATGCTACACACGCCGCATTGCGAATGACATCTGGCAAAAACGGGATCCGGTTCAAATTCCCGATTCTGTCCTTCAGAAACTCCCAGAA
>JADFYM010000117.1 GCA_015233035.1 Magnetococcales bacterium
GGAAAAAATCACGTCGTTCATCGCGTATTTTAACAAGGCGATGTCGAAACCGTTCCGTTGGACCTACCAGGGCAAACCCCTTGCGGTCTGAAGGAGGGTTCCGAATTTCCGCTGTGCACCACTACGCATCCCATGCTGGGTGCGGTTTAGCTCGCCGGGGATGTTGTCCCTGGACCCCGCCCAGGAAATTGCGCCTTACGGCATATCACGCACGGCCCATATTTCGTTTTTATCGGTCTTGACATCGTTGCCGATATAACCGGTGGTCAAAAACCCGACCCAGGCGAGAGAGGTATCTTCCTCATTGGCGGTACTGGACCAGTAAAAGCCGGTCCGCACCCCTGGAAACAGACCGCTTTTGCGCCAATCGACCAGGATGGGCAATTCTCTTTTGCTGGGCAGTCGCCAACTGCCCGGTCGGGAACCGTCAGAGAGACCACACATGCCGCTGGAAATTCTGCTGACATCTGTCATGGACTCGTCCCAGTTTCTTTTTTGGAAACATTTTTCTTCTATCAACGCAATCAACTTGGCCTTATGGTCGGTAATGGTGCCGTTGCCATTGTTGACAAACCGTTCAGAAGCATCCGGCGTGATCCATGCCATCACCAGGCAGACCATGCCCGCGACGATACCGATCATAATTTTGTGTTGTTTTTTCATGGTTTACCTTCTCTCTCTGGTAATTGCTTCACACGGTTGCTTCCTTTCTGACCGGCAATCAACTGCGACAGCCATCAGTGCAGCAAGTTTAACACCACTTCCGTATCCACCAACACGGTATGCAGGCCATCCACCGTCTTGTGGACCACGTAGGTGTCGGTTCCGATGGTGGTATGGCCTGCGGCATCGGTTGCATGACGGACACCCTCCACCATAACGGTACTGTTTGCATCCAGCATCAGGTGGATGGCGCGTTGGATGTTGACCACATCCCCGGAACCGCCTTTCACCAGCAGGGCATGTCCGCTGCCGGAAAAATCAACAATATCATGAATATTCAGGGTGTTGTTCCCCGCGCTCGTCATGTCCACCGTGTGAATGTTGGGCATGGTGGCCAGCAGGCTGGTCAAATCCAGGGCAGAACCGGAACAGAGCATTTTCAGGGTGTTGCCCTCTCTTTGCAGGGTGACGCCATCCCAGTCGAGAATGCTGGCCAAGTGGCTGTAATCCGGTGGCAGGGTGCCGTGGGCGGGTTGGTGGTCATGCCCGCCATGGGGGGGCTGTGTCGCACCGCTTTCTGTCACGGTGTCGTGGGCGACATCGACCAACCACGGTTCCGCCGCCGGGAGGCCCGCCGCCGGGATGGTGGCCAGGTGGAGATCGGGGCAGCTCCCCGCATGGTTGCCAAGCAATACAAAGCTGGAGCCTGCACACAAGAGACCATGCGGGTCGTCATCCAGCGTGCCGATAATCAGGTCACTGAACCCTTCGCCATAGGTATCCCACGCCGGATGTCCTGCATGACCGGGATGCCCTCCCGCCGCCTTGTCCTGCGTGGTCGTGGTCATGTGGGCCAGAGGCAGGCTGGTTGCCGCAGTCTGCGCTGGCACGGGGGGTACGGCCACGTCAAAATCCAGTTGTACCTCTGCCATGCTTCCCTGGTGACCATCGGCATAGGTTACGGAGGCCAGGCCGGTGATCGTGTTGCCGTTCATGCTCTGCGGGTGGGTCTGATCCACCGTCAGGTTCAAGGCGACAATGCCCAATTGCGCCAAGGAGAATAATTCATCAGGGGTGGAGATCCCATCCTGGTTTTTGTCCACCCAGACTTGCAAATGGGCAAAGGCGGGGTCACTGGCGTCAATCCTGCCGTCCTGGTTGCTGTCCTGGGTGGCCAACGCGGCCAGACTGGAGGTGGTGTTGGGGGCCGATTGCTCGGAAATGATCTCCTGCATGTTGGTAATCCGGCCATCGCCATTCTGGTCCAAGACCAGCAAGCCATTGCCCGAGCCAATCCAACCAGTGAGGTCCGGGATGCCGTCGCCGTTCACATCAAAGTAGGTGCCCGCACTTTTGGCGGTCAGGTGGATGCCGGTGCCGGTGAGATCCAGCACCAGGGGATCCACCAGGACACTGGCAAAGGCATTGCCCGCCCCGTCCTGGACCACCCCCCCGTCGAGGTATAAATTATATTTGGCATGATCGGCCAGGGGGGTCGCCAGATTAATGGAGAGGGTATTGCCACTGATGGACACCTGGGCATTCCCCACGGGGATGGTATGGATATCCGTCCCATCGCTGAGGGTGATATTGCCCGCCCCGGCCACCACATTTTCGCTCAAGGTCAACACGATCTGGCTGCCCACCGTACCACTGGTATTGTCCAGTGCGGTGTGGGAAACGAGGGTTGGTGGTGTGGTATCCACCGTCACGTGCAAGGCATTGGATGATAACCCCCCCACCTGCTGCACCAGGACTGCATGAGCACCCTCCCCACTCACCGTGAAACTTGTCCCCGTACCGGGGGACCAGGTGCAACCGCCGTCCGTGCTGTATTGCCACAATGCGCCCGTTGTCAGACCAGTGACATTGACCTGGCCGTTGCGGGTGATCCCGTCACTGGCACTGCTGCCCGTATCGTGGACCAGGGCCAAACTGGGGGGGGTCGGGGTCGCCGTGGTATTGGTCTCGCTATTGGTCCCGCTATTGGCCAGCGAGCCTCCCGACGAGTTCGTACCGGTACCAATCGTGCCGGGATTGGCTTGATCCGACAGGCCGGTCATCGAGGGTTCGGTCGCCAGTGGATGGGTCGTCAGTGGTTCCGTGACCAGTGCATTGGCTGCTGGCGGGGCCGCCATAGCGGGCGGTGCGGGCGGCGGCGGAGGTGGCGATGGTGGAGCGGGGGCAACACTCTCCGGGGCCGGGTTGATGGTGCCCAGCCCGCCCTCTCCAGACTGGTGCAGGTCGCTATAGGTACCCATCAGGGAGGGCGGCGCATTGTTCGCTGGCGGGTTGTCTGGAGCGGCATGGGTATTGTCCGCCGCCGCCGGTTTGCTGTCGGATGGGGCATTGCCCGCCGTCGCCGGTGGGCCATCGGCAGCGGCATGGGTGTTGTCCGCCGCCGCCGGTTTGGCTCCCACCCCCTTGTCGGGCGTGGCTCCCGCTGTTTTGCTCCCCGTCACGTTGGCATCCACCGCTTTGCCATCGATGGCCTTGGCACTGGTGTCGACGGTCGATTTGGGCAACGTGGGTGGCAACTGGTTGGAAAACTGATTCAACAAAGTCGGCGGAGCCTGGAAGGGTTGCTGCGGTAATGCCCCGATCGTGATCACCGTGGCCATGCCAGGTTGCAACAGGGTGACGGTGCCCTGTCCTTGCGCATCCGCCACGTCCAATACCCCGGAAGTGTGGATCACCGTTGTCTGACCGTCATCCGTTACCTCGCCCTGCAATTCACTCCCGCGCACCCCGATTTGGGCAGAGGGCGTCTTGAGCAGGGTGTGCCGCCCCTCATGCTGTTTGGCCAACGCGCCGCTGGTATATTTGAACATGCCATGGGTGATCGTGGCCTCAAAATTGCCCTCCCCGGCTGCCGGGTTGTATAAATATTTATTCAAGATGACCGTGGCATTTTTGCCCAATTGCAACAGGGTGTTGTCCTGGAAGGTCAGTTTGAGCAGGCCATCGCCATCCGTTTTGATGACATCTTCCTGGAAAATGGCATCCCCTTTGGCCAAGGTGCGCGTCACCCCCGCCTGGTTTTTGGCGGTCACTTTGCCGGTTATCTCGCCCACCGTGCCGATTGGCGCACCGGTCTCCGTCACCATGTCCGGTCCCGCCACCTGGGTGCCGGGCAGCATAGAGGTATCCGCAACCAGCAAACGCTCCACCGTCTCCGGCAGCAGGAAACGACCGTTCGCCGTGGTCAGGGTGGCCAGATGGCCGGTGGCAAAATAGCCTGCCACCGTGAACCGCTCCCCGTCCGGCCCGATGAGCAGCAGATCATTGCCTGCCCGGTGCAATTCCCCCTTCAGCAACAATGCGGTGTTGGGCACGACGACCAGATCGCCCACCGGTTCCATTGCCATGGCCAGAGGAGTCGGCAGACTGTCGGCCAACAGGTGACGAAAATCGGACGAAAACGGATGGCTCACCTGCACCTCTCCCACACTGTTTTTCTTGGATCAAGGATCCATCATACCACAACCCTGCGGATTATATCTTGATCAAACATTCCTGCGCAAGATGGTTTCCAGGGTTCATCCTGATAAGATCCTGATACCGTTTGCCCTTATTTGACACCATCCTGATGTTTGACTTGTTACACTCCTTAAGCGTGGGGCTGCCGAGCTTGCCGGCGGACAGAATAACAATCCAATGGGAGAAAACAGCAATGAATATCGTGATTATCGGCGCAACACCCATGGGCGCGGTGTTGGCCAAATATATGGTGGAGGAGGGACATGACGTACACGTCGTCGATCCCGACCAGGAGGCCATTGCCCAACTGTTGACCCATTTGGATGTGCGTGCCCTGCAAGGCAGTATGCAGGATCCGGCCATTCTGGACGAAGTCCATATCCATGCGGCGGATCTGGTGCTGGTGGTGACCCATTCCGATACCAACAATATTGTCACCGCGCTGGGACTGCATTCCCTGGCCCCACGGGCGCGGGTGGCCATTCTGGTGCGGGACGAGCAGTTTACCGCCAATGCCCATATCTGGAACAGTGCCCAACTGGAGCAGGTCGTACAGTTGACCCCGGAGCAAAACGCCATCCATCTGGTGATGGAACTGCTGGAAATTCCCCTGGCCTTCGAGGTGGCCTCCTTTCTGGAGGGGCGTATCCATATTGCCGGTTTCCTGCTGCACGAGGATAGCCCCCTGATCGGCAAAAAGTTGTGCGATCTGGACAAGAGCCAGGAAAATCGCACCCTGGTGGTGGCCGTGGACCGGCACAACAAAACCATCATTCCCACCGGTGACTTTGTCTTCGCGGTGCGGGATCGTCTGTATATCCCCTTGCTGGCCGGGCGCAAGCTCTCTGATGCCTTTGAATTCATGGGGTTGGAACAAAGCCTGCTGCTCAAACAGAAAACCCATTATTTGATCGGCGGTGGCGGTTGCATGGCCCTGCAGTTGGCCAGCCAGTTGGAAGCGGAGGGCTTGCGCGTCACCCTGATCGAAAAAGATCGGCAGCGGGGCGTGGCACTGGTCGACCGCTTGTCCAAGACCCGGGTGCTTCATGGCGATGTCACGGATCCGGTCCTGTTGCAAGAGATGATTGACCCGACCACCACCTACATTGCCCTGACCGGCAATCAGGAGATCAATTTCATGTCGTCTGTCCTGGTCCGTCGTCTGGGGGCCAAGCGGGCGATCACGCTGTTCGACAATGAGGGTTATATCGCCATTTCCGCCTTCATGGGCGTCGACGCAGCCATCCATCCCAAATTTACCACCATCGGTCAGGTGATGACCCTGTTGCGTCCCCAGGAGGTGCTGGAGGCCCAGTTGATGCTGGGCGGCAAGTTGGAGGCCCAGTTGGTCAAGGTGGGGCCCGACTCTCCCCTGGTGGGCAAACCCTTGCGGCTGGTCGGGTTGCCCAAAGGGGTGGTCGTCGCCGCCCGACAGCGCGAAGGACAGTTGGTCCTGCCCGATGGGACCACCGTGTTCCATTCCGGTGACCAGGTGCTGCTGATCTCCGACCGGCAGGATAAAGTCAGACGGAAAATGCGTCAATTGACATTCATGGAGAGATAACAGATGAATATCCTTATGAATTTAAGGGTTTTGACCCTGTTGGCCACCCTGTTGTCCGTCTGCCAATTGGCCGCCCTGGCGGTGGCATTGGTCCTGGGGGAAGATCCCTTGCCCTTCGTGCGTTCCATACTGATCGGCGGGATGGTCGGCTTGCTCTTTTTCCTGATCCATCCCGCCAAGACAGATCTGCGGGCGCGGGACGGTATCCTGATCGTGGGGCTGGGCTGGGCCATGGCCACGGTGTTGGCCGGGTTGCCCTTTGTCTTCGGCGGGTGCATGGGCTGGATCGACTCCTGGTTTGAGACCGCCTCCGGCTTTACCACCACCGGGGCCTCCATTCTCACCGATGTGGAGGTGTTGCCGAAAAGTCAACTCTTCTGGCGGTCGGAAATCCAGTGGCTGGGCGGGATGGGCATTCTGCTCCTGGCCATTGCCATCCTGCCGTTTCTGGGGGTGGGGGGGATGGAAATCTTGAAGGCCGAGGTGCCCGGTCCCACCAAGGATCGGCTGGTACCCCGCGTGGCCACCACCGCCCGCATCCTGTGGGTACTGTATTTCGGGATCACGGTGGCCAATATTCTGGCCTTCATGGGGTCGGGCATGGATTTTCTGGAGGCAACGGATCATGCCTTCGCCACCATGGCCACCGGAGGTTTTTCCACCCGCAACGCCAGTCTGGCCGCCTTTTCCCCGGCGGCCCAATGGTGGTGCACCGTGTTCATGTTTGTGGCGGGAGCCAACTTTCTGCTCCACTATCGACTGGTCTACCGGCGCGATCTGGGTGTGTTCAAGGATCCGGAACTGCGCACCTATTTCGGCATTGTCCTGGTGGTGGGCCTGTTTTGCGGCGTGGTCTTGATGTTTGCACAGGGCAAAGGGCTGGAACTGGCCATGCGCCACGCCTTTTTCAACGTGGTCTCCATCATGACCACCACCGGCTTTGCCAACGATGACTTTGCCCAATGGCCGCTGTTTTTGCAGGTGATCCTGCTCAATCTGATGGTGATCGGCGGCATGGCCGGTTCCACCGCCGGGGGGATCAAGGTGGTGCGACTGGTAATGGTCTGGGAACTGTTTTTGGCCATTCTGGATCGCTTGATGGTCCCGCGCCGTATTACGTTGCCCAAATATGCCGGGGTGACCATTCCCGCAGAGGTTATGGAAGGCAGTCTGATCATGGTGGTGGTGTTTTTGTTTGTCATGTTGTTGTCGGTAATCGTTTTGACGGCTGTGGGGCTGGATTTTACCACCGCTTTTTCGGCTTCGCTGGCCTGCATCGCCAATGTGGGGCCGGGGATTGCCAAAGTGGGACCGGTGGAAAATTATGCCTTCATCCATGATGCGGGCAAACTGCTGTTGACCGTCACCATGATCGCCGGGCGGCTGGAACTGTTTACCGTGTTGATCCTGTTTTTTCCCCGTTTCTGGAAGGAGCAGTGACCTGGCAGGTCCGCGTCATCCCGTTTCTTTAGTCTGGGAGTTTTGCTCATGATGCTTGATACGGTAGCCGCCACACAGGCCAGGGTGCGAGGCAAAGAGGGGATGTTGCGCGGTGTGATCAGCAAGGTTTCGCAGGAGTTGCGTGCTCCCCTGGCGGCCATCATCGGGGCGGGTACGACCCTGCGGGAGGATGATGGATCCCTGAATGTCGCGCAACAACGCGACATGCTGGAGGTGATTTGTGACGAGGCGGAGTGGATGGATCGACTGATTGCCGATCTGCTGGAACTGGCACAGTTGGAAATGGGGATATGCCGTCTGCGCCGGGAGTGGATCCCGGTCGAGGAACTGGTGGGATCGGTCATGGACTGCCTGCGTACACGATTGCAAGGGCGCAAGATAACGATTCAGACGGATGCCAAGGTGCCGATGCTGTATGTGGATCCGGTATTTTTCACCCAGGTGTTGGTCACTCTGCTCGACCATGCCACCCGGCATACGCCGCCGGGCACCGCCATCGCCTGGACGGTGGCAGGCAAGACGGCGCAAACGGCCTTGTGCCTTGCCGATTCAGGCGCGGGCCTCTCTTCCGGGCCGGAGGAACGCCTCTTTGAAACCTTTATTCGGGGCGAGGCGGCGGGTGTTCCGGGGGCCGGGTTGGGCCTGGCCATCTGTCGGGGGGTGGTCCAGATGCACGGTGGCACCTTGCAGGCCATGCTGCATGTCACGGGCGGGGCGGAGTTTCTCATTCTGTTGCCCCAACCGCTTTTGCCACCGGATCCCCCGCAGGATGATCCAGAATGCCCGGTGGCGATGGCCTCTGCTCTGCCTGGCCACGAGGTGGCTCCGGGTACCGATTATCCTGATGAAATCCTGATACGCCTTGCCCATATTTGACACCATCCTGATGTCGGCTTTGTTAAAGTGGGTAGACGGTGCAGGCTGGGCATAACATTCATTGAGACGAGGAGTTGAACATGTCTAATACATTTTTGGTCGTGGGGCTGGGCATCTTCGGCAGTTATGTGTCCAAGACCTTGTGCCATGGCGGGGCTTCGGTGTTGGCGGTGGACCGGGAAGAGGGGGTGGTCAACACCATCCGGGACAGGGTGTCACGCGCGATCTGCTGTGATGCCACCCACGCCGACGCCATGGAGGCGGCCGGAGCCTTCAATGTGGGTACGGCCATTGTGGCCTTGCGCCAGTTTGATGCCACCGTTCTGGTTACCCTCGCGTTGCGCCAGCACCGGGTGCCGCACATTCTGGTGCGGGTGGACAACGCGCAGCAGGCCAAGGCCATCCAGGGTGTCGGAGCCACGGAAGTTTTGTTTCCGTCACGTGACACAGCGTTGCGGATCGCCAACCGGTTGATCCATCCCGCGCCGGTCGAAGGCCAGTCCGTACCCTCTTTCGCACACCTCGCCCATCATGAGGAGGAGCGCAACACGCTCTCCCATGTTCATGATGTGTTTTGAACAGCCAGGCAGGGTTTAATGGGCAAAGGGTGTCTGATCCAGGCTGATGCCCAGCCGGAATGGCCGGTTGTCCGTGGAGGCGCGGGAAGCCGTGTTATAGCCCGCGTGACGCGGCATGTCGGTCGTGCGGAAGAGACCAGTCAGGTTGGCGGCTTCTGGATTGGCCAGACTCGTGAGGTATGCTGTTGGCCAGGCGAGCAGCAGCAGAGAGGCCAAGGTGATACCAATCTTCCGACAGGTGTTGGTGGTCATGTTCATTCTCCCGGCAGGGGTGGCAGGCGATCCTGGCAGACCCGCACGGCGACCGTCACCCGTTGACACGGGCAGGCCGGATTGTGCGGCTACCTGGAGTGGCATTGTAAAAGAGGAACCCTCAAAAAGGGCTATAATTGTGGCCGTTGCATATTAAAATTTTGTCAAGATCGAGTGAATGGGGAAACGCAGATGTCTACACAGCACCATGATTCACCCGCCCGGCACGCCCATTCCCTGATGATTGGTGCGCTCGGCGTTGTCTTTGGCGACATTGGCACCAGTCCCCTGTACGCCGTCAAGGAATCCCTGGCGGCGGCAGGGCACGGAACAGCCACTCCGGCAGATGTGTTCGGTATCATTTCCATGATCTTCTGGTCGCTGGTCGTGGTGATCACCATTAAATATGTGGTGTTCATCATGCGTGCCGACAACAAGGGGGAAGGCGGTATCATGGCATTGACTGCCCTGGCCTTGCGTTCGCCGTATGCCACGCCGCGCTGGCGCATTATGATCCACTTTCTCGGTATTTGTGGGTTGGCTCTGTTTTTTGGCGACGGCGTGATCACCCCCGCCATTTCCGTGCTTTCGGCGGTGGAAGGGTTGGAGTTGGCCACGCCGTTGCTCAACCCGGTGGTGGTTCCCCTGGCTTTGGGCATTCTGCTGGGCCTGTTTCTCTTTCAGCATCAAGGCACGGAAGGGGTGGGCGCACTGTTTGGACCGGTGATGATGGTGTGGTTTCTCATTCTGGCGGTGCTCGGGATATATGGCATCCTGAAAAATCCCCAGATCCTGCTGGCCGTGGATCCCCGCTTTGCTATACAGTTTTTTGTCATCCACCAGGGGCAGGCCTTTGTCGTCCTGGGGGCGGTTTTTCTCTCGGTGACCGGGGCCGAGGCTCTCTATGCCGACATGGGCCACTTCGGTTGCCATCCCATTCGGCAGGCCTGGCTGCTGGTGGTCTTTCCGGCGTTGGTGCTCAACTATTTTGGTCAAGGCGGGCTGATCCTGCAAGATCCAGAGGCCGTCAAAAATCCGTTCTACCTGCTCGCGCCAGCCTGGGGTCTCTATCCTCTGGTGGGCCTGGCAACGGCGGCCACCGTGATTGCCTCCCAGGCGGTGATTACCGGGGCGTTTTCCGCTTCACGGCAGGCCATGCAACTGGGTTTTCTGCCCCGCATGGCCGTCATTCATACCTCGGAGCAGGAAGAAGGTCAGATCTATGTGCCGACCATCAACTGGATCCTGCTGACAGCGGTTTTGATTCTGGTGATGGGTTTTCGCAGCAGCAGCAGTCTGGCGGCGGCCTATGGCATTGCCGTCACCGGGGCAATGGCCATCGACAGTACCCTGGCCTTCGGTCTGGTCTTGCCGATCATGCTGCACTGGAATCTGTGGGTGACCCTGGGGGCCACCTTCTTTTTTCTCTTTTTTGATGTGGTCTTTTTCGCGGCCAATGCCCTCAAGATTCCCGAAGGGGGGTGGTTTCCCTTGCTGTTGGGTACCGTCATCTTCCTGCTGATGTCCACCTGGAAAAAGGGGACGGAAATTACCCGGCAGACGATTGCCGAGCACGAAATCCCGCTGGCACCCTTCCTGCGCCAGTTTGCGGGCAATCCGGTCCCGAAAACACAAGGGATCGGCATTTATCTCTCCACCCAGGCCAACATGACGCCCAGACCGCTGGTGCAAAATCTTCAACATCATTGGATCATCCACGAGAATGTGGTCATTCTCTCCATTCAGTTCATGGATACCCCCTGCCTGGAAGTGGGGCAGCGGGTGACGGAAGAAGATTTAGGCAATGGTTTTCATCGGGTACTGCTCCGTTTCGGTTTTGCGGAAACCCCGGACATTCCTCTCGCCTTGCGTCAGAGCCATCTGTTTGCGGACTGGTCCAATGTGGATGAGACATCGTTCTTTCTGGGACGGGCCATTTTCTTTGCCAGCAAATCCCACAAGGGCTGTCCGCTTTGGCGCATCCGACTCTTTTTGTGGATGCAGCGCAATGCGACCAGTGCGGTCTCCTGGTTTCACCTGCCGCCGCACCGGGTGGTGGAAATGGGGGCGCGCGTTGTTTTGTAAGGCCATTATGCAGGGGTCCAGGGGAATGATTCCCCTGGCGGGTCCAGGGCAGAGCCCTGGTGGGGTTCGGGGCGAAGCCCCGCATTGGGTAGCTCTTTGGGGAGGAGGTATAAATTCATGGAATCTGCGGCAGCCGTAGAGGTGGCCAGACATATCGTGCAGGTGTTGGGTTGCTTGTTGGCCATTGGTCTTTTCAGCAGTGTGTTGGCCCAGAAGGTCAAAATACCCGATGTGGCGGTCTATCTGGTGGTGGGGATGCTGGTGGGGCCGCGCTTGGCCGGTTGGGTGGATATCCCCTCGGACTCGGCCATCAACCAGGGCATTCTGATCCTGGGAGCCAGTTATATCCTGTTCGACGGGGGGGCATCGCTGCGGCTCAAGGTGTTGAGCGAGGTTTGGATCACCATTACCGTCATCTCCACCATTGGGGTGTTGATCACCGGCATCATTACTGCCGGGGCGGCCTATTATATCCTGCACGTGCCGTTTATCGTTGCCTTGTTGTTGGGGGCGGCCATTGCCTCCACCGATCCGGCCACTCTGGTGCCGGTCTTTCGTCAGGTGCCGATCAAGGATCGGGTCGCCCAGACGGTCATGAGCGAATCGGCCTTCAACGATGCCATGGGGGCCATTGTCACCTTTGCCGTGCTGGGGGTGGCGATGGGGTCCGGGGAATTTTCTCTCTCCCACGCCCTGTTTGACCTGCTCAAGCAGTCTTTTATCGGGATTCTGACCGGCGGGGTGGTTGGCTATGGGACGGCCTGGTCCATTGCCCATAAACGGTATGCGTTTTTGGCCGATTATGCCCCGGTGGTCACTCTGATGGCGGTGATTGCCTCCTACATGATTGCGGATGGCTTGCAGGCCAGTGGCTTTATGGCGGTCTTTGTCTTCGGCATTGTGCTCGGCAACAAGGACGCTTTCGGATTGGCCATGGTGGCCGAGGAAGAGAAAAAACTGGAACATTATGTCCTGACCACGGCCCTCATCATGCGCATGTTTATCTTTATCCTGCTGGGGGCGCAGGTGGATTTTGGCTTGATGAATCAATATCTGGGGGGGGGCATTCTGGTGGTGGTGGTCTTTATGCTGGTGGCGCGTCCGGTCACGGTATTTTTGTGCGCCGGGCCCGACCGGCGTGCCCGCTGGAGCAGAAACGAGTTGTTGTTCATGTGTTGGACGCGGGAAACCGGGGTGATTCCTGGTGCCCTGGCGGGCATGTTGGTGGGCATGAAGGCACCCGGTGCGCCGATCATTGCCTCGGTCACCTTTTTGGCCATTCTCATGACCATTTTGATCCAGGCGACTACCACCGCCTGGCTGGGGGGCAAGTTGGGGTTGTTGGTCACCAAGGAGTGAGGCTGACGGCCATTTCCGGGAGGCTGTTATACCATGGCGGGTCCAGGGGGATCATCCCCCTGGTGGGGTCCCTACCCTATGCACACATCTTTATGCTGATAATAAATCCGAATCACATTGTGCAGTTATAGGGGTCCAGGGGGATTATCCCCCTGGTGGGGTCCGGGGCGAAGCCCCGTGAGGCATACCATATCAACCCGTTGGGGGCTTCGCCCCCAAACCCCCACCGGGGACCGTGACGGTCCCCGGACCCCTGCAAAAGATGTGTGCATAGGGTAGGGTGGG
>JADFYM010000118.1 GCA_015233035.1 Magnetococcales bacterium
GGGAATCCAGGTGGTACCTGCGAGATCTGGATCCCCGCCTACGCGGGGATGACGGAGACTGCGAAACCTGGATCCCCGCTTTCGCGGGGATGACGGAAACTACGCATTCCGAAACAGGTGCGGTTTACCTCATGATTAAAAAAAAGGGTGGGGGGGGTCTGGGGGGGCGGTTCTCCGCCCTCCCCAGCCAGGGCAAAACAGGCGTCTGTTGGTATTGTGTGCCTTGCGGGGCTTCGCCCCGAACCCCACCAGGGGCTTTGCCCCTGGACCCCACCAGGGGGATAATCCCCCTGGACCCCTGTAACGGTACAAGCTGATTCAGAGTTTTTAATCAGCATAAAGATACATGGATTATCCATTCGACTGACTGAACAGAAGGAACCACGATGAAACCATTAAAGTTGGGTATTCCCAAAGGCAGCCTGGAACAGGCCACCATGGAACTGTTTGCCCAGGCCGGTTGGCGCATTACCCCCTTTTCGCGCAATTATTTCCCGGCAGTGGATGACCCGGAACTGGCCTGCTCCCTGGTGCGCCCGCAAGAGATGGCCCTCTATGTGGCCGATGGCACCCTGGACCTGGGTCTGACCGGCCTGGACTGGATCCGGGAACGCGACTGCGAAGAACGGGTGGTCCCCATCGCCACACTGGATTATTCCAAAAGCTCCAACCAACCCTGCCGCTGGGTGCTGGTGGTGCGCGAGGATGCCCCGGTCCACGCGCTGGCCGACCTGCAAGGCAAACGCATCGCCACCGAACTGGAACAGGTCACCCGCAACTATTTGAAAAAAAATAACGTGGAGGCGGAGGTGGTCTTTTCCTGGGGTGCCACCGAGGCCAAAGTGGTGGAAGGGTTGGTGGATGCGGTGGTCGAAATCACCGAAACCGGCTCCACCATCCATGCCCATGGTCTGCGCATCGTCGAAGAGGTGATGGAGACCAGCACCCGCCTGATCGCCAATCCGACCGCGTGTACCGATCCTTGGAAAAAGGCCAAAATCGATCAGATTTCCCTGTTGCTCTCCGCCGCCTTGGCCGCCCGCCACAAGGTGGTATTAAAAATGAATATACCCGCCGACCACCTGACCGAGGTGGTGGCCTTTTTGCCCAGCCTCCAGTCCCCCACCATCAGTCATCTTTCCGACCCGGCCTGGCTGGCGGTGGAGTCGGTCGTGGATCGCCGCCAGGTCAGAAATCTGATCCCACGGCTAAAAGGAGCCGGTGCAGTGGGCATCCTGGAATATGATCTGAAAAAAGTGGTATGATGCCCAATGGTGCAGTGGGAAACACAATCGTGCCACCTGACCATGACCCCCAGAGGAAGGGAGGAATCTTGAACCGTGCCATGGTTTGAACTGATAAGCGGGTTGACACGGACGCTCCTGGGTGCGGGCTTGCTCTTTGTCTTTATGAGCCTTTTGCACTTTCTGGTCGGGCAGATGTCGTTGTGGTGCGCCCGCCACGAGGCGGGCTGGCCTGGGCAGCCGACCCCTGA
This sequence comes from Magnetococcales bacterium, assembly GCA_015233035.1. GTDB lineage: Bacteria > Pseudomonadota > Magnetococcia > Magnetococcales > Magnetaquicoccaceae > Magnetaquicoccus. Next base: position 1,496 of record JADFYM010000118.1, read on the forward strand.
TGCACGCTCAGTGGCCGAGAGAGATGACGCGCAGGAACGGATCGCGGCCGTCGCGGTTGCCATCCATCACTATCGCGCCCGGTTGCACCGTAAAAAGGAGTAGACCATGCGTATGCCGGGTTTGACAGAATTCGACGGGTCCACCGATTGGGCAGGGAGTTGCGGAAGATGGTGAAAAAACCCCTTGGAATCACGGAAGTGGTGTTGCGCGATGCCCACCAGTCGCTGCTGGCGACCCGGATGCGTATCGAAGAGATGCTGCCCATTGCCGCACAATTGGACCAGATCGGCTATTGGTCCCTGGAAATGTGGGGTGGGGCGACCTTCGACGCCTGCATTCGCTTTCTGGGCGAAGATCCCTGGGAACGGTTGCGCCTGCTCAAGGCCGCCATGCCCAACACCCGGATGCAAATGCTCTTCCGTGGCCAGAATATTTTGGGTTACCGGCATTATGCCGACGATGTGGTCGAAAAATTTGTGGAACGTGCCGCCTACAATGGCATGGATGTATTCCGCATTTTTGATGCGATGAACGATGTGCGCAATCTGCAAACCGCCATCCAGGCCACCCTGAAGGTGGGCAAACATGCCCAGGGCACCCTCTCCTACACCATCAGCCCGGTCCATCATATGGGCTATTGGGTGGACATGGGCAAACGCCTGGAGGATATGGGCTGTCATTCGGTCTGCATCAAGGATATGGCGGGCCTGCTGAAACCTTATGTGGCCTATGAACTGGTGGCCCGTCTGAAGGAAACCCTGGCCCTGCCCATCGCCCTGCATTGTCATGCCACCACGGGTCTGTCCACGGCGGCCATTGTCAAGGCGGTCGATGCCGGGTTGGACATGGCCGACACCTCCATCTCTTCCATGAGCATGACCACCGGCCACTCTTCCACGGAGTCAATTGTGGCCATTCTCCAGGATACGGAACGGGATACCGGCCTCGATCTGCACCATCTGGAAGACATTGCCGCCTATTTTCGCACCGTCCGCAAGCAGTATGCCCCGTTCGAGAGCGAACTCAAAGGCGTGGACGCGCGCATTCTGCTGGCCCAGGTGCCGGGTGGCATGTTGTCCAACATGGAAAACCAGCTCCGGGAACAGGGTGTCTTGCACAAAATGGACGCGGTGTTGGCGGAAATTCCCTCGGTACGCAAAGATTTGGGCTATATCCCCCTGGTGACACCGACTTCGCAGATTGTCGGCACCCAGGCGGTGCTCAACGTGGTCCTGGGCGAACGCTACAAAACCATCACCAAAGAGACCCAGGCCATTCTGCGCGGCGAATATGGTTCCACGCCTGCCCCGGTCAATCTCGAACTGCAAGAGCGGGTGTTGCAAAAGGGCGAGTTGCCGCTCACCCATCGTCCGGCGGACCTGTTGCCGCCCGAAATGGAAAAGCTGACCACCGAGTTGCAAAACAGTGCCACGGCCCGCCTGATCCCCTTGGCAGAAGCGGTCGTCGAAGATGTGCTGACCTATGCCCTGTTTGCCCAGGTTGGCCTGAAATTTCTCGAAAACAGGGGCAATCCACTGGCCTTTGAGCCCAAGCCGAATGGGCTGGTTGAACCATCCTCTGCCGCCAAACCGCCGACGGCCGCGCCCGCCCCGGCCCCTGCGCCCACCGCCACCGGCGGAACGGAATGGTATCGGGTCGTCGTCAATGGCCATACCTATGATGTGGAAGTGGGACCAGGTGGCCAGCAGATCACACCCGCCGCCCCGCCCCCACCCCCCTTGGCCACCGCCGGCACCCCCGGTGCGGAGGAGGTTTTGGCCCCCCTGACCGGCACGATCACCCGCATTCTGGCCCACCCCGACGATAAAGTCCCGGCGGGCAGTGTGGTCATCCTGCTGGAAGCCATGAAAATGGAGACGGAAATTCGTGCCCCCCATGCGGGCCGGGTTGTTTCGATTCCGGTCCAGGTGGGCGATACCGTCCAGGCTGGTGATGTTTTGTTTTTGCTGGCCTGACGTCCCGTTCGCCCATGGAATCATTCAACCTGCTCGCCGGACTGGCCCATCTTCCCTGGGGATCACTCGCCATGATGGGGGTGGGTGGGGTATTGCTCGTCTTGGCCACGATGCGGGAATTTGAATCCGTTTTCCTGTTTGCCCTGGGCCTGGCCATCCTGCTGACCAACCTGCCCGGATCTGCGCTGGCCGAGCCCGGTGGCCTTCTTTATCTGCTGTACGATGTGGGGGTGCACCATGGCCTCCTGCCCGCCCTTTTCTGCCTGAGTTTGGGTATTCTGGCCGATTTCAGACCATTGATTGCCCTGCCTGCCTTGCTGTTTGTGGGGGCGGCGGCCCAGATGGGCGTCTTTATTACCCTGTTGTTCGTCTTGCTGCTGAACGTTGGCTTGGGACTGCACCTTGATGTGGCCCATGCCGCCCTCATCAGCCAGATTGGCAGTGGCTATGCCCCCAGCCTGCTGTTTGGTGCGGACCGTCTGGCACCAGAGTTGCTGGGTACCGTGGTCATGGTGCTGTACGCCAACATGGCCCTGCTGCCGCTGCTCCAGTCTCCCATTGCGCACCGGTTGACCACCGAGGAGGAACGGCAAGTGGTCATGACCGCCATCCGCCCGGTCTCCCGCTGGGAGAGGATGCTGTTTCCTGGCATCCTGATGGTATCGAGCCTGTTGATCTGGCCTTTTGTGGCCCCCGTCGCCGCCCTGTTGGGTCTGTTGGCCCTCGGCAACCTGCTCAAGGAGGCCGGTATCGTGGCGGCCATCGCGACACGGATCCCCCCGGCGATATCCGCCCGGCTGCTCTCTCTCATCACCCTCCTGTTCGGGTTGGCGGTGGGGAGCAGGCTGTCTGCCGCGCAGTTTTTGTCCCTGGGGACGGTGGGCATTTTATGCCTGGGTGTGGTGGCCTGCGGGGTGGGCAGCGCGTCCGGCATTTTGATGGGCAAATGGCTGTATCGGCGCAGCAACGGCCAGATCAATCCTCTGCTGGGTGCAGCGGGCCTGGCGGTCGTGCCCCTGGCGGCGCGCATGGTCGGCAAGCTGGAAGCCGAAGCCAGACAGACGGACGGCCCCCATGCCCCCCTGCTGGCCTATGCCCTGGGCACCAATCTGGCTGGCGTGATCGGTTCTGTCGTGGCTACCGGCATACTCCTTGCAATATTGGGTGGAAAGTGATATTAAGTTCGGTTGCTTGGATCCTGTTTTGGGGAGGCACACAAAAAACCGCCGCCCCACACCCCGCCACCCTTTTTTAAACGACCAGGGGGTGGGGGACCGGCATGGTCCCTGGGGGATTGGGAGACCTGATCTCTCCCGTTTTGGAACGCAGCCCGCAAATATATTTTTATGCAGGATGCGGATAAAAAGAAGGAAACTATTAGACATTGCAACCACTCTTACTGTCCACGGATTGGGTAAGTCAGGATGCAGGTGTCCCTCATAACGTCTTGAGCGAGGTCCTTATATGGAAATCAAGCTGGAAGGTCGCCACGTAGAGTTGGGTGATGAATTGTGTGAACGCATTCGCAGTCGCATGGAAAATCTGGATCAACGGTTTGGTCCCATTACCCATGCCCGGATGAGTGTCGAACGCAGTGTGCGTAAAATTGAACAACGCGCCAAAGTAACGGCCGTGGTTCATGTATCGGGAACCACTCTGACGGTCACCAAAGAGACTCCTACCGTGGTGGCCGCAGTCAACGAAGCACTCGAAACGCTCAGCCTGGAATTGGCGGATCATATCGAAAAGACGAAAAAGAGTCATCGTTCGTAATTGGGACGGGGTTTTTATGGTCGTTTCTGGGGGGGCGGTTTACCGCCCCCCCAGTTTTTTTGGGAGAAATTCAGTGGGGCGGGTGGTTGGATCCCCCCTTCTGGGGAGGCGGAGAACCGCCTCCCCAGAAGGGCACCCTCCACCCTTTTTTTTCAATCATGAGGGCCTTGATCATCGTTTCGTCCACGAACTCTCCTGGATGCCCGCCTTCGCGGGCATGACGGGAATGGGTATGACACGCAATTCGCTCGTCATGCCCGCGCAGGCGGGAATCCAGGCGTTCCCGAGGGTTGGCTGGATTCCCGCTTTCGCGGGAATGACGGAATCGGGCATTGCGCAATCACCTCTCATTATCCAGAAAACCGGGGGAATTCTGCCCCCAAAGGATCAAAACATGCTCCCTTTTCTCTATGCTGGTGTGGTTTCGGTGGTGGGCGTTGTCCTGGGTAAACGGTTGGCCGCCGCCCAGGCCAGCCGACCGGGCGGGCAGGTTGCCCGCCGGTCGACCCTGACGGTCCAGGTTTTGGCGCATCGTCTCCTGGAAGAGACCCGGCAGACGTTGGCCACGGAAGAGGTGCCCATGGACAACCGCTTTGGCAACAAACCCTTGAGCAGCGAGCATGAGTTCAGCCAGACGGCCACCGTCTCGCTGGAGTTGGGCGACAGTCGGCGCGTCACGACGGCGACCAAGACCACCCTGTGGGGTCTGCTGGAAAACAAGGCCGAACTGGCGGTGGGCAAAGGGCTGGGTATCGAGGTGGGCAGTCAGATCACCCGCCGGGTGCGGTTGCGGTTTGCCACCGATCCCGGTCAATTTGTCCGTTACCGGGTGGTGTGGCAGCAAATGAGCCAGCGGGGTGTCTTGGAGATGCGGGCCGGTCGGCAGATTGTCCAACTGCCCTATCTGGTGGTCTACGGGCTGAGCCATACCGTGGAAAGCCTGCCGGGCGAGTCTTTGGACCAACCACCCCAGGCCGACGATGCGCCGACCGGGAAGGGGAAGAAAGAGCCTGTGTGAGGGTTGGCAACAGACTATTTTTTTGACAACCCTGGCAAAATATGGAACCATTAAACGGTCCGTTTATTCACAGAACATGTGGGGCTTCGCGCAACGATTCCATTCCTGGTTGATTGAGCCATGATGAACATTAAAAAAGAGACACTGATTCCATTTCTACAGGGCATGGGGAACATCCTGGAGATTGTTCCGCTGGCCTCCTCCTGTTCCGTCAGAGATCCCAATATCCATCTGCGCGCCAGTCGCGTCCGGGTGAGAAGAGAAGCGGCACGTATTGCAAGCGTCCAATTGGGTAATGGCTCTGTTGATTCTCCAACCCTACAGACCAAGAACCCCATGGAAGCGGATCGGGATGCCCTGCGCAAGGATTGGGAATCTATTGGAAAAGATTGGAGGAAAGTCATAGGACAAGTCCGGGGTAAATCCGGTGACCGGTGACAGCCAACCTCTGGCTGTATTATCATCCAACGAGCATTCTGTCTCCACTGCCGAGTATGGGGGGTTGTCAAGCAGGCCTGTCGATGGCAGATCGCTTCCTCCCTCCACTGCTGCCGACCAGGAACAACCCAATCGTTCTGAATTTTCTGCCAGTCTATGGACCTCGCCGATTCCTCCGGCTAAAGAACTCAAAGAACTGCGTGAGTTTGACCCGGATCTTCCCAACATCCTGATTGCGATGGTCAAGGCCGAAGCGGCCCATCGTCGTGCCATGGAGCGGAAACGTGTGGAACTCGAGGAAAAGGATCTTGAGATTGTTGCCCAGGAAAATCTACGGCAGATGGAGCTAAAACAGAAAACTTAAGAAATTTACACCCAACACGTCCTCCAGGAACAAACCAGCAAAGCTTTGGGGCAGTGGCTTGGCTTTGCGGTCTCTACGATGGCTTTCGGAGTGCTGTTGGCTGCGCTGTATCAGGGAGGAACAACCGCCAATTTCGTAGCCAGTGCTGCCGGCAGTGTTGTTGTCTCACTGGCTGGCATTTTTGTAGCGGGACGCTTGATAAGCACCAAACAAACCCAGGAACAAAAACAGGAACCGAAAAACGAATAAAAACTCCCCGTTTCCGGGGAGGTGGCCCTGCCACCTCCCCGGAAACGAGGCTCCCTGCAACACCACCTATCCGGTAGCCGCCTTGTGCAGTTTGACCTCCACCTTGTCGGCCTCCGCCAGATCGGCATAATATTTCTGCAAGATTTCAAGCACCTCGGGACGGCTGAATTCCTTGGGAGCGGGTTCGCCCTCCGACAAAATTTTGCGCAGCTTGGTCCCGGAGAGCAGCAACCGGTCGTCTTTGCCATGGGGGCAGGTCTTCATGGAGGCCATGCCTTCGCACTTGTAGCAATAGAAGGTCCAGTCAATATTCAGGGGACGGGTACGCAAGGCCGTTTCGGGCACCTGGTTGAAAATATACTGCGCGTCAAACGGACCATAATAATCGCCCACCCCGGCATGATCGCGGCCCACAATCAGGTGCGAACAGCCATAGTTTTGCCGGAACACGGCGTGCAGCAAAGCCTCCTTGGGACCGGCATAGCGCATTTCCATGGGATAACCGGCCTGTATGACGGTATCCTGGACAAAATATTTTTCAATCAACACATTGATGGCCTCGGTGCGCACCTCGGCCGGAATGTCACCTGCCTTGAGTTTGCCCAGGATCTGATGCACCAATACGCCATCCAATATCTCAATGGCAATTTTGACCAGAAATTCGTGCGACCGGTGCATGGGATTGCGGGTCTGGAAGGCCGCCACCTTGCGCCATTTTTTTGCTTCAAACAGGGCACGGGTCTCCGCCGGACGCATATAAATGCCTTTGTACCGCTCCGGGAATGCCCCTTCCGACAACACCTGCACCGGGCCCGCCAGATTGACCGGCCCCTGTTCCATCACCTTTTGCACGCCCGGATGTTCGATATCCTCGGTCTGAAAGACGGAACGGCACTCCAGGCCCTTGTCGATGGTATATTTTTCCGCCACGCAGAGAATGCCGCGAATTTCGCTGCTTTCGTCATCCACCAAGGCCACCTCCTGGCCCTGGTGCAGGGTAGCGGCCTGTTCGGTGCTGATCGAAAGGGTGATGGGAATGGGCCAGAACAGACCATTGGCCATATGAGTCTTTTCGCAGACGCTCTGCCAATCGGCTTGGCCCATAAAACCGTCCAGGGGTGTAAAGGCTCCGATGCCCAGCATGATCAAGTCGCAGGACTCACGCGATGTCATGCGTACCTGGGGGAGGGTTTTGGCCTTCTCCATCGCCGCATCCCGAGCACTGCCCTCCAACAGCAACGGCTTTAACGCACCACCACCATGGGGTGGGACCAGTCTTGACATGAATATCTCCTTGCAATTTCTAACAAAAAACGGGATGCAATCATCCCCATTGCCGGAAAGACGGACAACCGCCCCCCAGATCCCTCCGCCCATTTTTCTGTACTGCGCACGGTCACAATTAACGGGTATCGTCATTCCCGCGCAGGCGGGAATCCAGAAGGTCCAACAGACCCAGTGGATTCCCGCTTTCGCGGGAATGACGGAACAGGAAGTGTCACTTGTGACCGCGTACAGTATAAATCATTATCAAGGGGGTCCGGGATTATTCCCCCACCCACTCATGCAATGCGCCAGCAAAAGCGGCCAACGCCCGTCCCCGGTGGCTGATGGCGTCTTTCTGTGCCCCGGACATTTCGGCAAAGGTCTGGTCTTTGGTGTCTGGCACAAAGGCAGGGTCATACCCAAACCCCTGTGTCCCCCGTGGCACATCGATGATATGACCGGCGACGCTGCCCTGAAAGTGCCGCAACCAGCCGTCCGGGCGGGCCAGACTCAGGACACATTCAAACCGGGCCGTTCTCGCGGTCTGCGGGCTGTGGTGGCCCAGACAGGCGCGCACATCCACCAGCAACTTGTGCAGATTATCGGCATCGTTGGCATGGGGACCGGCGTAGCGGGCCGACAGGACTCCCGGCGCACCACCCAGACAATCCACCACCAGGCCGGAATCGTCCGCCAGGGCCAGCAGGCCGGTAAAACGCGCCACGTGCAGGGCTTTTTTGGCGGCATTGTCCTGAAAGGTCAAGCCATCCTCCTCCACCTCGGGACAGGAGGGAAAATCGGTCAGGTTTTGCAACAGAACAGGCGTCCCCGCCAGGATGCGGCGCATCTCTTCCGTTTTTTTGTGATTGCGTGTAGCCAGGACAATATTCAAGGGGAGTATTTTCGATGCTGGTTGAGTGCCTAAACGTGGGCCGGGGCGCATGGTGCCTGGGTAATCCCCTCCTGTCAAGAGCGTCCATGGCTGAAACACGCTGTTCCCGTCATTATATCCCAAAATACCTGGTGCCCAGCCGTTGCATGACCGGACAGGGAATGGTTAAATGGGAGCCTGGTTTCCATGTACACCGATGGGATAATGACAGCCATGCTTGCCAAAAGAATTATTCCCTGCCTGGATGTCCGTGCCGGACGGGTGGTCAAGGGCGTGCAGTTTGAAGGATTGGTGGATGCGGGCGACCCTGTCTTGGCCGCCCGCCGTTATGACGAGGAAGGGGCAGACGAACTCACCTTTCTGGATATTACCGCCTCCCACGAAAACCGCGACACCATCCTGGAGGTGGTCAGCCGAACCGCCGAGCAGGTCTTCATCCCGCTGACCGTGGGCGGCGGCATTCGCACCAATGCCGATATTCGCCGCCTGCTGAACGCCGGGGCCGACAAGGTGGGCATCAATACGGCGGCCGTCTTTCGCCCGGAATTTGTGCAGGAGGCCTCCGGTCAGTTTGGTGCGCAATGTATTGTCGTGGCCATCGACGCCAAATGTGTCGCATGGGATGCCCAGGGCCTGGCCCAACGGTGGGAAATCTACACCCACGGCGGACGCCAACCCACCGGCCTGGATGCGGTGCAATGGGCCGAACGGATGGCCGCCTACGGAGCCGGAGAAATTTTGCTCACCTCCATGGACCGGGATGGCACCCAGCAAGGCTATGATCTGCGCCTGACCCGCGCCATTGCCGAGGCCGTCAGCGTACCGGTGATCGCCTCCGGGGGGGTGGGCTCGCTGCACCATCTGCTGGCCGGGCTGCAACAGGGGGGAGCGGACGCTGTGCTGGCCGCCTCCATCTTCCATTTTCGCCAGCACTCCATCCCCGAAGCCAAGGCATATCTGCAAGCCCATGGCGTCACGGTACGTATTTAACGCCCCCACCCAACCTTCTCTACCTATCGCAACGGGAGCACCATGAACGAACTGCCTGATCTGGACGGATTGAAATTTAATGCTGATGGCCTGATTCCTGCCATTGCCCAGCAATTTGACAGCGGCGAGGTGCTGATGATGGCCTGGATGAATCGCGCCTCCCTGGCCCAAACCCTGACCTCCGGCGTGGCCTGTTACTGGTCCAGAAGTCGCCAGGCCTTTTGGCAAAAAGGGGAAAGCTCGGGACATATCCAAAAAATTCGGGCCATACGCACCGATTGCGACCGGGATACCCTGCTGCTGCTGGTGGATCAGGTGGGCGTGGCCTGCCATACGGGACGACACAATTGCTTTTACCTGGAGGCACAAGGCAACACCTGGCAGGAGATCGCCTCGGTGGAAAAAGATCCCACCGCCATCTATGGTGGCAAACCATGAGGGAAACCGACGCGGAACATGTCCTGGCGGATCTCTACCAGCGGTTGCTGGAACGCAAGACGGCCGATCCCGACCACTCCTACGTGGCCCGCCTTTACCAGCAGGGGGAAGATAAAATCCTGCAAAAAGTGGGCGAAGAGGCCATAGAAACCCTGCTCGCCGCCAAAAGCGGGCAGGCCGATGCCCTGATCTATGAGACAGCCGATCTGTGGTTTCACTGTCTGGTCATGCTGGCCCAATACCAAATCACGCCGGAACAGATTCTGGGGGAGTTGGCCCGCCGGTTTAATCACGGTTAGGACCGGGCAGGGCTTCGCCCCCGACCCCACCAGGGGGGATAATCCCCCCCGAACCCCCTTGATCATGATTTAAAAAAAAGGGTGGAGGAGTCTGGGGAGGCGGTTTATACTGCGCACGGTCACAATTGACGAGTATCGTCATTCCCGCGCAGGCGGGAATCCAGGAGGTCCAACAGGCCAAATGGATTCCCGCCTACGCGGGAATGACGGAACAGGAAGTGTCACTTATGCCCGCGCACAGTATACCCGCCTCCCCAGAAATTTGCTCACTCATGCCCCGAAGCCACGCCGCAAATCAGCCAACGATATCATGAGAGTCATACCTTTGATGGGGGAGGCAGCAAACCCGAGCGCAAGATAAAATGCCTTGGCTTCTTCAGAAATGGCGTGGACGACCATGCCATGCGTACCGATAAATTCGGATGCCTGTAGCACACGCTGGACGCTGTCGCGGAACAAGGCACAACCATATCTTTGCCTTTGCCGAGTACGGTCCACAGCAAGACGCGCCAGCAAGGCAACAGGTATGATTTCCGGCGTATTGCGCCGAAATTTTCCTGTCGCTTCCGCAGGGTCAAACGCACCCATCGAAATGGCATAAAACCCAACAACGTTCAAGCCATCACACCGGACGAACGTCCGCGCAGTGTGGTTTGCCCGGCTGCTGAGTGCGCGTTCTTTCAGCCACCTGTCAAGGGTCGGTTCCCCGGAACAGAAGTGGGCGGTTATGTGATGCGCATCGAGAGGGGGAAGCAGGGCAAACGGCAATGGATCACTGCTCCCAGGGTGCGGGTGTTTGCAGTGTACGGCACAATCTCTCGTTGGGCTGTGGTGGGGCATCAAAAATCGCCAAACATGCATCATGCTCTTCCTGACTGACCACGATATGGGTGCAGTCCAGGATAACATCTGTCGCTGCCTGCCTGACAGCGGACCGGATAAACTCATCTCGAGTTTGTCCCACCATCTGGGCGGCCCGGTCAATCAATCCCTTCTCTTCCGGGCGCACACAAAACTCGATAATTTCTTGTGGTGACCTCTGCGGCAACACTGCGAGCATGGCTGACAAACTCCTTCAAAGCGACCTCTGCAAAGTTTTTTCAGTGTACCACCGAGCCTTGGCAAGTGTCATCCCATTTTTGCACAACTCCCGCTCCACCACACCAAAAACCTCACTTCGCTCCAACGACATCGCACCTGTCCAGACCATACCGCTCCAACACCATAAGCAAGGTTTGTTTCTTGCCTATCCGGTTGCTTGCCAATTATCCGGATGGGTGAACCCACTCACCGCTGTAGAGCATGTCATAAGTGGGTGACGATGCATGCACCGCAAGTCCCAGGGCTGAATTGAATGCCGTCAT
>JADFYM010000119.1 GCA_015233035.1 Magnetococcales bacterium
CAGAAAAAGAGAGATCGCAGACTCAAGACCTTGTCCCATGGCCAGCCCTCCGAGAAAAATTAACGTGAGCAGGCAGCGTATCATGTCCTTGTGGACGGGTCACTGATTTTCACTTCTGTCCACTAGTGGTTCAACCAGGCTGATTTGACTGGTTCTGAAAATGGTTGAGGGTCCAGGGGGATCATCCCCCTGGCGGGTCCAGGGCAGAGCCCTGGTGGGGTTCGGGGCGAAGCCCCGGAAAGGGGTACACTCCTGGCAGGGGCTCTGCCCCTGCACCCCGCCAGGGGAGATAATCTCCCCTGGACCCCATAAAACTTTACCTGTCAAATCAGGTTGGTTGAACCACTAGGCGTATATTGCAAGAATATTTTAGCGACTTATGCTTTTTTTGCAAAATATTGGCGGGCCGTTGCCGCACCGCCACCCGGTCACCCGGTCACCCGGTCACCCGGTCACCCCCCGGATCGGCACCGCTTCCCAGGCGGTGGACGCATCCTGTGCTGTTTTTTCCCATGATGCATTTAATGCGGCATTTTTCGTTTTACGCCATGCGATTCCGTATGCTAGAATGCGTCTGCGTGGAGGATACGACCACGATTTGCCATGGCACTCCGGTTGGTACCGCAGTGGGGTGCAGACCGGTGCAGATTAATGACTGGTTGGACTGGAATCAAATGAAAAAAATAATTTTCATGGCGAGCCTGTTGTTGATTGCTGGCACCGTCCGCCCCGTGCATGCGGATCCAGACAGCCATTTTCCCCTGTCATGGCCGGATGTTACCCCCTCAACGGGAGAAAAGGAGCAGCTTGCGCTGCGGGAACTTATGTCGGTTATGGAGGAAAGCACCTCCATTGCAACCAAGACCAAAATGAACGCAGACTTTGTGCCCGGCATGGTCACCGTTTTGTATGGCGATGATTTGGCAGCCAAGGGTGTTACGCGGGTTCTCGACGCTTTCGCGCTGGTGCCCGGCATGCATGTCTCTTTTGAGAACCTGGTCGTGCGTGGTGTGGACAAGTGGGGCTCTGGCAAGGTTAAAATTTTGCTCAATGGCAATCCCGTCAACCACTCCGTCACCGCCAATCCCGCCCCGCCGTTGAGCCTGCCCATTCAGGCCATTGAGCGCATCGAGATTGTGCGCGGTCCGGGCAGTGCCGTGTATGGCGAGAATGCCTTTCTCGCCGTGATCAATATTGTCACCCGCACGGAAGGCAAGCGGGGCTTCGCGGGCTATGGTCGGTATGAAACCTATGCCGGAGGGGGATATTATACCTATACCAGCCCGGAGAGCGGGCTTACCATGAACCTGAATCTGGCGGGCTTCTCCTCGGACGGTGCCCGGGTGATGAGCGGCCCGGACATTTTGTCCTCGCCCGCCATCAATCAACCGGGCATCTCCTACGCGCCCGGTCCGGTGATCGATAAAAAACAGCAGCGTTCCGGCATCCTCACGTTAAGCTATGAAAAATGGTCGCTGGAGGCCCGCTATCTCGAGTCTGCGACCAGCGATGGTTTTGGTGCCACCGATGCTTTGCCCCCGCCCGACGACCGTTTGATCTGGAACCAGGGCGATCTGGGCCTGAATTTGAAAAGGGAGGTTGATCTGTTGCCCAGACTGAACACCCAATTCAAGCTTGGCTGGTCCCAATATTCGATGGCAATGGATCATCTGACCTTTTTTCCCCCTGGATTTGTCTCGCTCGATTCGACCGGGAACCCTCTGTTCCATCCCGCCGGGGTTGTCGGCAGCAATTTTGTCCGCGAGGAGCGATTCGATGGCGGGCTGGAGACCACCTGGAGCGGTTGGGATCGACACAAAATCTTGCTGGGACTGGATCTTGCGTCGACCAGATTGATCGATGCCTGGACCGAGGCCAATGTGGACCCGATCACCCTGGCCCCGCAACCCTGGCAGCGGGTCGAAGCGGACAAGACCTGGATCAAAGAGGGGGCCAACCGGGCATTGACCGGGTTGATCCTCCAGGATCAGTATGCCATCACGGACCACTTTGACATAACCTCTGGATTGCGCTTTGACCATTATGATGATGTGGGCGATGCGGTGACGCCGCGTATTGCCCTGGTCTATCGGTTGACCGACAACCATATTTTCAAAGCCCAATTCGGCCAGGCTTTCCGTCCGCCCACTTTTCTGGAGCTGTATGCCAAAAATTTTGTCATTACAGGCAATCCGCAACTGAAACCGGAAACCATTGACACCTATGAACTGGGGTATATTTACCGTGTGCCCGACAAGGTGGGTCGCATCACCCTGTTCCATTCTGAACTGAAAAACATGATCGTTGGTGATAATTTGACGGGTGTTTATAAAAATTCCACGGGCGCGGATCTCAATGGGGTTGAACTGGAGATGGAATATTCCCTGACCGATGCGATCAAGCTGGATGGCAATATTTCCTACGTGGACAGCAAGGATGAGGCGACCGGTGGCGCAGTGGAAGGTTCGGCCAACTGGCTGGGTCATGCGGGCTTGCTGGTGCAACCCATACCCAATTATACCTTTGCCCTCCAGGATTGCTACGTCGGAGAACGCAATCGCGCTCCGACCGATACGCGGGCCAAACTGGGGGCGGACAACACGATCAATCTGACCGGGACCAAGACGGATTTTCTGCAAAAAAATGTGACGTTACGTCTATCCATGCTCAATCTTTTGGATGCCAGGATGATGGAACCGGCCTACCCGGACCTGCCCAAAGATTATCCCCGCCCCGGACGATCCTGGGGGGTGGTCATGTCTTATGATTTTTAAGATGCACAGAATAACCGCTTCTCAATCCCCTTGAATCTCGTGAAGGGGGTAGAGGGAGAAGCGGGTTTGTGGCATGTCAACAATTTTAAGAATGATCGTGGCGGACTGTGAAACAAGCACTCTCTCTCCTGGCTGTCCTGCTCTTGACGCTCATTGGGTGCGTCACGGAGGGGGTTTGTCTGGGCAGCAGAAACGAATACTATCTGCAACTCGGGATCAAGATGTTTCCCTCTCTGGTGGGGGGCAATCTGGACCTCGCGGCGCAAAAAAATGCGGCGGGCAAGCTGTTGCTGCTGGTGGTCTATCGGGAAAACCGTGCCAGCGGGGAGCAAGTCGCCAACACGCTGAACAATTCCATCCAGGTCATCGATCAATTTCCCATTCAGGTTGCGCTGTGCATGGTGGACGAATGCCGCGCATTCGCCCAGGAAGCCGTGGCGGGTGTTTTTCTGGCCGAACCGTTGACCGCACGGCAAATCGAAGCAATCAAACAGTTCAGTATCCATACAAAGGCCGTCCTCTTCTCGCCGTTTGAAGGGGATGTGCAGAACGGTATCATGACCGGTCTGTTCATCTCCACCCAGGTAAAACCTGCCCTGAATCTGCTCACCTTGCGTCAGTCTGGTATACGCATGAACACACTTTTCCTCAAGGTGGCCAAGACGTATGAATAATCTATTTCGCATCTCCCCTGATCGCCTGGTAACGCGCATCGTACTGGTTTTTTTGGTGATTGTTCTGTTCATGCTGAGTGGCATCTGCTGGTATTGGCAGAATGTGGTGATTGAACAGATTCGTTTCCAGGAGCAGTCCAAGCTGGAACTGTTGGAACCGCTGTATGCGGCCAATGTGGCGGCGGCCATGGAGATTGCCGAGCCGGAAAAGCGCACGTTTCAACTCGATGTGTTGATCAGTCAAATCATGACGGCCAGAGATCCGACCACGGGGAATAATTTGTTCGATGGCGTTGTCCTGGAAGAATTGAACGGTAAAAAATTGATTGATCATGTGCCCGCCACCCAGCATAACGACTTTACCGCAGAATCCGTCATCACTTCGGAAAAATCACTCCTGCCGATTGGTTTGTTCCGTCTGTATTACAGCGGTGTCTTTGCCGAGCAGTTGCAGAAAGAAGGCCAGCACAAGTTGTGGCAATGGTTGGGCAGTATGGTCGCGATTCTGTTTTTGGTCTGGACACTGTTATTTCTGCTGCTGCGACCGTTGGGCAATCTGGCCACGGCCTTGCGGCGACCGGGGATCAGTCGCCAGAAACTGCCCGCCTTGCAAAAATTTGCCAGTGCTGAAATACGTTGGGTGTATGAGGCGATCGCCGATCTGCTGGCAGAATTGCAACAGGAGCGGGATGGTCTGGAAGAGCGGGTGGCCCAACGGACCAGTGAATTGCATCGCGCCATGGAATTGACCTCGGTTGCCAGTCAAGCCAAGAGCGATTTTTTGGCCACCATGAGCCACGAAATCCGTACCCCCATGAACGTGGTGCTGGGCATATCGGATGTGTTGCTGGAATCCGCTCTGGATGCAGACCAACGTCATCTGGTGCAGACCATGCACCAGTCGGGTCGGGCCCTGATGCGGGTGATCAACGATGTGCTGGATTTTTCCCGTATTGAGTCGGGACGACTCACCTTGTCCGATCTGCCGTTTTCTCCTGGTCAAGTGGTGGAGGAGACGACCCATTTGATGCAGATGGAGGCGGAGGGCAAGGGGCTGCATCTGTGGTGGGAGGTGGCCTCCGGGCTGCCTGCTGCCGTGTTGGGTGACGATGGGCGGGTTCGTCAGGTGTTGATCAATCTGATCGGCAATGCCATCAAATTTACCCATTATGGGCAGGTATCGGTGCGCCTGACCTGGCACTCCCAGGAGTCGGGGATCCTCCTGTTCAGCGTGACGGATACCGGTATCGGCATTGCGCCAGACAATGTCCAGCACATTTTCAAGCATTTTACCCAGGCAGATTCGGGTATCAACCGACGGTATGGTGGCACCGGTTTGGGGCTGGCCATTTCTCAAAAGCTGGTGGAACTCATGGGGGGCCGGATCGGAGTGGAAAGCCAGTTGGGGCAGGGCAGCACCTTCTTTTTTACCCTGCCAGCGCGTCCGGTGCCCGTGGCCGCCGCCTCGGTGGTCCCTGTGGCCCAGACGATGGAAAAATCCACCCGGATTTTGCGTATCCTGATCGCAGAAGATTCTCCCGACACCCAGATGTTGCTCCAGGCCTATCTGCACAAGACGCCGCATTATTTGGTCATCGTCAACGATGGGTTGGAGGCTGTGGCACGAGTACGGGCAGAGACCTTTGATCTGCTGCTGACGGATATCCAGATGCCCAACATGGATGGGTATGCCGCCACCCGTGCCATTCGCCAGTGGGAACAGGCGGAAGGACGTGCCCCTTTGATCATCATGGCGTTGAGTGCCCATGTCTCTTTGGACAAGAGAGAAGAGAGCATTATCGCCGGGTGCAATGGCCATCTGGCCAAACCCATCCGCAAAAAGACCTTGCTGGATGCCATCCAGCGTGTTGCCGAATCGCTCGAACAGCAGGATGGGGTGGTCGCCAACGGATTTTCCTTGCCAT
Source organism: Magnetococcales bacterium (assembly GCA_015233035.1). Classification (GTDB taxonomy): domain Bacteria; phylum Pseudomonadota; class Magnetococcia; order Magnetococcales; family Magnetaquicoccaceae; genus Magnetaquicoccus. The sequence continues at coordinate 5,374 of JADFYM010000119.1, forward strand.
GAGCCAAAAAACGGTTTGCCAACCGTGCTGAACCCGGTTACAGGACAGCAGCAGGAGAGCCAAAATAATTTGCAAAAATATATTGCAATGTGAGCCAAAGAGGCAAATAATGAAGGTGGGATCCTGCCATCACGGGGGGCACCGGCATCTTCCTGTCGCTCATGGTTAAGGAGAAGAGAAATGGGAACGAGCATTTGGCAATCGGTCAGTCAGGCGGTGGCCCGACTGACTGGGCATGGCCGCAAGGCGAAAAAAGAAATGTTTGTGAATAAGGGGTTTGGTGCCAGCACCAGCGATGAAACGCTCTCGACTGCCACAAAGATTGTGGAGGTGCTCATGCGCGCTGTGGCGGACAAGGCTGAGGTGCGCGTCTCTCTGGGGGGCAGCGTGTTGGAATACAAGACGCGGTTGTTGCCGGAAAGAGAGACGAGACCGGATCAGGGTGGCATGTTTTCCAGCGAATATCTGCGCGACGGTGCCTACCTGTTGATTGGCCCGACCATTCCACCGGAAGGCAATGAAAAAATAAAAGCGGGTCGCATCGCCACGCTGACTTTTATGCAAGACGGCAAAGTCATCGAATTTAAATCCCGTTTTGTTGATGAGCACGCATTGCGTGGCATGACGGCTCTGGGTGGCAAAAGAAAAACGGTCGCCGGGAGCCCATCCAGCCTGCGCTCCGTGCCCAAAAAACGTCCCCTGCACGGGGTTTCCCCGGCAACCGCCGCCCAGGGCAAGCGGGTGGACGCGGAAGACGAGGATCCGTATGGCGTGGAGGGAGGCGTTGCGCAGCCATTGACGATGGCGTTTCCGGCGGAGATTGTGCGCAAGGCGTTGCGACGGGATGCCGTCCGGGTCGAATATTCCGACGCGACCGGGGTAACGCTGCGGATCAGAAGCGAGGGTGGGGCCGATTTTGATGCCACCATCCTGGATATCAGCATGGGGGGGTGCAGCTTTGTGTTGCCCTATGATGTGGCGTTCCTGTCCAATGGGACCATGCTGGAGCTGACGTTCAGTTGGGGAGAAGAGGAACAGGTTGTCCAGCATGGCATCTTTTCCAAGGCGCAGACCCCGCAGGGAAAGGCGGTCGGCCATGTTGTTTTCAGTGCAAAAACATATGAAAGTATCCAGGCCGTTGGCGCACTGGTCACCCATATCGAGCGGGTGCGCCTGCGGGTCAGACACAACCTGCCGCCCAATGCAACAGAGGGTTTGGCGGAACTGTACCGGTTGACGCCGTCGTCCTCGGCGCAGGAACTGGGGGCACGTGCCAACCGCATTCGTACCGTTTGACGGGTTGTTTCTCCCTGGCAACGGTTCAAAAAAAGGTGGAGGGGTCTGGGGAGGCGGTTTTCCGCCTCCCCGGCAGGGGACTCCGGTCAGCTTTGTTGTTCCATGGCTTCTGGTGCCGCGTGGTTGGGCCAGGGGATGATCCCCCACTGAAACACGCCCAACCCGCCCAGAATGAGCAGTGTTCCCCAGGCCAGGCCGTCATGGACCGGTTCCTGGTTGAAGACGGCACCGATCCACAACGCGACGACTGGCGCAGTCAGGGTGACCAGGGTCGCGTTGGTGGCACTCACCCGGCTCAGCAAATAATAGAAACAGACAAAGCCGAACCCGTTGGCGATCAGCCCCAGGTAGAAGATGGCGGCGACCCCCTTCCCGCTGATCTCCGTGGGCCAGGGTGTCCCGGACAGCCAGAGAGAGACCAGGAACAAGGGACAAGCCACCCAGAGCGAGCCAGCCGTTACCCATAGGGGCGAAATATTGTGACTCCATTGTTTGATGGCAAGGTTGCCTGCCGAGTAAATGATGACGGATAAAAGGATGATGCCGATGCCCATCAGCGCGTGTTCCCCCAGGGTGCCGTCCTGGTGAAAAAGCACCATCAGACCGCCAATGCCGAGCAGGGAACCGGCCATTCTGGTCCTGGTGAACGGCTCTTTCAGCCAGGTGGTCGCCATGAGGCCGGTCAGCATGGGGCCCAATCCGTACAGCACCGAAATCAACCCGGACGGCACGAAGCGCGCACCCCAATACACACAAAACATGCCAGCAAACAAACTGCATCCAGAAATCACGGCCACCACCAGTATCCGTTTGGCGGGGGCTGGCTTCCGGCGCAGCCAGGGTATCAGCAACAGGAACAGCAGGGCTCCCACCGTGATCCGGGCGGTTACGGCGAACTGGTATCCTGCGGCGGCCTGACTCCATTGAATGGCCAGCGGGGTGCTGCCCCAAATGCAGGTAACTGTGAGAAAAGCCATCCAGATTGGCATTTTTCCATCCGAGCTGAAGGTCATGCCTGCCGGGAAACCCTGCCGGCAGGCGTGGGTGCAGAGACCGTCAATTCATGACATGCTCATGCAAGAACCGTTTGATTTCACTTTCTTTGTCTTGAAATTCTCGGATTCTGCCTTCCACTTCATAGGCACTTTTTCCCGCCATGTTTTCCAATGCGCGGGTGATGGACTCCAATTCGGCTTTGAGCTTTTCGAGTTGCTCGATATATTCCGGGGTGATGGCTGGAGAAGTCATGGATCAATTTGCCTCAACCAATGATAATATGTTGTTTTTATTGTGCTGTTGTGTGCAGCCACATCGCCTGGGGCCGTTTCTGTGTGCGGTTTGCCAACCATAACGCCCACGGATGAAGATCAGGATAGCAGCGTTTTGATGGGCAATCCATCCTTTCCGCAGCCGTTCCCTTTCTCCAGGCTGGCAGGGAATGACAGACAAATATGCGGCCATTTTTCTCCATTACTGGCGGAACAAGGGGGTTGGTGGTATAAATCCACCTCGATAAGCCGGTTGAAAGAATAACGTTGCAGTGTCATTTTCATGATGATGGTTTATGTTTACGCCAAAGGAGACTCGTATGACTGAGCATGATGAAGTAAAAGCGGAAGAGTTGGAGAACAAGGAAGTCAAGGAAGCCAAGGAGCCCAAGGAAGCCAAGGAGCCCAAGGAAGCCAAGGAGCCCAAGGAGGCCAAGGTCAAGACGGCCAAGGAACCCCGTGAACTCCCATGTGCCGTAGATGCGAAGACAGGCAAAATTAAAAAAGTCGCCAAAATGGACGAGGCAGACTACCTCAGGGAGTTGGCCAAGCTGCATATCGAGTTGGTCAAGCTGCAAGAGTGGATCAAGGTCAAGGGGTTGAAGGTGATTGTCCTGTTCGAGGGGCGCGATGCCGCTGGCAAGGGTGGGGTAATCAAGCGCATCACCGAGCCACTAAGCCCCCGCATTGTGCGGGTGATGGCCTTGGGCACGCCGACCGAACGGGAGAAAACGCAATGGTATTTCCAACGCTATGTCCCGCATCTGCCCGCCGCTGGTGAGATGGTTCTCTGTGACCGGAGCTGGTACAATCGCGCGGGTGTGGAACGGGTGATGGGTTTTTGCACCGACGAGGAATATCAGGAATTTTTGCGTTCCTGCCCGGAATTTGAGCGGATGCTGGTCCGTTCCGGCATTATTCTGATCAAATACTGGTTTTCGGTGAGTGACGAGGAACAGGAAAAACGGTTCGTCAGTCGCACCAAGGATCCCACCAAACAGTGGAAAGTCAGCCCCATGGATCTGGAATCCCGTCTGCGGTGGGAGGATTATTCCCGCGCCAAGGATGCCATGTTCGCCTACACGGACATCAAACAGGTGCCCTGGTATGTGGTGGATGCAGACATCAAGACCCATGCCCGTCTCAACTGCATCAGCCATCTGTTGAGCCAGATCCCGTATGAAGATCTGCTGACCACCAAAGATCCGATCAAACTGCCGCCCCGGAAAAAAGCCTCCGGCTATGTGCGGCCGCCCATTGATGAGCAGACCTGGGTGCCCAACAAGTATCACGGTTGATCGAAGCGGTCCTTCCTGGGGGGGGGGCGGAGAACCGCCCCCCCCAGACCCCCTCCACCCTTTTTTTCCAATCATGATCAAGGGGGTCCGGGGGGGATTATCCCCCCCGGTGGGGTCCAGGGGCGAAGCCCCTGGTGGGGTCCGGGGCGAAGCCCCGACAGTTCAAGCCGATCCTCGCCCCGAATATGTTTGTCGAAACCGATACCACAGCAACAAACCCACCAGAATCAAATACACATACGGCTCCCCATTATCATGGGTGGAGGCAAAAATAAAATGCAAGGCGATCAAGATATTGATCGCATATGTCATGCGATGGATCTGCTTCCACCGTTGGATGCCCCATCGCCGTATGGCCTGCTGGGTGGAGGTTCCGGCCAGGACCACCAGCATGACAAAGGCTGCCACTCCCAGCAGGGTGAATGGTCTTTTATAAATGTCGGCCACAATGTCATTCCATTTCAGGTTCCATTCCAGCCAGACGAAGGTGATGACATGCAGCGTGGCATAAAAGAAGGCGTACAGCCCGATCATGCGCCGGTATTGGCCAAACTGCTTGATATGGCTCAACTCGCTGATGGGACGCAAGGAGAGCGAGATCAATAAAAAGTTGAAGGCCCAGTCGCCCAGATAGCGGTTGATGAAGCCGACCGGCATTTGTCTGAGAGAGGTGCCTGGCACATAGCCACTGAGCAACACCCGCCCCGACAGCCACAGGATGGGCAACAGGGACAGCAGCCCGATGAGCGGCTTGAGATCGAGCCGATGGCGACCTTTGGTCAGCAGCACGTGCTGGGCTGTTTCGTTCATGCCGCCCTGAATCAGCCAGATGGCGTAGAGCATGAGTAGCAGATTGCCTGTCCCGAGCAGGGCAAAGGGGGAGCGGGGGCCGACCGCATCAAAAAAATAGCCGCCACTTTGGACCAGGACAATAATTCCCAGACTGCCCACCAGGAAAAAAAGCCCCTGCACCGCTCCCAGCATGGCCGGGGGGAGCAGGGGGAGTGTCAATATTTTGGGTGCCATCAGGCTGCCCGCCGACCCGAAGCCGATGAGTGCCAGAGGGACACAAATGGTCCAACTGAAGGGGTTGACGACCAAACCCATAAGCAGGAAGCCCAGGCCGGAGATGCCCAGGCTGATGCCCATTGCGGTCACCCGGCTGTGGGTGGCCATCAAGCGGTTCCAGAAGGGGATGGCGGCCAGCAGGATCAGCCCAACCAGCCCGATCAAACCTGCCGCATGGGCGGTGGCATAGACACGACTGACCCCGACCATATCGGCAATGGAGATGTGCCACATGGAGAGAAACAGGCTGAGTACGATCATGTCTGCCCGGGCAAAAAAGGTGGTGGCCAGGCTGAGTTGCATGCGGGGATCCTGCGCGACCACCCGCCAGGCGACATCCACCAGGGGGGGGTCGGCGGTCTCCTCGGCGGTGGGCAGGATGACCTGTTTTTGTTGGGTGACCCAGGCCCCCCCAATCCCGATCAGGGCCGTGATGGCCATGACCGAATACACGGTGCCAGCATCATGGGGAATCTGCATGAGGATGGCAAAAATGACCGCGCCTCCCAGTACCATCATGATCGTTTTATGGATCATCATCCGGGGCATGGCCTCGCGGAGGGAGAGCTTGCCGATCATGGAGGCAATTTCCAGTTGCGCCGTGTGGGCACCCAGCGAGATCAAAATGCGCATCAGATAATAGAAGGCCAACCCGCTGAGACCGAAGACAACCGGTATTTCATGGCTCAGAGGTGCCAGGATGGCACCGATACTTGCCACCAGGAAACCGAGAAACAGCAGCCATTCACTGCCGATTTGTGTTTGCCTGAATCTTAAATAGCCGATAAAAAACAGGCTGACAATTTCCGTGACCACAATCAGGTGGGCATTGATGATGCCACTTTCTTCGTAGGGGATGCGCAACGCATCGTCCAGATAGAGGGGTTGCAGACCGACGGCCAGGGCAATGATCAGCGTACTGAAGCTGGCGAGCAGGTACAGCGTGTTGTTGCGATCATCGGTCATGCTGTGAGACATAGTGGTTTGACTCATTCTTCATCCTGCTCCTTCAAGCCAGCCCCCGACCAGGCACAGCGCAAATGGCGGTCACGCAAGCGGCAAAACTGTCCATTGATGGAAAAGCTTTTGGCGTAGCGCAGGGCATTTTGTATGGTGCCCCTCTCTTGGTAGGCGGTTCCTTTGACAAACAGGCCGATGCCGATGCGACACCCTTGTTGTTCGAGATACCGGTTGGGGGCCAGGTTGATCCAGGTGGGTTCGTTGATGCCGTCATAGACCAGAATATGGGTGTTCAGGCGACCGGATTGGATGGAATCCTCGACGACGCGCAGGATTTTGCCTTGAAAGCGCGTCGGCATGAACCGTTCATGCCATTCGGGGTCAAAGGCGGCGGCCGCAGGGGTGCGGGGTGGCATGGTGCCAGCGGGCATGGCCACGGTCAGTGCGGCGGGCACACTTTGCGCCATGGCAGCGGCCCCCAGGGGCGCACGTGCCTCATTCCGGGGTGGATGCATTCTGGGCAAAATTTGATGGCAGTCGGAGCAGGCCATTTGATCCCGCCCATCCCGATGGGAGGGAATGGCTGGCGTACCTTCGACGAGTGCGGGTGTGTAGGGGGTGCCACTGTTGGGATTGCTGGCAATCATTTCGTGGCAACTGGAGCAGGTCATCCGTTCGCGGCCATCCCGGTGGAAGGCCGACATGCCCGCCGCAATGGGGGGAGCCTTGTTATAGACATGGTCCTCCCACGGATCTTCGGCAAAAACCGCCAGAAAAAAGAGTGCCAGGCTGAAGACAATACCAACCGCCATGAACCACTGGGTTTGTTTCATTGCCAAATACACAGTTAGGGTGGTCAGTCAATCTCTGAGCAAAGCCAGTCTACTGCCATGCGGGTCGAATGACGAGGGAAATTCCAGGGCAGGCGCATTTCAAAAGTGAACGGGCAGGTATCCAGGCGATTGTCTGGCGGTGCGGATCAGGGTGAATTTGTTCCAGACCGGAAACGATGCAGAATCACGGCGGTACTGTTTTTGTCTGGACATCTCCGACTGGCTCTGGTATGAGCGTCTGACGTAAACATCTTGCGGGTGGGTCGTTGGGCA